>JBKPCG010000111.1:0-34126 GCA_046727255.1 Acidobacteriota bacterium | reverse complement strand
CGCAATCATCTGGTGGTCGACTGACTTCTCTTCGGTTCCCACGTGACAGTTGAGACACGTATGACTGCGCACAACCACGTCGCGCAGATCGCGCATGCCGAGTTGAGCCTTCTGGTCTCCGGTCCGTGTCTCCCACTCTTTGACCGTGTGTGCTCCCAGCCATCCGGCCGCTGGGCCGTGGCAATGCTCGCAGCTCACGCCGTCGCTGATGTCGAAGCTCTGCGTGCGCATCTCGGCGGGAACAGACAGCGCATGGCACGCCAGGCATTTCTGGTTTTGGTTAGGAGGTGACTTCAGGTTCAGAATTTTTCCGATGCGAATGGAAACGTCATTGGAAAGTACCTGGTAGGCGCGTGCGTGTTTGTCTTGCCCAGCCCAGATGCTGTATTCGTTCTGGGCAACGCCGGTGATCTGTTTCGGTTGGATGCTTCCATGACAGCTGCTGGAGGCGCATCCGCCCGGGCCGTTGTACTTGCCCACCACCGTGTTCTGGGCTGAGGCCGAACCGATGCAGGCGATTGTGAGACACGCCGCCCAATGCCACGCCACTCGTCCCTTGTCGACCATTCCTGCAGCCATGGTTCTTCCGGCACGAAGCCAGGATTCACGCGCACATTTTTTGGGGCAATGGTCTTGCTTTATACCCAGTCTGTCGCACGAAATCAATAGATTCCTGATAACCTTGTCGTTCTGTGGAACTAAGGGGACCCTGTCGCTTGATCGACGAACTCAGGTCCATTCAGCATCAATTCGGCTACCTGCCGGCCGATCGGTTGCAGGAACTTGCCGCCAGGATTCAGGTGCCGCTCAGCCAGATTCATGCGGTAGCCAGTTTTTATCCACACTTTCATCTCGCGCCGCCGGCTCAGGCGGAAGTCCGTGTCTGCGCCGATATGTCTTGCCATCTGCGGGGCGCTCCCGAGCTTAAACGTGGCTTGCACCAAGCTTTCCGGGCTGGCGGCCCGGAAAAAGTGTCTGTGCGTGACGTGTCCTGTCTCGGTCGCTGCGACCAGGCGCCCGCTTTGTCTATCAACGATCGGATCTACTGCGATGTTGATGAACATCGTGCAGCGGCTCTTGTGCGGGACGTGCTCTCCGGGCGCGAACTTCCCGCCGAACCGCGAGAGCATCATCGGGCAACGGTCGCATCCGATCCTTACAGCGGTAATCCCAAATATTCCCTGGTCCGGAAATTTGTCGAGAATCCGGACTGGAGCGCCGTGGTCGCCACCCTGAAAGCCGCGGGACTACGCGGCATGGGCGGCGCCGGCTTCCCTACCGGCAGTAAGTGGGAAATCGTGCGCAACGCTCCTGGCAAAGAAAAGTACATCGTCTGCAACGCCGATGAGAGCGAGCCCGGCACCATCAAAGACCGCTTCATCATGGAGAACGTCCCGTACCTCGTGATCGAAGGGATGATCATGGCCGGACTCGTCACCGGCGCTCGCCGCGGAATTCTCTACATCCGTCACGAGTACGAGCGACCGAAAGAAATCCTTCAGGAAGAAATCGACCGCTGCTATCGCGATGGTCTACTCGGTCTACGAATTCTCGGCAGCGACTTAGCCTTCGACCTCGAAATCTTTGTTAGCCCTGGAGGTTATATCTGCGGCGAAGAGAGCGCGTTGCTCGAAGCCATCGAAGGCAAACGCGCCGAACCGCGCAACAAGCCGCCCTTCCCAGGCACGAACGGACTATGGAATCAGCCGACCGCCATCAACAATGTGGAGACCTTCACTTTCGCCACCGTGATCCTTTGCCGCGGCGCGGACTGGTTCAAGGCCCAGGGAACAAACGCCGCATCCGGTATGAAGTTCGTAGGCATTAGCGGCGACGTAAATCGTCCCGGAATCTACGAAGTCCCGATGGGCACGAAGTATTCTCAGCTCATCTTCGAATACGCCGGTGGCATTCTTGGGGATCGGCAGCTGCTCGGCTACGCGCCTTCGGGCCCTTCTTCTGGATACCTGCCCGCGTCCATGGCTAATCTTCCCCTCGATTGGAATGCTGTAGCGGCAGCCGGTTCCATGGTCGGCTCCGGAGCAATTGTGGTCTGTGCCGAAGGCCGCTGCATGCTCGACATGGCGCTCAACGCAGTCCGCTTCTATCGCAACGAGTCGTGCGGCAAGTGTGTTCCCTGTCGCGTCGGCTCGCAGAAGCTGGTCGAAATGCTTACGGGATGGACCGAAGGCCGCTCCTCGAGCAGCGACCTGCCATTGCTCGATGAGCTCTCGCATGCGCTGAAGCTGACTTCCATCTGCGGACTTGGCCAGGTAGTTCCCGTCCCCATCCTTTCTGTCCTGAAACATTTTCGCGAGGTCGTTGACGACCATCTCACTCATCGTCGCTGTCCCACTGGTGTCTGCTTTCCGCAAACACAAAGAGGGACGGCATGAGCACCAAACCCGCCGCGGAGATTCAACTCACCATCGACGGCAGGCCCATCTCAGTTCCAGCGGGCACGACGATCTTCGACGCCGCGCGCGTCAATGGCATTCCCATCCCGACCCTCTGCCACCAGCAGAACGAAAATCCGGTGGGCGTGTGCCGCGTATGCGTAGTGGACGTCGGACAGCGCGTGTATGCTGCTTCCTGCATCCGTCAGTGTGAACCCGGCATGACGGTGAAGACGTCGACCGACCCGGTGCAAGCCGCGCGAAACACCCTGGTCGAGCTGCTGATGTCGGACCATCCTGCGCCCTGCGCTCGCCAGCAGCAATCCGGAGACTGTGAACTGGAACGCCTCGCCGGCGCGGCTGGAATGAAGGAGCCTCGTTTTCCTCGCCGCACAACTCCGCGCGGCAAGGACGACTCCTCCGCCGTCATCGCTGTCGATCACGAAGCCTGTATTCTCTGTGATCGCTGCATTCGAGGCTGCGATGACATCCGCGACAATTGGGTGCTGGCTCGCCGCGGCAAAGGCTACCAGGCTGGCATTGCTTTCGATAACAACCTGCCCATGAGCGAGTCGTCCTGTGTGTCGTGCGGCGAGTGCATGGTTTCTTGTCCCACGGGCGCGCTTACAAACAAACGCGTCGTCGGGACCCAACTCGGCGAAGGCGACGTTCTCGATCCCGCTGAGCTGCTGAATCTGCCGATTTTCCAGAACGTTTCCGGAACATTTCTCGAACTGAACCAAAAGGCTGTTGTGAAGCGGCATTTCAAGGCAGAAGAAATTGTTTGTCGCGAAGGCGAGTTCGGCTCGACAGCTTTCTACATCCTCGAAGGTAAAGCAGAAGTTTTTCTCTCCAGCCCGATTGCGCACGTCAAGACCGAAGGCAGCAGTAAAGGCTTCTT
Source organism: Acidobacteriota bacterium (assembly GCA_046727255.1). Lineage (GTDB taxonomy): Bacteria > Acidobacteriota > Terriglobia > Terriglobales > Acidobacteriaceae > Acidiflorens. Next base: position 30,829 of record JBKPCG010000111.1, on the reverse strand, counting down.
CAGTAAACTGCAAAGCTTGCTGGCACCCCGCGAGGGAGACCGCCGCAGCGAAGAATCCGACCGGCCCTTCATTCCTATCGACGCCTCGGTTGACCTGCCTTACGACAATCCCATCGCCGAATTGAACCCCGGGGACATGTTTGGCGAAATGACGTGCATGAGTTATTACCCGCGCTCGGCGACCGTGCGCGCCCGCACCGACTGCGTGATGCTGGAAATGCTGCGCAATGTACTCGACATTCTGCAGCGCAACAAAACCTTCCGCGCCCAACTGGAACGCAATTACCGCGCCCGCGCCCTCGACTCGCATCTGCGCAGCGTGCCTGTCTTTGCCTCTGTGACGCAGGACTTCATCGACCACCTGCGCGATCGCGTCGAGTTGTTGCGGTTCAATCCTGGCCAGGTAATTTGCCGCCAGGGAGATCCCGCCGACAGCTTCTACCTGGTCCGAATCGGCTTCGTGAAAGTTTCAGAACAGCGTCCGGGCGGCGAACTGGTGCTCGCCTATCTCGCGCGCGGCGGATACTTTGGCGAGATTGCCCTGCTCAGCGGCATCCCGCGCTCGGCGACCTGTACGGCTCTAGACCACGTAGAGGTCGTGCGCATCGCCGGTGAAGATTTTCAACTCATGCTCGACCGCTTTCCTGACGTGCGCCAAAAGCTGGAGGCAATTGCCCACGAGCGTATCGAAGAAAATCTGCGGCACACCGTCCAGGCCCAGAACGTTCCCGTCGATCAGTTCCTGGCCCAGGGGCTGATGGAGGCGCAAAGCCTTCTCGTGCTTGACCTGGAGAAATGCACGCGCTGCGACCAATGCGTCCGCGCCTGTGCCGATGCCCATGAGGGAGTCAGCCGCCTGGTCCGCGAAGGTCTGCGATTTGACAAGTACTTGGTGGCCACTTCCTGCCGTCAGTGTCGCGATCCGCTCTGTATGGTCGGATGCCCGGTCGGCTCCATCCGGCGGCGCAACACGCTCGAGGTAATCATCGAAGACTGGTGCATCGGCTGCGGCCTTTGCGCCACCAACTGTCCCTACGGGAATATCAATCTGCATCCGTTCCCATCCGAACTCGATGACCCCGCGCATCCCGAACACAAGATCGCCGGCGTGCGCGTCAAAGCGACGTCCTGTGATTTATGCCACGACCACGCCGAGCCGAGTTGTGTTTACGCCTGCCCGCATGATGCGGCGCATCGCGTAAATCCGCCTGAGTTTTTTGCAGGACTGCTGGCGCAACCTGCACCCATTAAAGGCAGGAGCTGAGTGTCAAGTGCTCATTGATCACACGCACCGCAGATGGTTCGTCGGCAGCGCAGTAGGACTGGCCATCGCGACCGCGGTGTACATCCCTTATTGCCTGCAATCACCCCAAGGACCAAGAGGCGGCAGTTCCGTAGGACTGACTTACGGAATCGTAGGCTTCTTCTTCATGCTGTTCGCTGGATTGCTAGGCCTGCGCAAGAAGTTTCCGGTATGGCGCGTAGGACGCGCGCAATCCTGGATGCGCGGCCATCTGTGGCTCGGCTTTCTAAGCTTCCCACTGATTCTCTTTCACGGCGGATTTCATTTCGGCGGAACACTCACTCGAATGCTGATGTGGTTGTTCCTCTTCGTTTGGATCAGCGGCATTCTGGGCGCGGCCTTGCAACACTTCATGCCGCGCTTCCAAACCGCACAGCTTCCCATGGAGACCATCTACGAACAGATCGACCGTGTACGCGGCCAACTGGCAGAAGAGGCCGGACAACTGGTGGAGGAAACCTGCTCCGCCCTGGAAGGCGAGGTCTCACGCGCTAGTGAACGACAGCGGGCCGTGTCAGCCAGCGCGGGCACCCAGGGAGGACTGACGGTAGCTTCCGGATTGCAAGCCAACCAGCAGGTGAGCGCACAGTTGCGCCAGTTCCTGGATGACGAAATGCGTCCGTATCTGGAGCACGCCGGAGCGCATGCGATGCCCCTGGGTCAGACAGCGCAAGCGCAGAAGATGTTCCGGCAGTTTCGCGTTCTGCTTCCCCCGGAACTCCACTCGAACCTGGATGACCTGGAAAACATTTGCGAAGAAAAGCGGCAACTGGATAAACAAAGCCGCCTGCACAAGATTCTGCACGGCTGGCTGCTGGTGCACATCCCGCTTTCCTATGCCCTGTTGCTGCTGGGAGCGGTGCATGCGGTAGTGGCCTCCAAGTTCTAACATTCGAAATCTTGAGATTGAGCGATGTTGCGACGGACGCGAACAACGAAGAAGCTCGCTAAGCGCATTGACCTGCAATACTTCGCGCGACCGCACCCCTTCCGGCGCTGGCGTTTCTGGCTGTCCGTCGCGATTCCCGTGATTGCACTGACCTGGTTTATCGCGCAGCGCGCGCAGGGCGGCCAGAAAGTGTATTCCAGCGGGCAACTCTCCCATGCTCACGCCGCATTCACGCAGCAGTGCACCCTCTGCCACGTTGTCCAAGCCGGCGCTTTCACCGCGCACGTTACCGACCAGGCGTGCCTCACCTGCCACGATGCGCCCATCCATCACGCCAATCAGACATTCACTCCCGAATGCGCGGTCTGCCACGTCGAGCACAAGGGCGCGATGCTCCTGCATGCCACGGCGGATTCAGCCTGCACTCAATGTCACGCCGAACTGCGGTCTCGCGACGGCCAACCGCACTACGCTGCTGCCATCAGCAGCTTTGACAAGACGCATCCGGAATTTGCGCGTCTGCGTTCGAGCAAAGCTGATCCCGGGACTGTGCGGCTGAACCACTACGTCCACTTGCAACCCAACCTGACGGGACCCAACAACGCGCGCGTACAGATGACCTGCGAGGACTGCCACCGTTCCGTTTCGACAACGGCTTCGCCGTACAACGCCGCAGAGATGCATCCGGCTGCCGCAACCAACGCGACTCCTCGGCGTCCCCATGATCAGGCTTATATGCCGCCGCCGGAGTTCGCAAACCACTGCGCCGCCTGCCACACTTTGCAGTTTGACAAGCGCTTCGGCAACGATCAGGTTCCTCACGATAAGCCCGAAGTTGTACACGCGTTTCTGATGAAGAGATTCGGCGAATACATCGCAGCTCATCCTGCGGATGTTCACGAAGTTGAGCCGCGCGACCATCAGCTGCCCGGGAAGGACTCGGTCGTGCGCGTGGCCAGAAATGCTGCCCAGTGGGTGAAATTCCACGTCGACGACGCCGAGTGGCTGCTCTATGCCAAGACATGCAAGCAGTGCCACACGCTCAAGGCAACCAGCGATTCCCAGCCCGAAGTCGTCAAGTCCAACATCACCGCGCGTTGGCTATCGCATGCCGATTTCGATCATCACGCCCACCGCATGATGTCGTGCACCAGTTGCCACACGCGCGCGCGCGACAGCCGTGAAACGGCCGACGTCCTCTTGCCCGGGATTCAGACGTGCCGGCAGTGCCATCATCCGCAGGGGCCAGCGACGGAAGCCGCTGAAGGCCGCTGCTTCGAATGCCACCAGTATCACGATTGGACAAAAGCTAAACCGACCAAAAGCGGCTTCACGATCGAGCAACTGCGGGCCCGAATGGATAAGTAGCGCCGCCGTCCCGGCGGCAGTGGGGGCGGCGTCCCGCCGCCACTTCCGCGAGCGAAGCCGCCCTCACGATGACCAGCAGGAGCCTGCCCTTAGCGAAGCCGAGGAGTGCCTGCGCTACAATCGCGGGCGGCGATAGCTCCAGCCTACTTCGCTGGTGGTTGATCGGTCACAGTGAAGACCTCCCCATTCCGCAAATAAATCCGCTCCATCTCCTGACGGTTGAAGGGCCGGGCTCCCCGTCGTCCGAACACGGCCAGTTGATTTCCGCTCTCGTCCACAGCACGATCACGGTCAATTCCCTTAGACACAGCCAGCGCCGGGCCGTGAGTGTGATAAGTCGCGATCAGCCTAGGCGTAGGCCGAGGGCTGAAGCCGGCGAACGCCGGGTTGTCGGGAGGCGAGAAGAGTTGCACCACTCGCAAACCAATTCGGCCGTCGGCGATGTAGGCGAACAGACTCGAGCTCACCATTCCCAGCTTCACATCATTGGCGTCGCTGATTTCGCCACCGGGGTTGAACATCTGATCGAGTCGAGGTTGCTCGGGATGCTCCACATCCACGATTGCCACGCCCTGCTTCCCGCTCGCGATATACGCATAAGTTCGGGCAACATACAGGTTGCGAGCACCTTCCAGCGCGACCACTGCGCCCAAAACCGGTTTCGGCCGTGCGAGGTGGGTGACATCCAGAACTTTCAATCCGTCGCGATCCACCACAAACGCATACCGGAACTGCACGGCCAGTCCTCGTGGGTCGCTCAAAAACGGCGGCCCGATTTCAGCAGTCACCTTCGGCTGTAGCGGATTGTCGAGATCAACCACCACCAGCCCGCGATCGCAAAGAATGTAAGCGTAGGTTCCCGCGATCGTAATGCGACGCGCTCCATTCAATATTCCGTTAGGATTAAACGCTAGCGCCCGCTTGAGAAAGTTATTTGCCGGATTCCCATCCAGCAGCGTGCTCACGCCAGGGCTCTTGCCCTTGAGGTCGGGGTCACCAACCATCACCAGGCCTTCGTACTTGTCCGCGACGTAGAGAAATCCGTACATCGGATGGACTGATTGTTCTTCGTTCTCCTTGCGATGCGAGCGCAATGGATCTACTTCGAGCGTAGTTGGCGTGGCCACAGCCATTGCGTATTTGGTTGGCAAGAAAAAACGCTGCCCCCGCGGCGAGACCGGCGCCGTAACCATTCGCTCTGAGATGTCTTTATTGTCGATATTGGCAACGTCGAAAATGCGCAGCCCGCCTTTGCCCATCGCGGCGTAGAGATACTCTCCACGCGCCTGCAGGTCAAGAACCTCCGCGCCCGGATGATAGTGCGCTTCTTTCAGCGCACGATGATTCTCGATGTGCTTCTTGTAGTTGTCGGGATAAGCGATCTTCTGAAAGTCGCTGCCGATCACGACGGGCGGCTCGTCATGCTCAGTCACCGCGACCGCTTCGTAACCTTTGTTACCAGTGGCGACGAAAACGTACCGTCCCATGAAGTTCATGAAGTTCGTGCCCTGGAGGAGCAGTTGCGCCATCCAGGCATTGTTGTCGTTGGAACGCGAGACGTGGCATTCCGTGCAGCCTTTCGTTTCTTTCCCGCGCACCGTATGCGGGACAAACGTACTGAAGGCCTGTCCGCTGAAGCCTTCCGTCGAAATGGTTTGCTGCTGATAGTAGAGCCAGTCGCGGTCATTATTCTGCGAACTGACCAGCACCGCGCACGCGGAACGCACAGGCGCCACGCGATTTCCCGTCACGGTACCGTCAATCCCAAGCGTATAGATGTCGTCGCGCAGGAGCTGAAAGTTGTAGGAAGTCCAGTTGCGCGTAGTGAGGCCTTCGTTGTGCAGCATAGGCATGCGCTGGTTGGCGGTCATCGAAAGATGACAGCCATAGCATGTCGGCGCCCACGACGAATGGCAGGTGTAGCAAGTCATCCGACCGTTCTGGTGAGCAAGCTTGGATTCGCCTTCTTTCGGCGGCACATCGCCCCACGTATGTCCGTCCTGTTGGATCGTCTTTGCCAGTCGTGACTTCTCGTTGTAATGCGTATTGCCGGGAGTAATCGTGTCCCGCACCTGCACCACTTCCCATTCTTTCTCTTTGTCGAGCATCGAGCGCTGATACAACCGGTCTTCCTTCCAGTAAAAACGGCGCTCCTGCCAGGGTGTGCGTAATCCTGCAAGATTTGTACCGCCCGCGGGTGCTGCCGTGCCGGACGTCACCAAGGAAGCCCGTTGTTGAATAGTCCCGTGGCAATCCACGCAGTCGATCTCGATGGCATTGCGCGTCTCGCCGTAGAGTTTGCCATTGCCGTGACTGTCCTGCTCGAAGTGGCAGTCCACGCAATGCATCCCCTTTTCGAGGTGGATATCTTTCAGATGAACAGCCTTCTTCAGTTTCTCGGGATCGTCGAAGGAAACAATCTTGTCATCGGCGTCCTGCAAGTTGCCTTTGCGATCGTGCTTGAAGACAGCGCGGAAGATCCAGCCGTGACTATGGAAGTCGGCAAACTGCGTGTGCTGAAGTTGCCGATTGAATTCCGGCGTGCCGGTCTTTTCCAGAAAGGCAATGTCCGCCCACAGACCCCGAACGGCGGATCCCTCGGGATTGCGCGTCTGGGTGCGGTTTTGCTCGTTAGCGTTCGGACGGCGTTGCTCAGCTGGCCACATGTGTTCGCCATCCATTTCGTTGTCCCACCAGGTGTATCCGAAGTACGTAGAAACCATATTCGTGCCCGGATGAATATGGCAGACCATGCACTGGCTCGACGGAATGGAACGCGTGAACTGATGGCGAATCGGGTGGCCAGACGCGTTACGCGGAATCGTGGGATCGGAAGTTGCGGTCTGTCCCAGATTGCCGTGGGCCGCGTACGCGCCCGAATGTTCCGGCGAACGGTCGTTGGCATAGATGACGTGGCAAGCACTGCATCCGCTGGCACGATAATCGCCGGGCTGATCGTTGGTACCCGGAAACGAGAGGAGCGGGTCCAGCAGGCGAGTTTTCTGCAGTCCCAGCACAACAGGATCAGTACGCAATTCTGTGCCGAAACCGCGTGCACTCAACTTGATCTCGGGCTTGCCGGGATCCTCCGCCAGGCTGGGGTTGCCGACTTCGGGTTTCGCTTTTCCTCCGCGCTCAAACACGCGCAGCACATTTCCCGGCTGAGAAATCTCCCAACGCTCCAGCGGATCGAGATAAGGCAGGATTCCCTTCTTGCTGATTTCCTCCGGCGTGGGCGGCGGAAAAGTAGTCAGCCGCCGCGGACTGCCGTCGGGGCCGTAGCTCTCGCCGAACTGCGGAGTCTTTAGAGGAAACGCGCCGTTATTGTAGAGCGCCGCGCCCCACAGCATGGCGCCATGTGTCATCATGCTCATTTGAACCTTGCGCACTTCGGCCGTATGACAGCCGGACGTCCCACAAGTATTTTCCGAGACCCGCAGATCTCCGGGATTTATGAAGCGGACGTAGTCCCAGTTCTCTCGCAACCAGCTGGTATAGGCTCGCTCAGGGTTGGCAGAGGATCGCGCAGTCTCCGGATTGCGAGGCTGCGGATGGGCTTGCTTCTTCGCCTGCCCATACCCGGCAGAATTCTCCGAAGTGCCCGCGGCGATGCGGGCATCGCTATTGCCGCCATGACAATCGGTGCAGCCCAGTCGCACCGTGCCAGTGATATGCATCGTGGGACTGTCGATCGAGGTGTGACAGGTCAGGCAACCGGCAGACTTTCGGTCGGCGTCAGCTTGCGATTGCACGAGCAGAACGCTTTGGCCGCTTTGCGCAGAAGCGGAAATGTCGGTACGGACCGCGAACGCCAGGCACAGCAAGGCTGTGGCGCTGAGAACACCAAAGACATTGTCAAGCGCAAACCTCACGTTTCCCCAAGGACCTTCAGAACTGAAACCTCACGTTGGCGAACAGCGAAAACAAAACCCTGCCGTTATAAATATCTTCCAGGCTCTGCCCCGGCACCAGTGCTGACGCCCCGCCCCGGACGACGATGTTTTCACTCAGAGGCGGCCTATACTCGAAGCCCGCACCCACATCCGTTCCGATACTGTGCCGGATCGGACGTTGAAACAGCAGCAACTCCAGCGGCTCGGTGCGGTCGAAGCGTAAATAATTCGAGTTGACGAAGGCGCGCAGCTTCGGCGTCACGTCGAAGTCCGCTCCGAGATTGAATACATAAATCCCCGGGTTCACAAAGTTCGCTTGACCCTCTTCTTTGCTCGACCGCAAATCGGGAAGCAGGCTCATCGGAGTAACCAGCGCCACGCCGGTGGCAGTCAGCCGGATGCCTTCGCGGTCCCAGAAGCTGAAGTCGCTGCCCGCAAAGTGAGTGTTGTCAACGATCGAGTCGAACCCCCGCGCCGTGCCATCCGTCCGGGAAGCTCCCGAGCGATTACTGGAGTCGCCGGAGGCATAAAAAAACGAAGCGCGATAACGCGCCCAGTCTTTGTCTACGGAGAGTTCCAGCGCCGCCATCTGCGCGTTGATTCTGACGCGGCGTCCCGCGATGGTGTTGAAGTCGTCGTGTCCCAGCGCCTGATAGAAAGCGTTGCTCACGTTAATGCGTCCGATGTGACCGTTGCCCGTCCATCCCAGATAGTAGGCACGAATGTTGTGCGGATGGACCGTGCCATTCACCACCGCTCCGACAGGCGCTGGTCGCACCAGGAATCCATTGTCGTCATAGTGAACGCTCGCATCATCGCGGTTGTAGTGGAAGCTGAACTCGGTCGTGTAGCCCTTGGTAAGAAAATCCTGGATGTATAAGTTAGCGACGTAAACCTGTTGTCCCCGCGTGTGGAATGTGTTCAAGCCGCTATTGGTATTTTTTTCGAGGAGATCAAACCACGCGAGGTTGTAGGCCAGCCGGTTGGAATGCAAATTTCCAAAGATCCGGAGGCCGGGCTGCTCTTCCGAAAAAAGAAATCCCCGGAAGTCACTGGTGAATTGCTGGATTCCGCCTCGCACGGAAACAAAATCGTAATTTGGACTGAGGTCGCGCAGCTTGGCTTCGACGAACGCCTCCTGTAATCCGACATGCGTGTCAAAACGATTTGTCCCTTTGCGCGTGTCGATATTCACAAGGCCGCGTTCGCGCGTCTGAAGGAAATTAAGGTTGATCTCCGGTGTAAGGCGAATGCGAAAATTCACCGGACGAAAACTGGTGTCGCCGCGGAAGAGGTCGAACGACAAACGCAGATCCTCGGCGACGAACGCCTGCTCTCCCCTTCCAAAGAACTTGCTGCTGCCGGGATCCTCAGAGTTCAAGCCGCTAGGTACTGGTAGACGGCGGCCGTCGAATCCAGTTTCGCTTGTGCCCGTGAAATTGAAGAACCAGCGCTGTCCGAAGATCGGGTAATCGCCCTTGAGCCGGTTGCGATTGAAAGGATCGTACCAGTGGCCTTTCACGTATGGTGCATCCGGTTGCTTCTCATACCGTCGCCACTCTGGCATGGCGATGTCCCAGCGGTCTGGGTTCGGCGAGAAATTCGCGGACTCAGGAGAGACTTGCTCGGGCGGAGCCTCTGAAGACGGTTCTAGAGAAGCGGGGCTACGCACTCCCGGATAAGGCGTACCAGGACTGGCAGGCGCAGAAGTGCATGGCGTTCCTGGCAAACCTGACGAGCACCTGGCCGCCGGAACCGTCTCATCTGACTCGCGCAGCGTGAGTTCGAGAACGGTGACCGGGGTCCTGACCTCGAGGCCGGGGATCGTTTGTGTTTGGAATCCTTCCCGGGTGAGTTGGACCTCATAAATTCCCACGCGAACATCTCGCAGACGGAAGATCCCTTCGACGTCGGTGGCTACGGAGTAATGTTGACCGTTGGTCTTGCTGCGAAGATCAAGCTGGACACCCGGAATCGCCCGTCCCCGCGGATCGCGAAGCAAGCCCTGTAACGTTGCAGTACTAACCGGGGACCGTTCCGGAATGCGACGGCTGGATTGAGCTTGCGCCTGACGCGCGAAGAGCAGAGACGAGAAACAACACAGCAGAAAAACCACACAGCACGGCAGACATAAAAGGGACCACCGGAGCGCACGCCCGCCCGTCTGCACCTGTCAGCACCATCCCAAGGAGATTCAATTTCCTTGGTACCATAGCGACCCCGCGCATGCAAAGAAAACCGCAGCACGGGACTACGTTTCGTCACTGCTATCGCTTGGGACCCCAGGGCAGCCTGACCAGTGCAATCACTCAGGAAACTCCCCCTCCAACGACGGTGCCGCTGGTTTCGCTTTGCCGTTCGGTAGGCGCGAATGTGCTGACCGGATGGAAACGGATGGGTACACCTCAAGGTGTACACCGGAGTGATGGCACTGTGACCCCACTATGGTTGTACTCTGGTCTCACTCATATTAAAGGATAGGAAGGCGCATCGCAGCGGAGCGTTCCGCCCACAACAAGAAACTGGCAGACATACTTTCAGGCATGGGACCTCAGCTCAAATGACGCGTGAGATATTGCTCATAAAGTTGGCATCGTAGTTTCATGTCCCGAGCCGATTCGCCGGCTACCACCCCTGAGCTTCGCAACCGGTAAAACGCATCCGTGCTGGAAGAGTGCCGCCCCGAAATCACATCCCGCACAACATCGCAGAGCGCGGGATCCTGATTTAAGGAAACGAAGATTCTCCTCAGATGGTCGCCATACGGACCCTCGTCGCGGACGGCCCCTGCCGCGAACTCGGAATAAGACAGTCCTTGGTCTACCATATGGTGCAATCCTCGTTGCGTAAGGAACGGCTGGCCGCCCACAAGGGTGAAAAAAAACTCGAGTTCGCCTTCGCTGCGGAGCGGACTCCCGTAGCGCTGGTTCAATTCCCTCACCTGCTCCAGATTGAAGTCAGTCAGTACCAGACGAGTGCCCACGTTGAAAGGCGACTGGTTCACATCGGTGATGAAAAGGTGCGCCTCGCTGGCGTAGGCGATGGCGAGGCTCAGCTTCTGCCACGGGCCGGAAGGGTCGAGCGAGCGCTCGTTGTGCCAGGAGCGAAACAAACCGAAAACCTCGCTGCCAAAACTGCAGGCGAAGAGGCGGTCCACCTCATCCATGCCCCAAACCAGCCGTTCTTTGGTTTTGCCCAGGATTTCGCGGCGAAAAAAGCGCTCGAAATTCATGCTGGGCCCCCGGCGGGGTTCCCAACATTGCTCCGGAGAGGTATCGAGATCAAGTTGTTCGGCGATCGCTCCAGCCAGGCAGAGGAACAGGCTTTCCACCGACTGGAGGTGCGCTGAATTCAGCTTCTGGAAATCCGTAAGTACAACCCGAGCCCCGGCTTTGCGGGCCTGCTGAAGTCCACGCGCTGTCAAGGAAGTTTTTCCCATCTGGCGGGCGCCCTTGACCAGGATGATGCTGTCATTGCGAGCCACCGCCGAGTAGAACTCCCGGTCGGTGGGCCGGACGATGTAGAACTTGGAATCAAGCGGCAGCGCTCCACCAACGGGTTCCAGGTTGGGTCTGCGGCGAAAGGCATCCGGTGCGGCCCGTAGAGCCCTGGTCAAATCTGCTAAGGTCCGTTCATTGTCGGCAGAGCCTTCCCAGAGGGTGTAATTGAGCCCGTCGAGCACGGAATGTAAGGCATCCGGGAGTTGTGCGTGAAATTGGAGGCGGACCGGCAAAAGACGCGGCTTGCCGCCCTGGCGCTCCGCATAAGAGTGGGCTAACTGGACCTCATAGGCGAGCATTTCGCTTTGGACCGAAGCCGTCGAGAGCAGCGTCACGACCGCGTCGGCCGAACCAATCTTGCTCTCAATCTCACGCGCCCACTCAACCCCCACTGAGAGGTGACGGTCCACAAACACCTGGTAACCCTGGTTTGTCAGGTTTTGCTCCAAGGCCCGCATGAATTGTTCATCCGGCTGAGCGCTACGTTTGTAGAGCAGAACGATCTGGAGGCCGCCTGTTTTGGACGCCGGTTGCGGATTTGGTTCCGACAAGCCAGGACTCGTCCGCGTAGCCAATCGGCTCAACTCGGCGCCGATGTCAGCCGCGGACTGGTAGCGCAGGTCGCGACGTTTCTCCAGCGCGCGAGTAATCACGCGCTCCAACTCGGGCGAGAGATGCGGATTGACGCGCACCGGGGGAACCGGCGGGCGATTCAGGATCGCGTCGAACACGACGGCAGGTGTGTCTCCACTGAAGGGAAGCACTCCTGTTGCCATTTCGTACAGTACCACCCCGAAGGAGAAGAGATCCGTGCGGTGATCGAGCGGCTCGCCGCGCGCCTGTTCCGGAGACATGTACGACACGGTGCCCGCGAACTCCTCGGAACTCGTGAGGTTCTGCCGAGTTGGCTCATCATGGGCTGGCGTTGCCTCGTTGCGATCACGCCCCGTCAACTTTGCCAGCCCGAAATCAAGAATCTTGAGACGATCTTCCGGGAGCACGAACAGATTGGCGGGTTTGATGTCGCGGTGGATGATGCGCCGAGCGTGAGCCGCCTCCAGACCCTCCGCAATCTGAACTCCCAAGGCCAGAATGCGTTCTGGAGACAGTGGACTGGACGCGATCACCTGCTTGAGGTTCTTCCCTTCCAGAAGCTCCATCACGATAAAGTGCTGACCCTCACGTTCGCCCACATCATGGACGATGCAGATATTCGGATGGTTCAGCGACGAGGCTGTACAGGCCTCCCGCCGAAAGCGCTCAATGGCAGCCTCGCTTCTGGAAAACTGCTCGGGAAGGAGCTTGACCGCGACATGACGCCCGAGGCGGGTGTCCTCGGCCTCGTACACTACCCCCATGCCTCCGGTTCCCAGCTTGCGCAGGATTCGGTAGTGGGACACGGTTTGGCCTAGCAAGGGAGCAGTGGGCTTGCCTTTGTTGTCCCGCCACTCCCGACCGGCCAGTTTCTTGGGAAGTTCGGGGTTGCCAGTTTCCTCGTTCCAGAAGTTGAAAAGGTGCAGTCTTACGCCATGCTTGACTTCGACCTCGCCCATATCGTGCAGAGATTCATTCCAGTGACCTAGCTGTTGCAACACATCGGCGACAAACTTCGAAATGAGGATGTGCCCGCTGTCACCGCAGTCCATTACCCTCTGGGCGAGGTTGATCCCTCCGCCGCTCACGTTGCGGTTGAAGTTGATGTCAGCAACGCGGTACACCGGCCCGGTATGCAGACCCATCCGAAGGCGAATACCTTCCGCGGAGCGAGTTCTGTGGCTGATCTCCACCGCGCAGCGCAGCGGTGCCTCCGGGTCGCCGAAAAAGACCAATGCCATCCCATCTCCGGTAGGAAGTGGAATGATCTGGTCCTTGGTTTGCGCTTTGTCGAACTCCCTGGTGCCGCGGACGCACTCCTGCAATCGCTGCAGCAGGCCACGCTGTTCGGACATTGGGAGCAGAGAATAGCCCACGATGTCCATGAAGAGAACGTGCGCGAGTTCGAGTTGTTGCGTCTGAGGCCGGACAATAGCTGCCATGTCGATCCTGCCGATCAACCGCGGTTGCGCCGGGAGGGAGGCGTGCGATGACGCGGACGCAATCCTGATCTGTGCTGTTGAATTCAACTCGGTTGAACCGTGAATCCGGATGAAGAAGCCGCACCAGCGCCCCACATCCGCGGGCTCACCGAGGAAAGGAATTATGCCACAATTCGGAGTTTCGGGACGGATGATGTTTCTGGGAAGGACAGATTGCTGATAATCTTCGACGCTGCGAAGCAATCACAGCCTAGAATTCAAACTTCAGGGAGAACTGAAGAGCCCTTTGCATGGCTCCTTGAGCCAGTGAGCCAATGGATCCACCACCGTCGCAGTCCACGCAGGGGTTGGGGTTTGCCAGATTGACCTTGTTGAAGGCGTTGAAAGCATCAACACGGAAACGCAGACTAGTCCCCTCCGTAAGGGCGATCACTTTGGCCAGTGCGATGTCACTCTGAAAGAAACTGGGACCACGAAACGAATTGCGGCCGACATTCCCGATCTGTCCCGCGCCCGGTCGCTGCCATGGTCCGTTAGGGACACCAGGGACGGGGTCGCCTGTCGCAGGATCGACGCCGCAAACGTTGGTCGGTTGGCCCTTGTTGTCCAGGATGCAGTCTTTCCCTTCAAGAGCGTTGCCTCCGGTGGTGGTGAAGTATTGCTCGCGGTTCCCGGAGATCCCGACGAATCCAAGCCGATTCGGGCGGCAGGGAGCGTTGCTATCGGTGTCCAGGGCGCAAACCTTCTTCCGATATGAGGGGGTGAAGGGAAAACCACTCTGCCAAATTGTGATTGCACTCAATGACCACCCGCCGAGGAAACGGTCTGCGACCGGACTGATTCCGTCCAACCAGGCCTTTCCGCGCCCAACGGGCAAGTCCCAGATATTGATCATCACAAACCGGTGGGTGATGTCGAAGCTAGCCGAACCGTAACCTACGGTGGGATCCACTCGGAAATAGTTGTCGTCGTAGTCGAAGGCCCTGGACCACGTGTAGTGCGCCATGAACGAGTATCCCCGGCTGAAGTTTCGATGCAGCTTCGCTTGCAATGAGTGGTAGTTGTCGCCTGCATCGTTGCCGAAATATCGCACCGGAAACAACGTGGAGTCGAAGAAGCACTGTTGTGTAGGGAGGCACGTATCCGGAACAACCTCAGTCCGATCGTAAAAGCCGCGGTATGACGCAAGTAAGAGACAATACTTGGGTGTGCCGTCGTCCAGTTTGAAGATGCTACCCTTGCGGCACTTGGGTATATCGGTGTCGATGTTGACTATTTTAAGAATTTCGCCCTCAAGTGTGGTTTGATTCAGATTGTAGTACGTTCCAGCGCCGTTATCGGTAAAGACGTGAGTGCCCTTGTTTCCGACGTAAGCCAGTTCAAAATACATGCGCGGAGAAAGTTGGTGCTGCACGGTGAGATTCCAGGAGTCAACCGTGGGAACTCGAATTTGGGAGGGCACAGCATACAGAACCGTGCCGCTCGGGGGAACTATCGGAGACTGCGTCGGATCCCCGATGTTCGCGGACGCAAGATCCAAGATTGAAAACTTGGATTGCGATGGGAAGACAAACGCCGGCGGACCGTCCTTCAAATTGAACCCGCCTGCCTGGATATTCTGATCCACCGTCACCGGGGGATTCTGAGTGGCAGCGATGCCGAAGAGGTCTCCAGCATAGCCCGTATCAAAGCTACGTCCGTAACCAGCGCGAATTACAGTGGATGGATTCAGCAAATATGCGATCCCAAGGCGGGGCGCGAGATTTCTGAGATTATTCTTGACGTTCCCGGCACTATCCCATGCTTGTGAAACGTTAATGTACGTCGTCGCTGGATCAGAGTTGTTGACGTCGGGTATGAGAAATCCGCCGCGACCCGAGCCGGTCACGGTTTGTGGGAAGTAGATTTCCCATCGCAACCCGTAGCTCAGCGTGAGGCGTGAATTGATCCGCCATGTGTCCTGCCCATAGAAGCCAAATCTCTTTTGACGCTCGCCCGCATCAGTCGCCGCTGGAGTGCTGACGAATCGCTCAAATGAGGTCACATCTCCGATCAGAAAGGTCGCGAGTGCTAATCCGGTTATATCCGGCGCGAAACTGAAAGCGCCGGTCCGGCGCTGTTCGCTCGCCAGCCGATAGTTTTGCAGATATCGAAAGTCGGCGCCCCACTTGACATTATGTTCCCCGAAGCTGCGGGTCCAGTTATCGACGAACTGGAACTGCTGCTCTCGTTCCCGCAGGGGACAGTTGCAGTTGTTGACAGCGGGGGAATATCCCAAACGCAAGTAGTCACCGCCGATGCTCGAAGACAGTCCATGATCGGTTGTTTGCTGACCCGGAATCTGTATGTCAGGCAAGCCGGTGGCGAAGGGATCGTTGGTTTCGGTCGCAAAGATTCCAGGGATACCAATCGATGGACTTTTTCCGAAATCCTGGGAGTCATTATTGAGTCGATAACGAACGTACCCGAATCGGAAGTCGGTAAGCAGTTTCGGGCTGAGGGAATATGTGAATCCCGTAGAAATGCCCTGATTACGGGTTCGGGCAATTCCTGCAAACCCCAAAGGATTCGTGCCAGTTCCGCCAGCGTTTTCGCCAAATGCCGGCGTCCCAGTGTCGCTAAAGTCACCAAAGCTGTAGCGGCCAAACAACCGGACCGCAGACCCCAAGTTGTAATCGGCCCTCAGATTGAAGCGGTTTGCGTCGAAGATCTCTTTTCCTGATGTCAGATAATTGTCGCAGACGGTTCGGGCTTCCACGGTGCCGCAGATTGGATCCGCGGGGAGTTGATTGGGCGGAGGCAAGAGCTTGAGAAGTGAGACCGCCTGGTCCGAAATCCTCGAGTTCGGGATCTGGTTACCAGGAAAATCCCCGCCGCCGTTTCGTTTGTCATCGTGCAGGGTGCCCTTGATGAAGGCGCTGTAGTCAGACAAATCACAGAATGAACCAACCTCGCCGGCGCTGCCCAGACAGGTCTTGAGAACATTTTCAGAAGGCACGTTCAGCAGTACATTCGCACCCTGAGAAACCCGAGTACCCTCATAGTCGCCGAATAGGAAGAGCTTGTTCTTCACGATCGGCCCACCGAGCGCTCCACCGAACAGGATGTGTTTGCCGGGAGGTACACCGGCCGGAGCGAATGGGTCGGTCGATTGACCCCAGCCTGTCCGCCGATATCCGAATGCATCTCCATGCCAGGCATTACTTCCGCTGCGAGTTTGGACTGTGATCACGCCAGCCGTCGCCTGTCCGAATTCGGCGTTGTACCCTTGCGTCGTTACCTTCATCTCCCGCACAGAGTCCAAGGTTGGATTGATGACTGCGATCCCTTCCAGGGGATCACGATTCTCGGTACCGTCCAATTGAAAGGCGGCGCCGCTGAAATGCTGGCCATTAATGTTGACGGGAACTCCATTCTGCGGATTCTGATTCGGCGGAATGGCGAGGCGCCCTCTGGCGGCCCCGGGCGCCAGCAACTGCAGCCGGGTGAGGTTGCGGTCGAGCAAGGGCAGGTCGCTTACGGATTGGAAGTCGAAGGGCGTGGCTACATCGGTCCGGTCAAGTTTTAAGACAGTGCCCGTTCCCGGGGCCCTTTCGGTGATTGCACTCGGGTCGCCAGCCTGCAGCGCAGCGTTGACTGTTGCTGTCGAATCTGCGCTTACGGGGGTCGTACCTTGGAGACGCTTGAAGCCATCCGCCTGCACTTCGATCTGGTACAAATCAGGCGTCAGATTGCTGATTGTGAAATACCCGCCCGCGTCGCTTTTCGTTGTGCTGCGAGCTCCGGTCTCGACCGAAGTGACGGTGACCGAAGCAGCGGAAATCGGCTCCCCCGAGGCGGTCGTGAAGCGCCCCCAGACCTCTCCATAGACCGACTGCGATGCCGCTGGCCGCACGCAGAGCAAGATATTGGAGAGCAGGCAGACCGCAAGCACGGGGCGGGAAGCTCTCATGCGTCCTCCCATCAAAACTTCTCTTGGGGTAACCCAATCTACTGGCCGAAAAATTCTTGCCGTCCTAGGGAAGAGAGAATACACCACAACAGAGGATGACACTCAGCACGAGGCCAGAACTCTAGATCAAAGATGCAGGGTTGTCAAGGTAAGTGGTAGTGGGGTCTTTGGGTTAAAGCACCACTACCCAAGTAAGTCCCCGATGATTCGTTGCATGTTCCTGACCAGAAAAGCGGGAACTGCCACGGGTTAGGGACGAACCGGTTGCCCCCTTGGGTGGCAGTCGCAAATGTGGCATAATGCCGCTCTTCGGCGGCCTGTAGATGCGGGTGCGGGCTTATTCAGGTTCACCAGAAGCGAATCCAACGGCGCCGGGGGGCTTTGATGTCGGGGCGGCATTCTTCCAGTTCGGATTCCTTCTATCGGCTGCGAAGCTCGGGGATCGTAGCCGGCGATTCGTCGCGGGATATGAAACTGCGATGCCAGCTGTATGAGCAATATCTCAGCCGCTATCTAAACTGAGTCCCCATGCCTGAAACCGTGCCTGCCAGTTTCTTTGTTGTCGGTGGAACACTCCGCCGCGATGCGCTTTCCTATATTGAACGCGCCGCCGACGAAAAACTGTACCAGGCTCTCACAGCGGGCGATTTCTGTTACGTCCTCACGGCCCGTCAGATGGGCAAGTCTTC
Organism: Acidobacteriota bacterium; assembly: GCA_046727255.1. Taxonomy (GTDB): domain Bacteria; phylum Acidobacteriota; class Terriglobia; order Terriglobales; family Acidobacteriaceae; genus Acidiflorens. The sequence goes on along the minus strand of JBKPCG010000111.1, from coordinate 13,199 downwards.
GCTGATGGTTCGGACCGCAGCCCGCCTTCGCATGGACGGTTTGAGAGTGGCCGTCCTGGACCTGACGAGCCTTGGACAAAACCTGACCGCAGAGCAGTGGTACAACGGCGTCCTGGAACGGATCGGCCAGCAACTCTCGTTTGAAGATGAACTCGAGAAGTCTTGGCAGCGTTCCGCCCACCTCGGCCCGATGCGCCGGTTCATGAGAGCATTTTCGGACGTAATCCTGCCGAGTACTGACCGCAAAATCGTCGTCTTTGTTGATGAAATTGACGCGGTTCGCAGCCTCCCGTTTTCTACCGACGAATTCTTCGCTGGCATTCGCGAATGCTACAACCGCCGTTCTTCTGATCCAGCGATGGAACGATTGACGTTTTGCCTGCTGGGTGTCGCAACACCGTCGGATCTGGTGCGCGATACCCGTACGACGCCCTTCAACATCGGCCGCAGGATCGAACTCACGGACTTCGAAAAACAGGAAGCCACACCCCTCGCGCAAGGACTAGGAGTGGCAGACGGCCACGAACTGACGGTGTTGGATCGCGTCATCTATTGGACGGGCGGGCATCCTTATCTCACTCAGCGGCTGTGCCAGAAGGTGGCCCAATCTGCTGCAGTACGAAATCCGTCCGACGTCGATCTACTTTGCGAAGAGCTCTTTCTGTCGAACCGCGCCCGCGAGCGAGATGACAACCTGCTTTTTGTTCGCGAGCGGATGTTGAAGAGCGAGGTGGATGTTTCCGGATTGCTGACGCTCTACGACAAAGTCCGGCGAGGTAATGCCGTTCGCGACGATGAAACCAATCCACTGATCTCAATATTGCGGCTTTCCGGAATTACCCGGGTCGAAAATGGCCTTCTGAAAGTACGCAACCGGGTTTACAACAAGGTTTTTGATCACGAGTGGGTTCTTGCCAACCTGCCGGGCGCCGAAGTGCGGCGTCAGCGCGTCGCTTATAAGGCTGGATTGAAAAAGGCTTTGGCCATCACCCTGCCACTTCTTGTCTTAGGAATCATTGTGGCCTTTGGCAAAGTGTATCTCATACGTAGCACCCTGATATTGCCAGAGTTCAAGACGCCAGTTCCGCCCGCTTTCTGGGCCTCCTCACGAGTGCCTGAAAGCCGAGGGTCGACCCAGATCGGAGGAGTTCTGTTGAGAACTGGCGAACCGGACGTGACCGTGCTGGTCAATGATTTCCAATACTCGAGAACCACCCATTCCGGAGACCTCAGAATTCCGCTACCTCCGGCATCCTACGAGATCCGGCTGGAAAAACCAGGGTTCCAGGCGCTGAAGCTGCCGTCCGTGAATGTGTTGAAGGATCAAGAGACTCAGATCAGTGTCAGGTTACAGCGTGCGGTTATCGCGGCAACTTCGATCTTGATCACTGCGAGCGTACCGGGGGCGACTGTGCGCTTCGATGGGAAAGACCTGGGTCAAGTTGAGTCTGACGGTACTATGACGCGTGACATAACCCCGGGAAGTCACACCGTCGAGATCGAGAAGAACGGATACATAACCCTGCGGTCGGAGCAGAAGTTCGCCTTGGGCAAGACGCTTGTGATCGACGGAAGACTGGAGCAGGACGCTGAATCGATGGCCTACAGCCAAGATGCGACCTCGACAGATGCCTCTGTTTTGCGGCAATTCCTTCGCAAGTATCCGAATGGCAGATACGCGCCACAAGTTCTGAGCCGCCTGGAGGACATCGAATGGAACAATCTAAATAAGAGCGACCTTACCGCTCTCGACATGTTCCTTCGCACCCACTCTCAGGGCCGGCACGCGAGTGAGGCAAGACGGCTGGTGGATGACCTGCAGAGAGAACAAAGTGAGTTCATCGATGCGATGGGAGTAAACAGTACCGGTGCGCTAAGAGCTTTTTTGAATCGACATCCGGACGGCCCCTACGCGGACCGAGTCCGAACAAACTTGGCACTACATCTCGATAAAGAGGCTGTGCTCGGCGTGTTGCACAGTTACGAGGACTCCTATAATCGGCACGATTTCGGCGGCATTCTTCAGGTATGGCCTTCCTGCCCGGAAAAATATCGGAAACTCCTTCGGGACTCTTTCCAATCCCTACAGCCACAGAGCCTGAAACTCGAAGTTCGCGGCGAGCCGGAGATCAATGGCAACTTCGCAACCGTGAAGTGTCAGGAGACCCGTTCTGGAGCACTGAACGCCACTGCTCCTGTCACCATAACTCTGGTGCGCGACGGAGATAAATGGGTAATCCAATCCGGAATCTTTTGATCAACCGGCGGTGGAAGTGTCGCCGTCCCCTCCTGATTGGCGAATGTTGCCGCGTTTTGACTTATTATAGATTCGCGCTTCACACGCGTTGAGATATTGCTTTCACCTTCCTTCTGATATTAGCGACGCTATTGCCTGGGCCGGGGATCGCGGCATCGTCTACACGTCTGCCATGGGCTTGGCGGGGGGGCCTTCATGCTCTACTTCGTGGGAATGCTGGTGAGATCGACGTCCAAAGCTCTCGCTAGCCGCGTTGTACATGCTTCGGTCATTTATCTGCCGGTAGTTCTTGGCCTGATGATGGCCTGGAAAAGATGATGAAAAGAGCAGAGTTTGCGTTTCCTTTTCTGGAGGGGAGCACAGCCACACTCCGTCTTCACCCTTCTCTCTCGAGAAGACGTATCCTCTCGACTGGTTTCAGCCTTATGGCGGAGAGAGTGGGATTCGAAACTCGGCCATTTTCCTGCCGTCTTGCACAAGAAGGAGATAGCCGAAAACCCTTGTAAACACTGGTATCTTAGCACACCCCCGTCTTTCACCTGTTTCTCAAACTTCACTCCGTTTAACTATTTTTTCGACTTTTTGGAACTGATGGCTGATGCGACGATCCGGCCGTTTCCGTCACGCGGCGGAATTTTCGCCAAGCGCCTTCCAAAGGACGGGCACGATACCCGGGAACTTTCCCCATCCCCCATTGTTGTGAAAGAGATGGTCCGGCTCTCCCCTGCAGGCCACGAGGGCCGCAGATCACGTCAATTCCTCGAAATTTGCAGAATCCGGGCGGAATGCCTCCCTGACCAGCTATAGGTGGATGATCGGGATCGAACTTGGTCCGGCAGACCAGCCACCGCGACGCCAGCCTTTTCTACAACGTCAGTAAATGTGCCGTCATGATTATTGTGATAGAGACGATTCTTGCCGTAGTTGGCGACGTAGAGATCGGGCCAGCCATCGTTATCGTAGTCACCGACTGCCACACCAAAACCCCAGCGTTCGTTGGCGACCCCGGCTTTCGCGGTGACGTCGGTAAAGGTGCCGTCGTGGTTGTTGTGAAAGAGCATCGCCCTTGGCGGCGGTTCCTTGCCCTTGAGCGCCGGAACCGTTGAGCCATTCAGCAAATAGATGTCGAGCCAGCCGTCGTTGTCGTAATCGAGTAAGGCGACGCCCGAGCCGGAAGTCTCAATGATGGACTTCTTCTCGGGAGTTCCTGAGCGATGGTGAAACTTGTCGAGACCAGCTTGCTTCGTGATGTCCGTAAAGACGACAGGAGCGCTATCGACAAATCCGCCGGAGGTGATGGGGCGGGATTGAGCGTCCTTCTGTGCCGCATGCGCTACGCCCGTGGAGACTCCTCCCATGGGAGCCTGCTGCGGTTTGGTCTTCTCGGGGACCTCCTCTTGGGCACGTCCTGGAAGAAGGCACGCGAGCGCGATCAATAATAACGAGAGCACTGATCTCCCACTTCGCATCATTTGCCTTTTTCCGTGACCGCTGGAGTCGGCTCATCGACCTGCAGGATCTGATCTCCGCGGACATCTTTGAGTCTTTGTACAGTGCCGCTGGGTCAGCGAATCTCAATGGAGGCCGCCGCAGTCTCGGTTCCCAGACCGAAATGCACGCGCTTGTCGCTCGCGGACAAGTAGCTTCCGGCAGTAGTTACAGTCGCAAATTGTGCGCCTTTCCCGGTCACGAGTTTCACTTCCGCGCCGATCCCATCTCGATTGCTCTTGTGCCCGATGAGTCGCAACGTGAGCCAATGGTTCTGGGTGGACGTTTCGTTGTGAAGAATATAAGCGGGCCCATCGTTGGTGGTAACAACGGCATCCAGTGGTCCGTCGTTATCGATGTCGCCAATCGCCATGCCGCGAGCAGCCCAGGCTTGCTGGAACACCGCTCCGGAACCCGCGGATACGTCGACAAACCCCTGGCCTGTGTTTCGCGCCAGCAGCATTGGCTCACGGTAGCGCAGGTTCGGAGACGTGAGTTGGATGGTATCAAGATCGTGTCCCTGAGCGATGAGCAGGTCTTTCCAGCCGTCATTGTCGTAGTCGAAGAACCGGACACCCCAGCCAGAGTGAGTGCGCGTTATCGGTCCAAGCCCTGAGGTGAGCGTCGCGTAATTGAAGCTGCCGTCCCCACTGTTCTGGTAGAGGGCGTACATCTGATTGGCCTCAAGCATTTTTCCGGGGGGGCGTGAGCCTCTTCACGCGAAGAAAGCGCGGCAACTGCTCCTCTCCGCTTCAGTGCATCGCTAACTACGCTCCAATTGCGGACTGGCACCGCTAAGCGGTGGGGGACACCCCCCTTCATTCTGTGCGCTGCCGCTCTCCTTCCATGGGAATTGAAGACCAGAATGTAGTCCTCACGATCGACGACAATGGCCCCGGACTTCTCAATCCCAGCAATGCTTTCGTACCGTTCTATACCACTAAGCCCGAGGGGAGCGGTATAGGACTGGCGCTCTCGCGTCAGATCGTCGAGGCACACAGGGTTCCATTGAACTCTCGAACCGGAATGGCGGGGAGGGCTGCCAGGTACGGGTAACCTTGCCGCACACTTAGCTTTCAGAGGCCGCTATCGCCGCCCTTCCTCGCGCCGTTCCCCTGCGCCGACTTCTAGTATCCGTTCTCCTTCTTAAGCGCGGTCAACATGGTGCGAGCGAGGATATGGAGATCCAGGCTGAAGCTCCAGTTATGAATGTAGTGCAAATCATACCGAAGCCGATCAGGGATTGAAGTATCACCGCGAAGACCATGGACCTGAGCCCATCCGGTCATTCCAACCTGGCAGCAATGTCGCAGGTTGTATTTTTGGATGTTTGTACGGAATTCCTGGACAAAATACGGGCGTTCCGGGCGCGGCCCCACCAGACTCATCTCTCCGCGAATGACGTTAAAAAGCTGCGGCAGTTCATCCAGGCTGTACCGGCGCAGTATGGCGCCGATCCTTGTGCATCGCGGATCGTTTTTGACGGTCCAAATGGTGTCGCTCTCGGCACAACTACTGCAGTGCATGGTGCGAAACTTTAGCAGCATAAAGAACTTGCCATCACGGCCAACTCGTTCTTGTCGGAAAAACACTGGCCCCGGTGAACTCAGCTTCGTGAGAACTGCAAGGGCCGCCATCACCGGGCTGAGAATCACAACACCCAGGCTTGCAGCTACCAGATCAAACGTTCTCTTCAGCACGCTATAAGCAAAGCTTTCAGTTGGGGATATGGCCAGGTTCATCATCTGCAATTGGCCAATTTGAAAAACCTTCTCGCGCAGCGACAGTCGCGGGCCGAGATCCAACATGGCACGAATGGGTTTGCCGAAATTCTGCAGACTGTCGAGGACGGATGAGACCTGCAGATAGCTTTCGCTCGGGATGGCAACCACAACCTCGTCGAACGTTAACGACTCGACTCGTTTCAATTCATGGGCAGCAATCACGGGCGCGTCCTGAACCAGAACGGGTTGACCCGGAAGCTGGACGTAAGCTCGGATTTCGCAGCGCAAGAATGGAGTGCGGCGAAGAATATCCACGCTTCGGTGGGCATGCCGGTCGGTTCCGACCACCAATATTTTTGCCGACTTGCGCAGCGAAGGCGCTGACTTGGAAGTGCGACGAACAATGCTTCTGGCGGCTACGACGCAAAAAAACAAGATAGCGTTGACGAGCAGGATAAATATCCGGGAGACAATTAATTCCTTAACGAATAGAAGCAAGAGGGCTTGAAAGACAAGAGTGACCAGGCATGCACGAAATGCTGTACGAATTCCGGTATATTCCTGGAACAGATTCGTGAGGGATGCAAGCTTATAGTGATTGGCTGTCAGAACCCATACGATCTCGGTGAACAGCAATAAGACCAAATAAGATTGCGGAGTGATATTGCGAATCCCCGAAAGCCATACATTTCCAAACCGGCTGTAAGCCGCTGCTGCAAAAGCGAATATGGGCAGTGAGTAAACAAGAATGCCAAGCAGCGAACCGTAATAGGATATTCTCGAAATCACGAACATTACGATGCCCGTCGGCGCGAGGGGGTTGCGGTGAAAATTCCGCTGAGGCGCGAAGAATCTGCTAGGAATTAATCCAGGTTTTTTTCGTTTTAAATTCTTCGCTTACGGGGCAATCCTTTCGAGAAAAACAACTCATGGATGTACGTTACCGTTCGCAATTGCGTTCGCAGCGGTACGTAATTTGGGCCAGAGTCGTATTTCAATCGTGGTGGAAACATTGGAATCAGGGCCTTTATCCAATGCAACAAAATTCCAACGTTCGTATTGCACCGAGGCCGCAACTTCGAATTGCGGCCGCGGCATCCAGACTGCGGTCGCGAAAACGTCGTGGAGGTTGCCACCGCCCAGCAGGCTTGGGTTCGAAATCATGCGCCGGTAGCTAATGGTTCCCTTGTTCCTGGCGGAGAACCAGTAGGTTGCGGAAGCTTCTCCCCCGTTGCCTCCCCGACCGACCCAACTTCCCATCAACTGGCCATAGTTGCGGTAGCCATTAGGATAGTGGAAGTTCACGTAGAAAAGATTGTTAATCGGATTCCCTGGCATATTCGTGTAGATGCCTTCGCATCTCAAATCCAAGTTCTTGATGCGCGGCATGTGCGAAATATACATTCCAGCGCTCAAACCTGACTCCTTGGGGTACAGCAAGGGCAGTGGTTGCGCCGACGCCAGCCAGTCCGCGTAGACCTGCACTGAGTTCCGGAACCCGGGCAGGCGATAGGACGCGCTCATCGTCGGACGCCGCCCGCCGGGATCTACCGGTTGAATATTGCCCCGCTGCGAAAATGTGTGCAAAAACGTTCGGATCGTTAATGGCCGGCCGTGCCCCGCAAAAATCGAGGTGATGGAGAATCCCAGTTCCAAATTTTGTGTCGGCTTGAAAGCAATGTTTGCGCCCCAGAGAAAAGGCTGCGGATCCACGTTATGAATCCCATCTCCAAACTGCTCGAAGTCAGGACCCAGGCGTAAATATTTAGTTCCTCCCATTCGCGCCAAAAAACCTGAGACGGTTACAGGACCAAGCAGGCGCAGCACGCTCGGCCATCGCATCGGGCTTACTCTTTCTACCCGCAACATCGGGAGAGCCTGGGCATTGTTGGAAAACAAGATACTGGTGCTTCGATTAGCTCCCCACCAAAGGCTCTGTTGTCCGAAGGTGAATTGCCAGTCTGCCAGATTGAGTCCTGCATACACCTCCACAAACTTAGGCCGCGATGTCCGACCGAAAGTGGGAACGGAATTGAGTGGCAACTGATCGCTGGCCGCGATGGATTGCGCCTGTTCAGGTGTGTACTCCTGACCGGCGGATCCGTATTGATATTCGCCGCGAACGTATATGGTGAACGGTCCTGCAGCCGCATTCGCGGTGAAACCGGTGATGTTATTGGAGCCGCGGCCGTAGGGTCGGCCGAAGTCGTCCGAGATGGTTTGGCCAAAGTGAAAAGCGTCCCTCAGCGGAGGCCCGCTGATGTAGGTGTACCGGCTGTAGACCGATTCGAGCTCAGCATTGATATTCGGCGTGTCTCCCTTCCTGAGTTCTGTCTCAGCCGCGAACTCCAGATCCAGATCGCGAAGCAACGACAGCACGTATTCATCGGAAGAATTTTGATCATCCTCCAAATGCTGATGAGCTTCCGACAGAATCCGGGCGCACTCCAGCCTTGACCAAGGCCGAAGGGAGATGGTTCGGTCGTTGATATAACCGGAGGCAACAAGACGGTCGAACGCAGGATAGACCCAGCTGTCCAACGCCACGTAACTGGAGCCCATATTGCCCGGGTCGCGCCCGAGGGCGTCTTCTTCGCCTTGGCTGAACGTGCCCCACTTTGCGATGTCCGCGGAGTTGTACCTGGAATGGGCGCGGAAGACCTGACGCCCCGTGTACCATCCCAGCGCGCTGCCTATCACGATATCCGATGCAAAATGCTTCTGGCCCACAAAGCGCGCGGCGCTTACGCTGCCCGCCAGTCCATAGACCAGAACTTGTGTAACGGGACCCGGATACTCATGGGCAATCACACTGGCAATCGCCCAACTGACCGACGCATGGTCTGACGGAAACGAGCTTCCGCCCTGAAAGAAACGACCACGACCGTCGCCTGCAAAGGGACGATCGCGCCCCAGTGAATACTTGAGGACTTGAGTCACGAGCGCTGCGTCAATCGCTGCTTCTCCCGCCAGCAGCCCGGTTTCGCGCTGATCTTCGTTATGGGCGATGTGTCCCCACAGAAACATTCCGGCACCGGTGCCAACCATAAGTGCCAGCCCGGCATTGGACGCAGTCGTGGCGTGTGAAACCGTCGTCGGGTTCGTCGGAACGTGCTGTTCAATCGCCGTGTCGCTCGCCAGCAAGCCGGCGCCGACGAATGCCAGGGGCACCGTCCACCGCCACTGCTGCTTGGTCATGTGAAAAGGGGTTAGCCAGAAACTCTTCTGATCCTGAAAGATATTGCGAGGTAGGGATTTCAAGTCCGGCGGACCCATGAGATCGAGAGACGTTACGGCCGGAGCAGGGGGACGTGCGGAATCGTTTTTGTCTGCTGTATCCTGCGCGCATGCGATGCAACTACAACCCAGGATCATTGCCGCCGGGAGCCACGATTTCAGAAGCGCTTTTGTCGTCCTGCGGGCGATTTTCGGCGTAGACACCGCGATTCCAGCAATTTTCACTTCCTGGCTCCTAAAAACCCAGCAAACCGGAATCCATGCCGATTGCGTCTAAACACGATTGGATATCCCCAATGTCTGTTTGGCACAGGATTCCGTTCAAAGTAGCATAGAGACTGGATCATAATTTGAAGCAAACAAAGACCAGATAGTTGTTTCAGTGGCTTTCGGGATGCCCTTACGATGCGGGATTGGACTTGATGATGCTGATAGAATCACTCTCTGCATGGTGTCATAATCGCTAAGATGGCAACGCTCGCGGATACCAGGCTTCAGACCGGATCGGTTGCCGAGATAAATGCAGCCTTGTCCGAAACTGAGAGTGAAGTCTCGGTACTCGGAATCCTTGCGCTTCTGGCTGGTCACAAGCGTTTGATCCTGTTCGCGGTCGTGGGCGCTGCTCTATTGTCGACCGTCGTTGCTTTCCTTTTGCCAGTTCGGTATGAGGCGAACATTGTCATGATGCCGCCTCAGCAGAATTCATCCATCGGTTCAACGTTAGGACAGTTGGGAAGCGCGGGATCTCTTGGATCCCTGGCGCCTCTTGCCTCCTTGGCAAGCGGCGGTCTGGGTATTAAGAACCCGACCGATATGTATGTCTCCCTGCTCACTTCCCGGACCGTGGAAGACGCGTTGATCCAGCGTTTTGGCCTGATGGCCGAATACCGAGAAAAGCGTCTTTCCGATGCACGAAGGGAACTCGAGAACCGGACCATCGCAGTTGCCGGCGCCAAGGACGGGTTAATCCGCATCTCGGTCGAGGATCGCGATCCCCGGCGAGCGGCCGAACTTGCAAATGGTTACGTGGAAGAATTCCGCAAACTCTCTGCCTCGCTCGCAATCACCGAAGCTGCGCGCCGACGCTTGTTCTTTGAACAGCAGTTGCAGGAGGCCAAGGACAACCTGAGCGTAGCCGAAGAAGCGATGCGAGCGACGCAGCAGTCCACTGGGGTTTTGCAAATTGACAGCCAGGCGCGTTCTCTGATTGAATCGGCAGCCATCTTGCGCGGACAGGTAGTCGCGAAGCAGGTCCAGATTCAAAGCATGCGTTCATTCGCAGCGGAAGACAATCCCCGCCTTGTCCTTGCAAAGCAAGAGCTGGCTGCGCTCCAGGCGCAGCTCGATCGGTTGGCCGGATCTAAGCCGGATGCCGGCTCGGACATTATTCTTTCGAAGGGCAGAGTGACCGGATCGGGTGTGGAATACATGCGCCGGTTTCGCGACCTCAAGTACCACGAAACTGTGTTTGAGTTGCTCGCGAAGCAGTTTGAAATTGCCAAACTCGACGAAGCGCGGGAGGGATCCATTATTCAAGTTGTGGATACTGCTGTCGCTCCTGACAAACGGTCATCCCCGCACCGTATTCTGATCGTTGTCTCGGTTACGATTCTGGCTTTCTTTTTGGCTGCTTTCTGCGTCGTGTTGCGGGAAAGCATGGCCCGAGCTTTCGAGTTGCCCGAGAACCGGGAGCGGCTGGATTCGATCAAGGAGCGTTGGAAGGGGAAGCAATAGATGGTGTGACCGCACCGTGGTTGGGGCCGCAGCGTTCAGGGGCTGAATCAATGCCAATCGCGCCTTCCGCGTTTGTATCCCAGGTATTTCAGTCCCGAGCGAAGCATTGCTTCCGGGATCAGCCATGGCGCGTGCCTGTGGAGATAGTGAATTTCAGACGTTGCAAACCTGCGTCCTTCTCTCGACGCATTGCCGAAGTCGCGCAGCAGCCATGGCTCATTTCCATGTAGCTGCCCAATCCTGTAGTAACGCCGGAATTCTTCGCGGCAGCTGTAGGAGTGCGAGTGGTACGCCTGCGCCTCGGCAACATATGCGATCCGCCAACCGCTTAACAGCAGACGTGCCGCAACCACTGTATCTTCGCCGAAGTTCGATTCCCTGGGGAACCCGCCAGTTTGCTCCAAAGCAGCGCGGCGATATGCTCCGAAGGAATTCGAAAAGAAGATTGCCTTAAAGCCCATCGTAGTCCTGTTTTCGAGAGAACGTATTGCGGACACCGGTGGATAGTTGAACAGCCGTGCATGGGCTTCAATCGGATTGGCGCCCCTGCGGGGCAACTGACGTCCGTAGGCGGCTCCCACGGATGCGTCCTCAAAGGCAGCGGTCAATCGCGCCAGAGAGTTGGCGTCCGCCAAAATCGAGTCCTGTGTGAGGTAGACGATAATGTCCGCGTCCGAGGTCAATTCCGCCGCTTGTTGCCGTGTCCCTCCATGCCGAAACTCCACCCGCGGAAAGGTGACTACCCGGCAGCCGTCCCGTCTAGCCAATTCCGCAGTACCGTCCGTAGAGGAGGAATCGAGAACTAGGATCTCGGACGGCGACGGACGTTGACAACGGAGCATGCCCAGGAACTCTGGCCATGTCTTCTCCGCATTAAGCGTTGGAACACATACTGCGACTTTCATCCGCACCCACTAGCCCCACTCCTCAACACGTACCATCAACTCTTCTCAATGATACCGCTTGGAGCGGCTACCGCTCTGCGAAGCGGCCTTCTCTCTTCAGTGCCTGGTGAACATGTTAGCAATATGCCAATCGAATAACACAACATAAGTTCGGCGTCATACCCGACATACTGCGAGTTCAATATAATGACCAATGCAGGCACAATTAGCCATCGCCATTCAGACACAGTTGTGCGGAACCAATACACCAAAAAACTCCCGTACAGCACAAGGCCGATCAGTCCAAAATCATAGAATTGATTTAGGAATACATTGTGCAAATTATCTTCATCAAAGTGGCTGCTCACAAACGGCGCAACGGAAAAGACACCATGGCCAACCAAGCATTCTCGTATGCTAAACAGCGGGGCTGCGCCAGCAAAATAAGACCAAAGTATTAGGCGCGCAAAGAATCCATCATTGCTACTGCTTTCCGCAATGTCGGACACGGTGGACGGAAGGCGCAAGATGGAAATTGCTACGGGCGTAAGTGCCAGTGTGAGCAACACCAGTGCAAGCGCTCCGGTTATTCGACCATTATGTCGCAGCTTCCAGGCCCCATGGAACAGTAGGCCAAGCAGAAACGCCAGCTCAGCCGTGCGGGATGAGGTATACGCAAGTATGATAACAACCATGCAAAAGAGCGCAATTCCCCACCCTTTCCACTTGTCGTTCTTCAGGGCTATGAAAGAAAAGTAGCACAGCACTACCTTACTAGCCCAGATGTTCTTATTTGCATCCCCAAAATATATGGTGGCCGCATCCTGTATAGCGTATGCCTCGGACGACGATGTAATGTGCAACGGAAGTAGCCATAGATTGCCCCGCGCCACACACCATAAAACCTGCAAGCAACTCAGAGTCACAACAACAATGCACGCGCAGATAAGAGAACGACGGGCCAACCGTTCGTTTCCGGAGACGCGTGCAACCTGACAGTAGATTGTGATCGCAGCGAAGAATGCCACATTGCTACACAGTTTCAGGAGGTAGTACCCTGAGCCACCTAAGAGCAGATAATTGATCACAGCGTACAGTGCATACAACCAACACCCCCACCATATATATCCGAGCCGTTTGCTCAATAAGGTGATGGGCTGAGGAGTTATCCACAACAGCAGAAGCGAAGCAGCGAATAGTAAAAACACAATGGGGTATGCCTTAATACGAACAACATAAATGGACACCACCGATAGAAACAACAGACCGCTGCATATCAATTGAAACATATCGCAACTATTGCTGTGTTCAGCGTGTCGCATCGATGCCTCGTGGTAGTGCGGAGGATGTGGAGACGGCTGCTATGGGCATAAACGATGCCATGTGATCGTATTTGTGGTTGTACCAGTCAGCTTTCATGTACAAGAAAGGATACCGCCCCCGATATTCGTGATGTTATCGAAATACAATGCGCCTTTGTGTTCTTCGCGTCGAAGAACAAGGCGGACTTCACAGCCATGCCAACGTGATAGCCAAGAGCCATGATGAAGATTGCAATGCAATAGATTGTCAAATGTTTTGCGACGAACGCTCCGAAACCCACACCGTAGGCGCGGATCTTCGCGGGCGGCATTAGGTGTGCGTTCAGGTCGGAGTGCCATACCTGTATTGCCGGACTGTATTGAACCGGACCGTATTGCAATGCGCGGAACACGTAGTCGGCATCCTCGTATGAGCCATATGGCGCCCCGGCGCCAAGGCGTTCGTCGAAACTCAATGATCGCAGGCGAGAAAAAATTGTTATAGACGAGTACAGAAAAAAAACATTGGCAGCTGTGGCACGGATCGCGTGCTTGGGCCAGCGGCGTATAACGG
>JBKPCG010000110.1:0-16357 GCA_046727255.1 Acidobacteriota bacterium | reverse complement strand
GACAAGTCAGCGCATTGGCTACTTCCATTGCTGCTGGCGTGGTTGACTTCTGCTCTGCAAATCTGCGTTAATCAGCGTTCGTCATATCTCGCGGCGGGGGCGCGGGTTGCCTCGTCTCGCTGCGTCCCGGAGGATTCATGCGCGATGTGATTGCCACCGATCAGGCCCCAAAGGCAATCGGCCCGTACTCGCAGGCTATTCGAGCGGCGGGGCTCGTCTTTACTTCGGGCCAGGTTGCGCTCGATCCGGCGACGCAGCAGGTCATTGCGGGAGACATCGCAGTTCAGACCGAGCGCGTGCTCAAGAACCTCTCTGGTCTTTTGGAGGCCGCCGGCACCAGCCTAGACAAGGCCGTCCGCTGCACGGTTTTTCTCAACAATATGGGAGATTTCGCGGCCATGAATGAAGTTTACGGGCGCTATTTCGGGCAGGCTCCGCCCGCACGCACTACGGTCGAGGCGGCCCGGCTACCGAAGGATGTGCTGGTCGAGATTGATGTGATCGCGCTGGCGTAAGGCGAGTCAGAGGTTAGAGGTCAGATTGCAGAGGTGAGATAAAGGCCTGGAGGTCCGAAGGAATCATGAAATCATTTTTTTTAGCAGTTGCTTTTTCGGGACTGGCAATTCTTGCTGCCGCTCAGACCGCCAGCGCGCCAAAGAAGACGACCGCTGCCCACAAGCCCGCGCCGCGTCCTGCGGCTGGCGGGCCGACGAAGGTCACAGGCGAGGGGACCAAGACTCCGAGCGGCTTGCAGTATTGGGACATCAAGGTCGGCACGGGCGCAGAGGCGCACAGCGGCCAGCACGTCAAAGTGGACTATACCGGCTGGCTTACCAATGGCAAGAAGTTCGACAGCTCGGTGGGGACAGGGCGCCCGTTCGAGTTCCTGATCGGCGCAGGGCAGGTCATCAAGGGATGGGACGAGGGTGTCGCCGGAATGAAGGTCGGCGGCAAACGGCAGTTGCGGATTCCAGGGAATCTCGCTTATGGCAAAGCGGGTTATCCGGGACTCATCCCGCCGGATGCGACTCTGATTTTCGATGTGGTCCTGGTGGGCGTGCGCTAGCTTTATCGGCGGCTTTTACGGGTGACTATGCCTTCACAACCTTGCCGCTGCGCAGGCACGACGTGCAGACGCGCATCCGCCTGGTAGCAGCTCCTACCTTGGCATGCACGGGGCGCAGGTTGACGTTCCAGCGACGTTTGGTCACGTTGTGGGCGTGGCTGATGTTGTTTCCGAACTGCGGCCCCTTGCCGCAGATTTCACAGACTCGTGCCATAACTCCTGAATCCTTTCAAACTTGATGCCGAAGCGTTGATTTTACAGGAAATGGGCGGATTTCGCCAATGTGGACATCTATCGGCCGCGGATCAGGCCGCTTTCCCAGCCACTGGCTGGGCGCAGTGGGCGCAGCGGCGGGCATCGATTGGGATCTCGCTTAAGCACTCGGGACACTTCTTGGTGGTGGGGTCGGCGGGGGCTTGAGACTTGCGCATGCGCGCGACCAAGGCATTGATCGGCGTCACCACAAAGAAATAGACAGCCGCAGCGACCAAAAGCAAAGAGATCGCGGCATTGATAAAGTCGCCGATGGCGAACACGCTGCCGCGCACGCTGAAGGTGAGAGTCGAGAACTGACCTCCCTTGCCCACAATGGCGGTGATGAGAGGAGTCAAGAGATCCTTGGTGAATGCACCCACGACGGATGCGAACGCTGCACCAATCACCACGCCGACCGCCATGTCGACCACGTTTCCGCGAAGTATGAATTGCTTGAAGCCGGAGAGCATGCGATCCCTCCCAGGAATGGAATGGGCGCAAATGTAAACGGTGTTGGGGGTTTGGTCAAGTAACGGATACTGCTAAGTGGTGGGGGCGGTTGCACCACGACAGCCGGCGAGACGCTGGCGCTACGGTTTCAAGTCCTCAGATCCGCATCGGCATCACGATGTAGCGGTACTTGTAGTCGTCGCCATCGGCGGGGCGGAATTGGCCGGCGGACTGGGGGTCTTTGAGTTCGAGTTTTACTTCGGCGGAGCCGGTGGCTTTGATGAAGTCGATCAGGTATTGGGCGTTGAAGCCGATGGTCATCGGGTCGCCACTGTAGGTGATCTCGATGGAATCTTCCGACTCGCCGGAATCTGTGGAGGAGGCGGAGAGTTTCAGTTCGTCTTTTTCCAGGCGCAGACGGACCGCATGCGAGCGCTCATCGGCAAATTGCGCAACGCGGGAGATGGCGGCGCCCAGATCCTCACCGGGGACTGATATTGACTTGGTGATGTCTTTGGGCAGCACGGCTTCGTAGTTGGGAAATTGCCCGGTGAGTTGGCGGGAGGTCAGCAGGCGCTGGCCGACGCGGAAATAGAGTGTGGATTCGTCTTTCGCGAAGTCGATGGTTTCGGCGTCGGTGGCGTCGAGCAGGGACTTTAGTTCGTCCATGGCCTTCTTCGGGACCAAGGTTTTCATCTCGCCGGAGACGCCTTCAAACTTTTCCCCGGCGCGCTCGATGTGAGCCAGGCGGTGGCCGTCGGTGGCGACCATGGTGATCGATTCGGATTTCAGGACCATCAAGGCGCCATTTAGAGTATAGCGCGACTCTTCGTGAGCAATGGCGAAGCCGGTCTTTGCAATCATGGAACGCAGGACGGCTGTTGGAATCTTGACAACGCCCGCGGTTGGAAACACTGGCAACGTCGGGAAATTCGAGCGGGCCATGCCCACCATTTTGGTATTAGACCGGCCGCAGCGGATGCTGACCCAGTGGTTCTCGAGCAGTTTGATGGTGATGTCGGCGTCGGGCAGCAGTTTTACGTAGTCGTAGAGCTTACGCGCGGGAATGGTGCAGGCACCTTCTTTTTTTACTTTGGCGCTGCAGGCGGTGCGCAGGCTCAGATCGAGGTCGGTGGCGGTCAGGGACAGTTTGTCTCCCGCGGCCTCGAACAGGTAGTTGGAAAGAATTGGAATTGTGGTCTTGCGCTCCACCACGCCCTGGGTTGCTGTCAACTCACGCAGCAGTTCGAATTTGCTGATCGTGATCTCCATGGTCGTTGTGGCAGTTGTGGCCACGGCAGGGGCGACTTCCACCGGCATAATGGTTCTCCCGACTGCTACTTCTGTTACTTCCTTATATCAAAAGCTCAAACCATAAACCAGCAGTAGCAGTAGGCGGTTCGGAGAAGTGGAAAACCGGTCCAGGTTCTGCTGGTGCAATCAATTCCACATACATCCCTCATGTGAACAATCAGCCTCGTACGCGTCGGAGGTCATCGCAATACGACGGTGGTTCCTTTAGTTCTATCCAGTCTGGCACAGGTTCCACACCGACTCCACTGGCCGGCGGTAGGAAGACTGGACAGTAGAGTGGAAAAGGCGGCGAAAGCCACGATTCACGCGCCCAACTGCTCAGTCAATTTATTGAGCAGCCTGTTTAAATCTTTGTCGCCCTTGCGGACCTCTTCGATCTTATCAACCGAATGCAGTACCGTGGTGTGATGCTTTCCACCAAACTGGCGTCCGATCTCAGGCAGTGAGGCTTCGGTCAGGTGCTTGGCCAAGTACATCGCGATCTGCCGCGGGTACACGATAGAACGCGAATTATTCTTCGCTTTGATCTCCACCAGGCGGAGGCCAAACTGCTCGGCCACGGCCTTCTGGATCGACTCGATGGTTACGCGGCGAGCCTGTGAATCGATGAAATTCTTGAGCACCTGCTGTGTGTAGGGCAGTGTGATCTCGGCGCCGATCAGGGAGGAGTGCGCGACCAGGCGGATCAGGGCGCCCTCCAGCTCACGGACGTTCGATCGGATGTTTGAGGCGATGAACAACGCTACGTCGGTAGGCAGGGTGACTTTTTCCTGCTCGGACTTCTTCTGCAAGATCGCGACCTTCGTTTCCAGGTCGGGCGGCTGAATGTCGGCGATCAGGCCCCACTCAAACCGGCTGCGCAAACGATCCTCAACCTCGGCCAGCTCTTTGGGTGGTCGGTCACTGGCAATCACGATCTGCTTCATGGACTCGTGCAGGGCGTTGAAGGTGTGGAAGAACTCCTCTTGCGTGCGTTCCTTCTGTGCCAGGAACTGGATGTCGTCAATGAGCAGAACATCCACGTTGCGGAACTTGTCGCGGAAGCTGGTCATCTTGTCGTAGCGCAGCGAGTTAATCATCTCGTTGGTGAATTTCTCGCTGGAGACGTAACAGATCGCCGCTTGCGGCTGCCGCATCTTGACTTCGTGCCCGATGGCCTGCATCAGGTGAGTCTTGCCCATACCAACGCCGCCGTAGAGGAAGAGCGGGTTGTAGGCCTTGGATGGGCGCTCCGCCACTGCCTGGCAGGCGGCGTGGGCGAACTGGTTGCCGCTACCGATCACGAACGCGTCAAAGGTGTAACGAGGATTGAGTTGGGCCGCGCTGTCCCAGTCGAAGCGCGCCTGGGTTTGGAATGAGGGACTGGCTGCAGCCTGTGCTCCGGCACTGCTCATCGTGAGACCACCGTTGTGCCGGATCGGCGTATTCGAAGGATCGTCTTCGGCGGTCACGAATTTCACGTCTTGGTATTCGAGGCCCAGGTTGTCGATCGCTTCCTGGATGAGGTCGGCGTACTTGTCGCCCACGGTGCGGAACTCGGGAGTAGGAACGCGAACGAACAGTACTCCGTCTCTGGCATGACTGTAGCGAGTCGGCTTCAGCCAGGTATCGTAGGAATGACGATTGACCTTTTTTTCGAGCGCATCGAGGATGCGCACCCACGGGTTCGGGATGATGGCGGAACTGGAAACGGACATTGTCTTAAGAAAAACGCGGGGCGCCGGTTAGGGCGCGTCCGGGAGAAATCCGATCTTGGCTATGAATTCTTCTTTACCGCAGAGCAGCTTCTGCTTTCGCAGTAACCGATTACCTTGGCGAAATTCACAACGGAGACGAACCGCATACTAGCATAAAAAAAATTGTCGCGTCGGTGTCTCTGAGAAAAATCTTCCAAGCGAGCGATTCATAGAACCGCGATTTTTTCGTGCTGTCAAGTGTCGAGAAAATAACTGCCACGCAAAGAGTGCAACTCGTGCAGGAGCGCTTACGGAATCGTGCGCCGTTCCGGCCTTGGAGCGGACTTGTAGGTTCCCGGATACACGACGACCGAACGTCTGCCACCTTCGCCGTCGCTCTCGGTGCGCAAATCTTTTTCCTCGCGCAACGCCAGATGAACAATGCGGCGCTCGCGGGACGACATGGGCGCAAACCGGAAGGGCTCGCCGGTGCGGCGGACTTTCTCAGCCGCGGCTCGAGCTGCCATCTGGAGTTCCTCAATTCGTAGGGAGCGAAAATTCTTGCAGTCGAACCAGATTTTCTCGTGCTCGTTGCCTTGCAGGCGCAGGATCTCTGTGCCCAGCAATTCGAAAGACCGCAGCAGTTCGCCGCCGCGTTCTAACAGCAGCGCCGAGTCCGGTCCGGCAAACTCCACCAGGATCTCGGGATGCTCCCATTCGCGTTGCTCGGCGATGGGCGGATCTACCGTGATGCGGTACTTCAGTTTGAATCCGCCGTGCGTGATTACGGCCTGGAGGAAGTCTCCAATCTTCTTTGCGGCGGCGACTTTGTCTGTAATCGGCATGTTTTAGCTCGCAGTTCTCAGCTGGCAGCTGGCAGGAAAGGCGGGAACCACGCTGCCGCCTTTCCATCGATAATCATCCAGAACGTCAGGCTTGGCCAGGAAGCAGAAGCCTGCGAGCTGCCAGCTGCACCTACTTATCTTTCTTTCTCGCGCGCTTCTCCATCATCTCGCGCATCTCGCGGCCCAGTGCGGTGCGGTTCATGACCGACTGCTGCACGATGCCGATCAAATTGCCCATCGACCAGTAGAGGCAGAGTCCGGCCGCCAGATTGATGCTGATATAGCCCAGCATCACCGGCATCATGATGTTCATCATCTTTTGTTGCGTCGGGTCCATGCCTGCCTGAGGCGTCAGCCGTTGCATGAAAAACATCGTGACAACAATGGCGATCGGCAGAATATAGAACGGGTCCGGCGACGACAGATCCTTAACCCATCCCCACGGCGCATGGCGCAAGTCGATGGCCACTCCCAGCATTCGATAGTAGGCGAACAGGAACGGCATCTGGATGATCAAGGGCAGACATCCGCCCGCCGGATTCACGCCTTCTTTCTTGTAGAGCGCCGAGACTTCCTGGTTCATCTCAGCCTTGCGCGGATCGCGCAGACTGTATTTCTTATATTTCTCCTGGATGGCCTTGATCTGCGGCGCCACGCGCTGCATCTTCAGCATGGACTTCATCTGCGAAAGGCGGAGCGGCAGCAGAGCCAGGTTGATGATCAGAGTCTGAATGACGATCGCCCATCCCCAGTTGCGGACGACATGGTCGTGAGTCCACTTCAACCACAGAAACAGCGGACGCGCGATCAGTCCCAGCCAGCCGAAATCGACGATTGCACGCAGATCGGGTTCCGCGCCCGTGATACCCGGAACCTGCACCTTTTCGAGGTCTTCGAGCGCCTTCGGGCCCACATAGAGACGGTCAGAAGTGGGACCCTTCAGGCTGCCGACCGCAGTGCCGAGGACTTCCACTTTGTCCATCTGCTTGTTGTTGCGGTCGGAGGCGTCGTGGGGAATTTCGATTGTGTTTCGCAGCGTGACCAGGGCTGCATTTAGCGGGTCCTGCGGAATAAAAACGGCGGCGAAGTACTGGTCCTCAATCCCTGCCCAGTGCAAGGGGCCGGGCAGCGTCCCGCCACTACTGATCTTCTTGATCGCCAGCCGTTCGACTTTGTTGTCGTACTGATACGCAGTCTGACTGGCCGCGTACGACGGGCCGTTCGTCTGGTCTCCGAAGCCGGCTGGCCACATCGGGAACGCCGTAACTGCAGCGCCTTTCGACTCGACTGAAGTCTGCATTTCGACGACGTAGCTGTGATCGAACTTGTAGGTTTTATGGACGGTGAGATCGGCTTCGGAATATTCGAAAGTGACTTCAGCCGGAGCTCGCGAACTGGTGCTGGTAGCCACGTAGAGCGCGGAGTTCACCTTGGCGCGCAGGCTCTCGTCGTAGAGCCACAGGGACAGCGGGTAGCCGTACTTCTCCGCCGCCACCTTGTTGACCAACTCCAGCGGATTGCCATCGGGCTTGTCTTTGTACTTTTTCAGAACCCAGGACTTGACCTGGCCGCCGCGATTCGTAAACACGATCCGATAGAGATCATTTTCGATCACCGTTTCGGATTCGCCGGAGGCCTGCTTGGTGACAGGCGCCGCGGCTGCGCCCTTCGAAGTTGAGGATCGAGACGGCGCCGCCATTCCTGCAGCAGGGGGGGCTTGGGCCTGACGCTGCGCCGTTGGTGGATTCTGGGGCTGAGAGGCTTCGGGCTTGGGAGCGGGGGGCTGTGGCCCGTACTTCTTCAGCAAGGGCTGGAACAACATGATAATCAGGAAGGTCAGCGCGAAGACCAGCAACAGCCTGCGCTCGGTTCCGGGTTCTTGCTGAGGATTTTGAAATTCGGCCAAATCGTCGCTCGTCGTTAGTCGTTGGTCGTTAGCGCCGTAGCGCTGTGATGGGACGGATCGCAAACCGGATCGTACCCGCCTTTTGCAAACGGATGACACCGCAACAGGCGCCACGTTGCCATGAATCCGCCCCGCAGCAGTCCGAATCGCTCGACAGCTTCCAGGGCGAACTCTGAACAGGTCGGCACATAGCGGCACGACGGCGGAAACAAGGGGGACATCCACCGCTTGTATGTCCGCAGAGTCCCGAGTACCAGCGTCTTCATTTCTGTTTCTCCGCCATCTTCCTGGCGATCGCGTCGAATGCCCGGCCTATTTCCTCGAGCAGGATCGGAAACTCAACTTTCAGCACCGACTTCTTTGGATTGATCACCACATCTACCGGGCCCTTTAGAATCGAACGCCGCTGCCGGACCGTCTCTCGCAACCGTCGCTTAATACGATTGCGCTCGACCGCGCCTCCGAGGACGCGGCCGACGGTAAATCCAACGCGCGCATTACCCTCCGGCTGCCGCAGGTAGAACACGGTCATGTGGGAGGAAAAGTGACGGCGACCCTGCTTGTAGACGCGCTCGAAGTCGGCGTGCTTCAGCAGCCGTGCCGCCCGCGGAAATGTCGCCCCCTCGCGTACCGCGGGCTGCTCTCCACGTTGCTCTGCGCGTTGCCCTACACTCTGGTTCGGAGCGTCTGCGCTCACTAACTCACAATCCTGTAAAAATAACGGCTTTCTGCCCGCTTTATGGGGAAGATTACTCGCGGAAACCCGGCTTTACCGAGACGCGCTTGCGTCCCTTAGCCCGGCGACGCGATAACACCTTGGCTCCGCTCTTGGTCTTCATGCGGGTGCGGAACCCGTGCTTCTTCGAGCGCTTCCGCCGGTTGGGTTGAAACGTACGTTTCGGCATGAAAAATCCCTGCTCCTGATTGAATCAAGTGCCTTGAGGCAAACGAAAAGTATAAATGACTGCGAGCACAGCGGGCAAACGCGGCAGACCGCTACAATTGCGTTACTGACCGCGAACCAACCACCGATCCCATGAACCTGGACGACACCATCGTTGCCATCGCCACCCCTCCGGGGCGCGGCGGTATCGGTGTAGTGCGCCTTGCCGGTCCGCAGGCGCGGACGATTGCCGAGCCGATGCTGCGACTGAAGCACCCGCTGGCGGCGGGGCAGGCGATTTTCGGGGAGCTGATCGAGCCGGGTGGAACGAGTGAAACCTTGAACCGCGACGGTGCGGGTTCTACCGGTCGGACAGAGCCTGCCCTGAGCCTGCCGAAGGGAGTGTCCGACCCACACCAGCAACGCATCGACGAAGTCGTCGTCACCTTCTTCCAGAAACCCTACTCCTATACGACCGACGACATTTTAGAAATTTCGGCCCACGGATCGCCCGTGGTCTTGCGCCACATTGTGGAACTCTGCCTTGCCCGGGGTGCTCGGCTGGCCGAGCCGGGCGAGTTCACGATGCGTGCTTTCCTCAACGGGCGACTCGACCTAACCCAGGCCGAAGCGGTCCGCGACCTGATTGATTCGCAGACGCTCTTCCAGGCCAAGGTGGCCGCCCAGCAGCTCGGAGGGTCGCTTTCGAAACGGCTTAAGCCGATCAAGCAGAAACTGGTCGAATTGATCGCGCTCCTCGAGGCGGGCATTGACTTCGCCGAAGACGACGTTTCAATCGCTCCCGACACGACAATTCTCGAGCACGTCGCTGGCGTCCGGCGACCGCTCGAGGAACTTTCCGCGAGCTTCGCGTACGGAAAGCTCGTGCACGAAGGACTGACTCTCGCCATTGTCGGCCGTCCGAACGTGGGCAAGTCGAGCCTGTTTAATCGGCTGGTAGAGCGCGAGCGCGCGATTGTCACGGCGCAACCGGGCACTACCCGGGATCTGGTCAGCGAAACGGTGGCGATCGGTGGAATTCCTGTGCAACTGGTGGACACGGCCGGCATCCGCCGCGCGCTCGATGAAGCGGAGAGCATCGGCATCCGCAAATCCATGGAAGCTCTAGCCGACGCTGATCTAGTGCTCGTGGTTCTGGACGTGACCCAGCCGATTTCTGATGAAGACCGTGAATTGCTGAGCCAGGTGGAAGGACGATCGGCGATTGCGGTTGAGAACAAAGCGGATGTGGCGGACTTTCAGCTTTCAGCCGTCAGCTCGCAGTTGCCGAGGGTTAGAACCTCGGCGCTTACTGGTGAAGGCATTCCGGAACTGCGTGCTGCCATACTGCGGCATGTGAGTGGGGAAGCAGGCATACAGATCGAGAGCGGATTCCTGACCAACGTGCGCCATCAGAAGCTGGTTAGCGACTCGCTGTCAGCTCTCGCCGCTGCCAAGAGTGCCATGTGCGCCCGGGTGCCGCACGAAATGATGCTGCTTGATCTCTACAATGCGCTGCGGCCGCTGGACGAAATCACGGGAATTACTACGTCGGATGACATCCTGAACTTGATTTTCGGGTCATTTTGCATCGGAAAATAAAGTTGACCACCGAACACCATCGAGTTTGTTTTTCAGACGGCCAGCGTGATAGGAGAGTGAGTACAGGCCCCCGCGTTTTCCGATGGAGTATCCGATGAAAAAAGCATCCAGCTTCTTCCCGATCATTTGTTTTCTGAGCCTGGCGTTGCTGGGCTGGGCGATGTCTTCAAACAACGCGCCGGAAGCCCCGAGCGGCTTCGACAATCAGACGATTGACCCCGCCTTCGTGCCACAAGACGTACATGCTGAGGACCAGACGGACTTCGACTCGGTGGAGCACGCTGAGAAGGACGGGCTAGGTCCGATCTACAACGCCCAGGCCTGTCGCGAATGTCATCAAAACCCGACTTCGGGAGGCGTGAGTCAAGTTACTGAGTTGCGGGTTGGGCACTCGGGGCCAGGTGGCCGATTCGAGAATCCGAGTATCCCTATCAACGGCGGACAAGAAGTGATCACGGGACGCACTCTGATTAACGATCGGGCGATTTGTCCCGAGATTCAAGAACGCGTTCCTCAGACCGAGACAATTCGGACGAGGCGTCTCTCACTCAACACGCTGGGTGACGGCTTCATTGAAGCGGTCGCGGACGAGACACTGCTAAACATTCGCAAAGACCAATGCCGCTCGACGCACGGCAAGATTTGCGGCCAAGCCCTGCGTGTGCCAGTGCTGGAGGCAGAGGGCCAAACCGCGGTAGGACGATTTGGATGGAAGGATCAGCACGCCAGCCTGCTCTCTTTCTCGGCCGATGCATACCTTAACGAAATGGGCATCACGAATCGCCTCCTTCCGAATGAGGTGACTTTAATTTGCAACCCTAAGTCTGTAACCGAGCCCAACGATCAACCGGATCCGAACGACGACACTGAGGACATCGACCACTTTGCTCGTTTCATGCGCGCTTCGAAAGTGCCTCCTCGCGATGAGAAACTGGCGGCAACGCAAGAGGCGCAGCGCGGATCGAAGCTCTTTGAGCGTATCGGATGCGCCAAGTGCCACGTGGTCACGCTAACCACGGCGAAGGCAGGAACGAAAGTGAATGGCGGTCAATTCACGGTTCCGGATGCCTTGGGAGAAAGGACCTTCCATCCCTACAGCGATTTCCTGCTGCACGACGTCGGTACCGGCGACGGCATCGCCATCGCGATCGTTGAGCACTATGGAGTCCCGGCAACGTCTGTCCGGGCGCTGTACCAGTCTAAGCAGCCAGAGCAGAGTACCTTTGCAGCCGTGGACAAGATCATGAATCGCAGCGGATTTTCGTACAAGGCTATCCACGATGGAAGGAACAAGATCAGAACTGCTCCGCTCTGGGGACTGAGAACGCACTCCCGGCTGATGCACGACGGCGATTCGGTCCGCTTAAGAGATGCAATTGTTCGTCACAAAGGCGAGGCTCAGGAAGTTACGGAAAGGTTCAAGCGGCTCACACCCAAAGAAAAGAAAGACTTGTTGAGCTTCCTGAACTCACTGTGAGATCGGCTGTGAAGGCCATGTCGCAGCGCAGCGCGAGGGGTAGTTTGCACGGCCCTGATGTGTGCCCCGGCAGCCACCGATGGCGTTACTTCCATGCGATAACTTTTGCCTCCGCGCACGCCTCGAGGTAGTCGGTCACCAGACTCAGCGGCAAGGTACCGTACTCTGCCGAGACGGCGTCGCGGATTTCGCCCACAGTCCGTTCGCCGTTCACGAAATTGACGATCTCATAAGCGTATAGTTCGGACTGGTCCTGCACATTGAGAAGTGGAGTGGCTTCGCTGTTGAGGAGTTTGATTTTTGCGTAGCGCTCTTTTCCGAGACGCGCCAGCAACACGTTGTCGTTCTGATAGGTGAGCGGGCCGAACTCTCCGATGCGAAGCGGTACTCGGCGGGCATCGGGAGTGTCGAGCCAAGCGGCTACGGGTGCGGTTCCTTTTGCTCCGCGAAGTTTGGCGCTGGCGTCGATCCAATCGTTGAAAGCTGCCACTTGGGCCGCCAGTGCTTTCAGGCTCTCTGCCTCTGAACCCGCCGGTCCGCCGGCGAGTTTGACTAACGAATGCAAGACGGCGTTCTCGCGGCAGAGGGCGTGATTCATCAGATTGCGCGCCTCGTACCACGCCACACCTGCGTCCAATAACGGATCATCGACCAGCGTCTGTGCGTCCTGGAAGGTGCGGGCGAGACGCGTCTCGCTTGCAGACGTCAGAAACGGAAGCAACTTTGGGAGTTGCGGAGCCTCGACGCTCGCATACACATATCCCGAGGCGGCACCCAACAGCGCTACGCGGCGGAGCTTCGTCGGGTCGATCTGGTCGAGGCTGTCATGGTCGGTGTGGATGTAGATGTCCGGCCAATCGCGCAGATAAAGCGATGGGACTGCGATGGTGGAAGAGTCGTAGTCATCGTGGTCGCTGCCGGCAGAATAGGGAGTTACATCGGCGATGAACTCGTTGCGCGTGCCCTGCCCTCCAATGCGCGTTTCGACAACGGCTGCTTCGGGGGAGTTCCCGCTTCCTGCATATTCACTGGCCGCGGCACGGATCGTGTCGAGGAACACGGCGCCTACGTCCGCCACGAAACTCGGCAACGACCATGGCGTAGCGGTGACGTGGAACACCGACTTGTTGTGGAAGGGGTCGCCGCCCACCATGTCCATGTGGATATTGGCGCGCAGACGCTGCCTGATTTCTGGATGCGTCGCGAGAAATGCCATCGTGCCTTCCACCTCGGGTCCCCAGATAAATCGAAGCGTCCGCCGTGGACGAGGGAGGGTTCCGGAGCCGATCAGACTAGCCAGCACGCGCGCCGATTCGAGGATCGTCACGCAACCGCTCCCGTTGTCATTCGCTCCGGGGCGCTCATGGTCCAGATGACAGCTATACACGACTTCGCCAGCGGCCGGATCGGCGCCGGGAATGGTTGCAGTGACGACCGTCCAGTGTCCCGGGCCAACGGCGGCTTTTACTTCGGCCTTGAGAATGATTTGCTCGCTCGCCTGCAAACGTGCACGCAACGACTGCGCAGTCTGGCGCGAGACCATAAACGCAAAGCCGGAAGGCTGGCGAGCGTCCAAGTGGCCCCAGCGCACGAGGGTCGGATCGAGTCCCGACCAAGCCGTCGTCTGATTGGGCATGTCGCTGACGATGCCTGCGGCGCCGTGTTTCCCGACGGCCAGATCTTGTACTCTCGTGAGCACGCCGTCAGCCAGGACAATCTTTCCACGCACATCTTTGTCGCGATAGTCGTCTTCACGGGCGCCATTGCCAACATCGACGAGCGCGGTCGTTACGTCGCCGGAGTGGCTGTAGTCGGCCAGGCGGATTGGGTCAGTCTTCCAGTCGCCGAGCAGCAGATGCTGTGGGCTGACTTCCCACAATGTCGCAGCTTCGACCTTCCAACCAAGATAAGAGCGCATCAGGCCGTACGTCTTCGTGCCATCGATCGGGAACTGTTCGCTGTGAGCGTCGGCGAGTCGGTACTCGCGGACTTTTTGCAGCATGAATTGCGCTGCCTGGTCGAACTCCGGTGTGGCCGGGACGCGATGCAGGCCGGTGAGGTAGCGGAGATTCTCGTAGGGAGCGGCGCCGCTGGACTCGTCTCGGATGGCCGCCCATTGCCGAGTGGAGAGGAAGGGTTCTTGCGTGTAGGCACAGACGCTGGCGAGCGCGAGGAGGCAGACTAGTCGGAAGCTGGGCATGGCGAAAAGAGAATAGCATCGGCCACACGAGGGAGCGGTTCCATCCCTGCGGGACTCGCGTCTGCCCTGCTTGGGGTTCCCGGCACTACCGCGCCGGGCTTTCACATGCCGCCGCTGGCGCGGCTGACTTAATCATTGCCCCGATGGGGCGAGAACAACGGCCTGGTTAAGTTCTTTGCGCGCTGTGTTCGAGAGCAGCGGCGTCCGGTAGGCTCGACCTGCGGAGTTTTTCTACTTCGTCCGCCATCGCGAACTTCAGCTTCTCGATGCCTTCCCCCGTTACCGCTGAGATCGGATAGAGCTTTAGCTTCTTGCGCGTGGACCATCGCTTCAGCTTCTTGAGCTTCTCTGGGTTCGCTACGTCGATCTTCGACGCCACGATGATCATCGGCTTCTTCTCCAACTCCGCGCCAAAACTTGAGAGCTCGCCGAGGATTACTTCGACGTCTTTCACTACGTCGGTGCGGCCACTCGCGTCCGACACGTCTACCAGGTGCACGAGCAGCCGCGTGCGTTCGATGTGCCGCAGAAACTGCGTCCCGAGGCCCGAGCCGGTGTGTGCGCCTTCGATCAATCCGGGAATGTCGGCGACCACAAAGCTAACCTCTTCTCTGGCGTCACCCACGGCGACCACACCCAGGTTCGGCTCCAGCGTTGTGAACGGATAGTCCGCAATCTTCGGCCGGGCGGCGGATATGCGCGAGATCAGCGTCGACTTGCCGACATTCGGATAGCCCACCAGGCCTACATCGGCGAGCAGTTTCAGTTCGAGCCGGAAATTGCGCTCTTCTCCAGGACGGCCGTCTTCGTGTTCGCGAGGGGCCTGATGCGTGGAGGTCGCGAACTGGGCGTTACCGCGTCCGCCGCGTCCGCCGCGGCAGATCACGATACGGTCGTCGGCGTGCGCAAAGTCGTGAACTACTTCTCCTGTGTCTTCGTCATACAAGATGGTTCCGACGGGGACTTTCAGGACGATGCCTTCGCCGTCGCGGCCGGTTTTCTTGGAGCCTTCACCGTGCCGTCCACGTTGTGCGCTGTATTCGGGATTGAAACGAAAATGCACAAGCGTGTTGTGACGCTCGCTCGATTCCATCCAGACGTCGCCGCCTTTGCCGCCGTCGCCGCCGGAGGGGCCGCCGCGCGGGACAAATTTCTCCCGACGGAAGGCCATGCAGCCGTTGCCGCCGTCGCCAGCTTTCACTCGAATTTTGGCTTCGTCGATGAACATCGGTGGCTAGTGATTAGTGGTTGATGGTTAGTCAACCCTTCCCTGAAAAAGAGAATAGCCCCTTCTCGAAAGGGGCTATCGGTTGCCGACACACTTCGGAATCAAGGTCTAGTTCTTGGCGGCTTCGGCTGGTTCGATCATGACAAACTTGCCCATTGAGCCTTTGTCGAGAAACTTGATACGGCCCGTGATCTTCGCAAACAAGGTGTCGTCCTTGCCGCGGCCGACGTTCAGTCCTGGCTTTACGCGCGTTCCGCGCTGACGAACGATGATGGTGCCACCCGGCACCAGCTGTCCGCCGAATGCCTTGAAACCAAGTCGCTGCGCGTTCGAGTCGCGCCCGTTTCGAGATGTGCCCTGCCCTTTTTTATGCGCCATATGTGAAATCCGTTGGTCCAGTGATTTGTGGTAGAGGTCAGTGAGACCAAAACCGTTACTTCTTCTTCGTCGTCTTCTTCGTGACGGCTTTCTTGGCCGCCTTCTTCTTCGCCGATTTCGGGGACGCTTTTCCTTCCGCACCCTCAGCCACGGCCTTCTTCACCTTCGGCTCTTTCTTCGGCAGATCCGGAGCCTTGAACGATTGCCCGTCGAAAGCGATCTCCGTGATGCGAACGGCGGTGAAGTCCTGCCGATGTCCGCGCAGCTTCTTATATTGCTTTTTTCGCTTGTAGTGGAAGACGAGGATTTTGTTGCCGCGTCCCTGATCGACGATCTCGCCGGTCACGCGCGCTTCTGCTCCGGGACGCACCACGCTGCCGGCCTCTGAGGAAACCGCGAGCACGTCGGAAAATTCGACGTTGCCATCGGTGCCGTTGAGCTTCTCGACCCGGACCACGTCTCCCGGGGACACCTTGTACTGCTTACCACCAGCGCGGATCACCGCGTACATAACTCTCCTCCACGACTCGCGTCGGGGGCTGATGCCCTTGCAGATGCGCTCAGGACTCGCCCAGCGGAGCAAAGCTCCGCAAATCTCAAGCTTGTGCTTGCTGTTTCCCGCTGCGGCTTGTGACCGGAAACGCGGCGCGGTCCCAGAACGGGTCCGCCTCTACAGGCAAACCCAACTAGTTTATCGTGCGCTGTGGAAATCGGTCAAACGGAAGAGGGGGTAGTACACTTCGGGAAAAATTCAGCTACACCCCCCACCACCCAGGACGGCGGCCCGGCGCGCTCGCTAGCTGGGTAGGCGGGCCGGGGGCGCGCGCGCTAGCGAGTGTGACCGGGAGAGCGAGGAGCAGGAACGAGGACGGAATTTGCCATCGTGTTCGCGAATCGCTACTTTCTCTTCACCAACCGCAGCTTGGCCCACCGTTTTCGCTGAGCTGCAGCGATCCGCTTCCGACCCGCAGCCGATATCCCGCCCGCACGACGGCGTCCAGTGCGTCCCAACCGCTCTAGCGCTCGGACGGCGTGGTGCAATCGGGCAACGGTGGCTTGGGCTTCACGGAGCTGCTG
>JBKPCG010000109.1:0-7589 GCA_046727255.1 Acidobacteriota bacterium | reverse complement strand
CGGTACACCTTGTCATACAGCGCATAGAAGCGAAAGTTGGGCGCTTCCTTCGCTTTGTCGTGCAACGCCGTCTGCAACTTCTGAACACTTTCTGGGGTTGATAGACTCATCGTCAATCCCTCCGTCTTTGTCGCTTCTTTCATTAAACCCGTACAACAAAAAAATCGTTCCAGGTTCGATCCTGAACATTGTGGAGGAGATCAACTTCGACTCTAACGGGAAGCAAAGGCAGGTTTACGGTTACGGCATTTCAGCAAAACGTTATTCCGTCCACTGCTTTGATGGCTCGCAAATGAGGATTGTCAAAGCTAGCGAGCACGGACTCGGCCTGTACTATCGGCCCAAGGAAGGACGTGATCCCGAATGCGACGTTCCTCTATGGATAAAGGAAGGCTGGCAGAGAATTCTCGACCGTGCGCACGGTCTGCCATCCCAGAAACCCGACTGGTTCAACCTTCCTGTAATGCGGCGCATTGCCATCACGACACCGCACGTAATGACGGCGCTTAGGAAGCTCGACCGCGATAAGGCGCGACCATACAACTTTGCATTATCCCCGGTAATCCTTGATCTCACTGGCTCGCCCATTACACTGCTTGGTCCATTCGAGAAAAACCCATCTCGCTGGATGGAGATGCCGTATATCAATATTCACGATGGCACAATTCATACTCTCGACCCGCCGACTCTAATGGCAATGCCGCAAACGTTTGGGACAATTTTCTCGCAATACGTGAAACATCCCGAATACAAGAGTCTCGCGCCAGACGGAAATCCGTGCCAAGGGGACACGAGTGGACTTCTCGGACGCTATCCAGTGACCGCTAATGAATTTCATTTGATTGGGAAAGAAACCGAGCGCGGCTGGGAGCAAGCTGAAGATATCAGCACCCTGTTGCCGTCGCTGAAGCGCTACGAACGAGCCGGTGACACAGCGAATCAACTCTTACGAGAGCGTTTGCAGAAGATGTCCCTGGACTCCTTGGAGCGAGAAAGCGGTTTGAGCAGACACACGATCCTGCGCGCGCGACGGGGTGAAAAAGTCCGGCCCCAATCGCTCCGGCGTCTGCAAATCGCAGCCTTTGGCCCCTGTTTCCCAGGGTAACTGGACGTTCGCCTAACTCTGGGTTAGACTCCAGAAATCGGGACGCCATGATGCGGACTACTGCAAATCGGGGCCAGATCGCCCAAGTGCTTTGCGTGTTGTGCATGGCGCTTGTCTTCACGATAGGGACCGTGCAGGCGGTCCACTCGCATCCAGCAAAATCGCAGACCTCCCACCACTCTTGCTCGATCTGCTCAGCTGCTAGCTTGGGGCCTGCGGCCACATCTATCAGCGTTTTACCGATGATTAGGCCGGTGGCGATGGCACGCTTCACCAGTGAAAACTTTGTGGCTTTCCGGCCTGTCTTATCGAACTTCGTACGTCCTCCACCTGCAGTCTGATCCAGCGCACATCCAGAGAAATATTTTAGAAACCTGCGATCCGGACGGACTCGCTCCGCATTCTTTATTGGAGGAAATCATGCTGTTTTCTTATAGGAAGTCGCTGGTCGCGGCTGCTGTTACCGCCTGCCTGTTGTTAAGTGTTGGCATCTCGCAAGCTCAGTCAACCGGCAACTCAATGGTGACGGGCACGGTTGTGGACCCGTCGGGCGCGGTGGTGGTCGGCGCGAGGGTGGAAATGCGTAATCCCGTGAGCGGCTTGTCGCGCAGCGCGACCACGGATACAGGCGGAAAGTTCAGTATCTCGAATGTACCGTTCAATCCCTATCATTTGACCGTTACGGCCAAAGGCTTCAGTTCCTATACGCAAGACGTTGATGTCCGGTCGATTGTTCCCGTCAACCTAAATATTGGACTGACGGTAACGGGCTCATCGGAAAGCGTCACGGTGGAAGCCGCTGCGGAAGATCTACTGGAGAATACCTCTACCTTCCATACCGACGTGGACCGAGAACTGTTCGACAAGTTGCCTCTGGAAAGCGCGTCGTCATCGGTCAGTTCGCTGGTGACGCTCGCTTCTCCTGGAATTGCGGCGGATTCGAACGGATTGTTCCATGGTATGGGCGATCATGCGCAGAACTCGTTCATGGTCGATGGCCAGCCCATTACGGACCAACAGAGCAAAGTGTTCTCGAACCAGATCCCTCTCGATTCGATTGAATCCATGGAAGTCATCTCGGGCGCGCCGCCGGCTGAATATGGAGAGAAGACGAGCGTGGTGATCAACGTGACGACTCGCTCCGGGCAAGGTTTGACCACGCCCAAGGGCAGTATCACAACGTCCTACGGCAGCTTTGGAACGTCGACAGCGGCGCTAAATTTTGGTTATGGAGGCCCGAAGTGGGGGAACTTCGTCTCCCTTAGCGGATTGAACAGCGGCCGGTTTCTGGATCCGCCCGAGTTCGAGGTGTTCCACGCCAAGGGCAATCAGCAGAACATATTCGACCGCGTGGATTATCAGGTATCCAAAGCAGACTCACTGCACTTGAATCTGGGTTTTACGCGTTCCTGGTTCCAGAACCCGAATTCATTCGACAACCTGAATGTCACGGACCAGAATGGCGATCTCGTCGGATCGGCGGACCAGCGTTCCCAGATCAAGACTTTCAACATTGCGCCTTCGTGGACGCGAGTCATCAATAACAACACAGTGTTCACGCTAGGCGGCTTCGCGCGGCGCGACCAATACAACTATTACCCGAGTGCTAACCCTCTGGCTGACCTCAGCCCGATTCAGCAGGAGACGGTAGCTCAAGATCGAACGCTTGCCAATGTGGGTATTCGTTCGGATATTTCATATGTGAAGGGTATCCACAACATCAAGGTGGGAGCAACGTATCAGCAGACCTTCCTTACAGAGAACGATCATCTCGGGATTGTCGATCCCAATCTACTTCCATCGCTCACGGATGCGGGGGGCGACCCATGTTTTGATCCGGAAACCGGCACGGCGATCGACTCTCCTTGTACGGACCTGATTCCGTTCGACCTGACGCGCGGCGGTAGTAATTTTCAGTTCCGCGGTCACACGGATGTAAAGCAGCTCGCCCTCTACGCACAAGATCAGATTTCAAAAGGCAACTGGTCTGTCAATCTCGGGCTGCGAGGCGACCTCTATAACGGTCTCGCGGTCCATCGCGAGGTGCAGCCTCGTCTGGGCGTGGCTTACAACATCAAGAAGAGCAGCACGGTGCTGCGCGTTTCGTATGCGCGCGTACTGGAGACACCTTTCAATGAGAACCTGGTGCTTTCCGCGACTGGATGCAATTCTCCGGTGATCGCGGGCCTGGTGCCGTGCGTGCCGGCGGCGTTCAGTCCCGGGTGGCGCAACGAATTCCATGCCGGGCTGCAACAGGCGTTCGGAAAGTATCTCGTCTTCTCTGGCGAGTACATCTGGAAGTACACGCACAGCGCCTACGACTTCAGCATCTTGGGAAACACGCCGATCTTCTTTCCAATTGCCTGGAACAACTCCAAGATTCCCGGATTCGCGGGCCGCGTGAGCGTCCCGAATATCCACGGTTTCAGCGCGCTGATGGTTTTCTCCAGCGTCGCAGCGCGCTTCTTCCCGCCGCAAATCGGGGGTTTGGGAGTGACGGTGGGTCAGAGCGGAGGGCCATTCCGCATTGATCACGATGAGAAGTTCAACCAGACGACTCACTTGCAGTATCAACCCTGGACACGCGGGCCTTGGTTCGGCTTCAACTGGAGATACGACAGCGGACTGGTGGCGGGAGCGGTGCCGGTCTCTGATGGAGGGCCGGTGGATTTGACTGTCCTGTCTGCGGATCAACAGCTACAGGCCGGATTGTTCTGCGGCAGCCAGCGTCCAACACTTTCCACGCCTCTCACCACTTGCGCCGACCCGGCAACCTACGGATCGACACTGATCAGCATACCCGCGCCGGGCACAGCAAGCGACGACCATAACCCGCCGCGGATTGCACCGCGTCATCTGTTTGACCTGGCCATCGGCCACGACAATCTCTTCCACGGCGACAAATATCGTTGGAGTGCGCAGGTCACTGCCATCAACGTTACCGACAAACGCGCGCTCTATAACTTCCTTTCCACCTTCAGCGGCACGCATTATGTGACGCCACGGGCGGTGACGGGGCAGATCGGATTTAACTTCTGAGGGTGGGTGTGAGCCCAGATGGACAACTACTGGCACCGGGATAGTTGAGGTTTAACTCAGAAGCATTTCAGCCCGCAAAGTTGGGGGGGTGCATATTCCGTCCCGTGGTGTTCTCACCCCCCCTCCGGTTTGACGGGTTAGTGTGTACATGTGCGCATCACGCACACACTAACCCCCCTCCGGTTTGACGGGATAGGAGGTAGAGCGTTTTGAAACCGGTCTCGTTACCGAATGGTAAACAGATTGGCTGGAGTGAGAGCGGCCCGGGGTGGAGGTGGGGGAACCTGGGATACGCGATCTATGACATCAATCGTCCGTGCGACGCGGACTTGATGCGCCAGCTGCGGGCAGTGCCGCAAACGATTCGGGTCCGGTCGGCGGGGGAGTGCAGGGGGTAAAGCGTGATTGGTGAAATGGTGGTGTGACGCCAACTATCGCGCCTTTTGGCGCATGCGGGCAGTGAAAACAGCGTCGGCTCCGACGCCCGGATAGACCTTGGCGGTGACAATTATTCGTCAAATGGCCAGACGGGAAAGAAGTGAAGGCTAAGATCATTCGGCGCGAAAAGATCGATCCCAACCGGCCCAACCTGCGCAAACACCCTAGTATTCCCGCCACCCGCCGTAAAGCGAGGTATCTACTCCGTTCATAATAATGCTAAGGAGCGCGTGCTCAGCCATAGTCTGAAGGTCGTCCCTGGCGCACACGAGGGCCATGTTCTTCGAGGCACAGTGTTCATCAACGTGGTTTCTATACGGCTCGACGCGAAAGCTGGAATATTCAACAGGAATCAGATCTTTAGGCCGTAGGTACGTTCCGATTGTAGTTTTGATGATGCTCACCATCAGTCCTGAGTGATCAAAGTCATCAGCCGCCTTGAAACGAACCGTCGGTCGTCCATCAACAAACACTACGGCCCTGCGCCGATGCCCCTTCCTCTTGCTACTGCTGAAGCCGATCAGGAGCTCCTTGGAACCGGAGGAAGTAACCACGGTCGCCCTGTAAGCAGTGTCAAAGTGCTCTGGAGCTTTAGGGTGGCCTTTTTTCTCCGGCCAGCGGTGGTCGAATGGCCTAGCTGCGGAGAACACTACTGATGGCTGACCAGCGATCAGTGTTCCTGCCGGGGCGAGCGACGGGTCAAGTTTCATGAGTTGTTTCCTCCGGGTTTTGAACGCACTCCCTTATGACAAGCAGCTCGGCCGAACCGTAGCTTTCTACAGTTCAAACAAATGCCAGAAGTGGACCGGATGTGGCTACTGGCAAAAGTCATAGGAGAACACCGCAACTCTGTCAAAGCGGTGGTCGGGCGCAATCCACTGATTTGGACTTTGAGGACACGATCTACTGGATTTCGCTCATGCGGCATTACGGCGCACCGACGCGATTCTTGGATTTTCAGCTATTCCTTCTTCATAGCGAGCTCTGTACTGAAATTATGCTGCCAGGGCAATTGGAATAGACGGAGCGTGATGGTGCGGGAGCACGACCACGCGCGAACCCTAGGAGAGCACGTTGCCGGAGGGGTGCATATTCCCTCCCGTGTTGTTCTCACCCCCCTCCGGTTTGACGGGGATGTATCCTTCGGGAAAAATTCGGCTACACCCCTCCACGGCTTTGGAAAACCTGGGGCCGAGGCGCGCGCGTCGCTAGCTGGCGAGTGGGTAGGCGACTTGCGAGATCAGCGGGAAATTCTCAGTTGGTGTAATCGGTCACGATTTTTGGCGAACAGACGGCGCAAGCTTGTGCTAACGCCTGATTGCAACATTTGCTTCCAGTTTACCCGCAACCTCGGGAGGAGGTCTTGGTTATTGCAGGGGGTTCGCGGTCTTTGGCGCTTGTGCTGCGCGATTGTATTCTGCAACCGTTTCCGCGATTATTTCCGTCCGGCCTTCCTCACCCGGCTGTTCGATGATGCCGATTACGTTCTGAGTGCCCAACCACACGGCGCGGTGCGCGTCGAACTTTACTCCATAAGCGTTAAACACGGGTTCGCTGGAGCTTTTCGACGGCGGTCCATAGGCTTCCCGCAATCCGGCGAAGAGCTCGCCAAAGGACTTCGGATGATATCCTTCAACGTTCGCGGTCGAGGCAAGATAGACCATGTCTATCTTGACCAAATGGCCGCCGTCGAAGGTAAACGTATCTACCCTCATCGTCTCCTCGTCACCGCGGCCGTTGTATTCCAGACGTGTCCGGCTCGATGCTTGCTGCTTGGCGATGTTCTCTTTCGCGCAATAACCCTTTGCGGTGGTTTTGGACGTATGGCCCAGGTGCGTGGACACACTTTTCCAGTCCCTTGCCTGGCATGCCCGTAGCACATCCCCAACAAAACCTTCGGAGAAGAACTGCTCCGCGGTCTCTCCGAGCAAGTGGCCGCCGCCCCTCAATTCCCGTGGCTGCTCCTGCGAGGATACCGAGGCGCATAACAGTAAGGAGCCAACGACAGATATGAGTTTGTTTCCCATTTTCTCTCCGGCACTGCTGGACGCAGGCACCGCTTAAATTTAGGAGGAGCCGTCGGGCCACTGCCTCACCCCCCTCAACGGAATGAGCGACCGTTGCCGGAAGTTTACACTGGGATGCTTGTAATTGGACGTATGGTAGGCGAGTCCGAAAACCGTAGTTGGCGAAAAATCGCGATTGCACTCATTGACCCGGTAAAAGGCGAATGGAAGGCGCAAAGTTGTGCTATCGCCTGGTTGCGTCAACTATGATTGCGTGCATGACGCTAGAGGAAGCCCGACAAATCGTTGTGGAAGGCATCAACTACGCCGCGTACAAGGAAACCGACTCTTCACTCTACGATTCAGACAAAAACCGCCTTTTCGGTTTCGAGCACTACAACTCTGGCCGCCATGTACTTAAACCCAGTCCGTGGTCTGAAGGCGATTTCGAAGAAAAGATGGCAATGCTACTAAGTTGGGCGAATGCACTAAACCGTTCCGACCCAGCTTTTACGCAGGCGCAGAGCCTTTTGGAGGGTGAGGACTCTATTATCGGGCGTGTTATTCGACGCGCCAAGATGAATGACTTGACGCCGTTAGAACCTCAAGAGAGGGAACTCCCCCGGTGGGTCCAAGTGCCCGTTGGCTTGATTCTTGGATCGTTCACGCTGCTCTGCGGATTTGCTTCACTGTCGCTGTTGCTCGTGCCCAACAAACAGAGTCCGGTTCTGGCAGTCGTCGCCGGGCTTGTCCTGATGCTCGGTTGCCTCTGGGTACTCGAAAAGTGCTTTCGTTTATTGACAGGGCGCAAACACAAAGGTGGTCTGATGACTCCGAACACGCTGCGAGTAGTGTCCTTCTTTATGCTAGTCCTTCCAATCGCGGGCTTATTCACCGGCTATTATCGGGAGATGGGTCCGGTGGCGGCATTTCAAGCAGTAATGTATTTCTTCGGATTTCTGGGACTTCGTGCATTGGCGAGGAAACGAGAGGCTAAGGGG
>JBKPCG010000108.1:0-9173 GCA_046727255.1 Acidobacteriota bacterium | reverse complement strand
GGTTTGGAGTACCACGTACCAATCGTGCGGCAGGAAAAAAGACGGCACGAAGTGTCTGTCGAGAAACCGTTGATTCGCGATGACTGCGCACGACAAGAGCGCAATTCCAATGGATGCGACGGCTGCCTCTACTATTACTCGTGCCCAGAAAGATTTCCGGCGCCCGTGATGCACCGAAGACATATCCTCCAAAGCTCACCTCGATATTTCTGTCAAACGCGTGATGGCTGATCACGCCTCAACCGAGCGCTGCGCATACAATCACTTCATCACCGGCCAATCACCTGATTCTTGAAAAAAGAACTGCAGTAACATCAGGGCGGTTTGAGCCCACATTTTCTTCAACTTATGTGTAACACCTCGCGGGACGATCTTTGGCCTAGGCGACGAAAAATTGGTGAATTTACAAAATAGTGACAAATCCAATCTGATTTCCGGACTCAAATATATCGGCAGACTGGGATGGATTCCGCTCGGCCCCATGAACGACCCACAGCATTTGATCGAATGCTGACCCCTGTACATCGCTGGATCTGGAGCGATAACGATCGGCGTGTGCAGAAACTGCTCCGCTTCAGCGAAACCGAAACTGACGGGGGGCGCGATATTTTGCGCGCAGCCGAGGTCACTTCAGACCCTCTCTTACGACGCCTTTATCTAGAGCACGCGATTGACGAGTTCCGTCACGGCGTTCTGTTCCGTCATCGGGCAGCAGAACTTTTGAAAGTCTCCGCGTCCGGCTCCAGTCCCGGGTTCCACGGTGACTGGCTTGCGCCAGGTGGCCACGGTCTCGATGATCTACAGGTTGACGGTGAATCGGACAGCGATATGCTGGCTTTCCTTCATTTATCGGAAAAGGCTGCTGCCAGCCGCTTCACCGTTTATCGCGATGTGATGCAGCACGATCCGCCGACGCGCGCCGTTTTTGAGGAAATTCTGCACGACGAAACCTTTCACATGAACTACACACTCATGCAACTCGCCCGAGTTGAACCTAAGCAGCATAGGCGTCATTTGTGGTGGGCGCGCCTTAGTCGTCTCTGGAAAGCCTACTTGCGGCTAGCAACGGGCCTTGCAGGAATACTGGGTTCGATGCTGCTGACAATTCAGTACTTCGTCTTATTGCCGCCATTCGCTTGGCTGGCCAAGCGGGCCGCGCACCAGGAACGTTCTGGATGGACGATGGTCTCGCCCGGACACAGTGACTCACTCGACAGGCAATATTGAGATGAACATCCTCGGCATTTCAGCGCATTATCACGATTCCGCTGCGGCCCTCGTTGTTGACGGCGTGCCCGTCTGCGCTATCCAGGAGGAGCGCCTATCACGGCACAAAGGCGATGCTGCCTTTCCGCTGTTGGCGATCGAATCGTGTCTTCAGCATGCAGGGATCGAGCCGGATGAACTAGACGCCGTAGTTTTCTACGAACGCCCGATGCTGAAGTTCGATCGGATACTCACGTGCGCGTTACGCGCGTTTCCACGGTCGTGGCGGGCATTTCCCAAGGCAATGAAGAATTCGCTCGGCGACAAAGTGTGGATGCGTGGGATTATCTCATCGCACTTAGGCGTGCCCGGACGCAAGGTCCTGTTTACCGAGCACCATCAGTCTCATGCTGCAGCCGCGTTTCTCACCGCGCCAACGTGCCGCGCCGCAATTATGACGGCAGACGCGGTGGGCGAGTGGACCACACTTTCAGTCGGCGAGGGCGAGCGAGTGGCAAACGGTCCGACAACAATCAGGCGCTTTCGTGAAATCAGGTTTCCGCATTCCCTGGGGATGCTGTATTCGACATTTACCGCATATCTCGGCTTCAAAGTGAATGAAGACGAATACAAGGTCATGGGCCTCGCTGGCTACGGCCAGCCCACGCTGGTCGAGCAAGTCCGTAAGTTGATACGCCGCACACCCGATGGCGCGTTCACGCTTGATCTGAATTACTTCGAATTTCACACCACTGCAGAACGTTCTTATTCATCGCGTTTCATCGAGCTCTTTGGTCCGCCGCGAAATCCGTACGAACCAATCGATCTGGATACTTCGGAAGGTCAGCGGTTCGCTAATTGTGCTGCCAGCGTCCAGCGGGTCCTGGAGGAGACACTCGTGGAGGTGGCCCGAGCACTTCGTCAGGAAACCGATTTGCCGGATCTATGCTTCGGAGGAGGTTTGGCCCTGAACGGCGTAGCTAACGCACGTATCCTTGCAGAATCAGGCTTTGAGCGCGTGTTCGTTCCGCCTGCGCCGGGCGATGCCGGATGCGCAATTGGCGCGGCACTTTATTGCGACCGCATTCACTTTGGAAATCCAGACCGCGATCTACCCGATCATCCTTTTTGGGGACCTTCGGTTGATGGATCTGAGCTGGCACGGCTCGCACGAGAAGACGGTCACTTTGCCGCGGAATTCCAGGACGGCACGCTTATCAATCAGATTGCTGACGATCTAGCAGCCGGACGCATCGTCGGATGGATGGAGGGGGCCCTTGAGTTCGGACCACGGGCGCTTGGCCATCGCAGTATCCTTGCGGCGCCTCATACGACTGAGATGCGCGATCGCCTCAACCGCGAAATCAAATACCGCGAGCCGTTTCGCCCTTTCGCACCTGTTGTTCCCATCGAAGTGGCAGCACGGTATTTCGATATTCCGCCTGGCGGCACGCGGTTGGCACGTTTCATGTCGGGCGTCTTTCCCGTTCGGCGCGAATGGCGCTCGCGGCTACAGGCAATCACACATGTCGATGGAACCGCTCGAGTCCAGGTGCTGGAGCCAGCGATGTCGCCACGCTTGCATGCACTACTAGTGGCATACGGCCAACGCACCGCGATACCGGTGCTGCTCAACACATCGTTCAATCTGGCGGGAGAACCGATTGTCAATCGGGAGGTTGAAGGGTATTCGACATTTCTTCGGTGCAAGATCGATGTTCTGGTCGCCGGACGGACTCGAGTGATGAAGCGCACCTCGGCAATGGCAAAAACTCAACTAGACAAAATAAAGGAGGAGGTTGCGTGATTAAAATGCGTGGCAGGACCCGACGCGGACTAATCGTGTTTGGTAGCACATTCGGATCGATGGCACAGTTGGCGCGCGGATTATGGCAAAGCGATTCTGACAAGCGCTGGCTCACGCCGCTGGCCCTCTTTCTGTGTGTAACGGGGCTGCTGCTCATATTGGCAACAGCGGTTGAA
The DNA here is from genome assembly GCA_046727255.1 of Acidobacteriota bacterium. Taxonomy (GTDB): domain Bacteria; phylum Acidobacteriota; class Terriglobia; order Terriglobales; family Acidobacteriaceae; genus Acidiflorens. The sequence goes on along the minus strand of JBKPCG010000108.1, from coordinate 5,984 downwards.
GCACTAGCTCCGTTCATCTACTCAATCTGGTAAATCCGTGGACGCTCTCCTGGAGTTATTAGCCTGCCCATCGTGTGCGGGCCCGCTCAGAACCGATTGGTCCTGTCTCGACTGCGGTATCCACTACGAAGCGCCCGATGGCATCCCTAACCTACGACTGCTGGGCGATACGCGAACCGAAATTGTGCGCCGCTTTTATGAGCGGGCACCTTTCCCCGACTTTCCGCCACGAGCCACCCTGAGTTGGCTGCGAGCACGCGCCGAGCGGAGTGAATTCGCGCGCTTGATCGACCGAGCGATTCCCGGCAATGCGCGCGTCGTAGAGATTGGGTGTGGCACCGGCCAGATGAGCTTGTATTTGGCGCGTGCTGATAGGGTTGTAATTGGCGCGGATCTCACACGCGAATCGCTCAGGCTAGGTGTTGAGGCGGCCCGACGTTTCGACCTCGATCAGATACAGTTCATCGAAACCGACTTGCACCACCCCGGCTTGCGAGCGGGTGCTTTCGATGTGGTCTACTCGTCAGGGGTTTTGCACCACACTCCAGACCCGAGTGCGGCATTCGCGCGCATGGTGCGCCTTGCACGCCCGGGCGGGATCATTGTTCTTGGCGTATACAACGCATTCGCACGCATTCCCCTCCGGGCCCGGCGCTTCGTCGCTCGGCTGTCTGGATACAGATTCATCCCGTGTGATCCGGTGCTGCGCGACCGAGAGAGCGAGCCAGCGCGGCGCAAGGCATGGGTACGGGACCAATATCAACATCCCGAGGAGCACCGTCACACCTTGGCCGAGGTCCAAGGCTGGTTTGCCGAAAATGGCGTCGAATACCTGCGCGCGTATCCAAGCGCAATGCTGTGCGAGGACTCGGAGGAGTTGTTCACTCCTGCCGAAGACAACTGGTACCTTGAGGGCTGGTTGGCACAGCTTGGATGGATTGGTGCTCTTGCGCACGAGGGTGGCCTCTTCGTTACCGTCGGTCGGCGCACTTGACCGGGGGAGCGGTTCCGCAAGATATCCGTCTCCGGCCTAGGTTTTCAAAACTCCTCATGCATCTCTTCGTCCGTCCGCTGGAGGTTACCATGCTGAATAAACTCGTTTTTGAGAACCTACGCCAACGGCCGGTCCGAACATGTTTGAGCGTGCTCGCAATCGGCGTTGAGGTCACGATGATCCTCACGCTCGTTGGGATCAGTTACGGAACGCTCGACGAAACAGCTCGTCGTGCCCGCGGAGTCGGGGCGGATATTATAGTCCGTCCGCCTGCGAGTTCCATCATTAGCCTTAGTTCCTCTCCAATGAGCGAAAAGCTAGTGCCATTCTTGATGAGGCAACCCCATGTCACATTTGCCACAGGCACGATGGGTCAACCTCTGGGTGGTTTTGATGTTCTAACGGGGATCGACCTCCCTCAATTCAACCGACTGAGCGGCGGCTTCCGCTTTGTCAGGGGTGGCCCGTTTAAGAACGACGATGATGTCATTGTCGATGAATACTATGCGAGGGAGAAGAAGCTGGACATTGGAAGCACAATCACGCTGGCAAATCACGCCTGGCGAGTGTCGGGAATCTTCGAGTCTGGTAAGCTCTCCCACATCTGTGCGCGGCTGAATGTCCTTCAGGCGCTCACGGGAAATCCAGGGAGACTCAGCCAGATTTACCTGAAAGTGGATGACCCAGCTCGTGCGCTGCTTGTCGTTGACCAGTTGCGGGACAAAATGCCAGGCTATTTCATCTACACGATGGAGGAGTTTACTTCACTGTTGACGATCAATAGTGTTGGGCTATTGCGAGACTTTATCGGCGTTGTTATCGGCATAGCCTTAGTTGTAGGTTTTATAGTCGTGACAATGGCCATGTACACCGCCGTGCTGGAAAGAACGCGAGAGATCGGAATCCTGAAGGCGCTCGGGGCTTCGTCCGCCTACATTCTGAATCTGATTTTTCGGGAGACGCTGCTGATCGCGATACTTGGCAGCGTTTTAGGAATTGTGATGACGGATGGAAGCAAATGGCTAATGATGCATAGTGCTCCGGCCAGCTTGACCCAAGAGATCGTATACAGTTGGTGGCCTATAGCATCAGGCGTTTCGGTCATCGGGGCTTTCTTGGGAGCCATTCTCCCCGCATGGAAAGCAGTGAAGCAGGACGTTATCCAAGCATTAGCCTATGAATAAAGTCAGCAGGCGTCGAGTGGGCGCAGCCGAGGCACTAATCGCCGAGCGTTGCTTCATCGGTCCGTCTCCGTGCGGACTTTTGAAGCTTAGGCCAGCCAGTGGATCACGAACGCAATTATTCGATTCCCTAATCGGGTGTGGGTAGAAAGCCTATTGTGTTCCCGGTGTTCTTGTCATAAGCCTGGCCCACAATTTGCCTCGGAATTACCGTCGCCGAGTGCTTCGGTTGCCGGATCTGGATCATCGCAAATTGGCAGTGCTCAACAGCCTCGACTCGCCAGCCTCGCGCCGCGTTTACGCAAAACCAGGTCATGCCGCGTCCAACTCCGCCAAGAATTTGGCATAAAAAGTCTGGCTGAGGATGTACGCGTCCATACGATAGTTGTTGGCGGCCAGGTGCTTGACCTGCGGGCGGGCCAGCCGCATCAGGGCAATTGCAAGTCGAGAGCGTAGATTTCCTGCGTGCTGATGTCGCGCTGCAGCAGCGGGGAGCCATCCGGCGCAAGTCCCGACCACGCGCCAAAGGGCCATTCCGCTGCGAACTGCCGGATGTCCTTCAAGCTGGCGACGCGCTGCAAGGCGTGGTCGGAAACACGCGCGCGGTAAAACGCTGGATCGGCGGTGAACTCGGTGTCGTCGAAGAACACATACTTGCTGTCTTTCGACCAGCTGGGATAGCCGATGGTTCGGGTTGCCAGCACCGACCACTTTTGCGTTCTGAAATCGAAGAGCATGAGCTTCTCGGAATCGCCGGAAAGCGCGACCAGATACCGTCCATCGGGCGACCAGCGGGGACTGAACATGCCTTGCGAGCCGGGTACGCTGGAGGTTTTCCCGGTATGAAAATCGAGCCGTTGAATGACGCCGGGCGGCGAGTTGGCGTCCACCGCCAGTGAACCGAAAACCAAAGAATTTCCGTCCGGTGACCAGCTCGGGTCCCCCACGTTGTTCTGCCCCGGCAGCGGATCGCGCACGCCACCATCGCTGGTCATGAGGAAAATTTTCCAGCGCTGTCCCGGGTTCGCCGCCATGTAAGCAATCTGCCTGCCGTCAGGCGACCAGTGGGGTAAGGCGGCGCGCAGCGGAGGGTGAGTAAGCTGCTGGCGTTCGCTGCCGTCGAGTTTGCTGCGCCACAAGGTCTCGTCGGGGTAAGCGATGTAAGTCACCCACTGCCCGTCACGGGAAAAGTCCACCTGCCCGCCAGAAAGTCCTGCCAGGTAGGGAATGAACTCGCCGGACCCGGCATCGAGGCGCACAATCTCCGCGCGTCGTTGCTGACCCACAACGAAGAGCTTGCGGCCGTCGGTAGTGGGCACTGAGGAAGTCAGAAACAGAGGGCCCACCGTCAGTTGTACCGGCTGGGCGTTTGTCTTCCGCAGCCAGCCCGACGCTTCCCGCAACGCCCAGGCATTTCCGGCCGATTGAAAAAGGTAGTACTCACCACCCGGGGTCCAATTGCCGCAACATTCCTGTCCTGCATGGTTCCACTCGGGGAACAGCCGGTGCAGGTGGGTTCCGTCGTAGTTTGCTTCCCAGAGCCAGGTGGCATTGGTTTCCAGGTCGTACTCAGTGAAGCGGAGGAGGTTCTCCTTCGGCGACCAGCGCGGCCACACCGGGTAGTGAGGAACGGTGGCCAACTTGCGCGACTGGGCCCCCTCCTTGTTGCAGACATATAAGTCGTGACCGTGGGTGTAGAGAATCTGGGTGCCGTCCGGCGACCAACTGGCATCGTTGGCGACCACATCGCCGACGCGGCGCGGGGCGCCAGTAGGCAGCGGCAGAATCCAGAGCGGAAATTCGTGGCCAAGATCACCGCTGGGGAAAGCAATGGGAGAGCCGGCAAGCAGAAGTTCAGCGCCGCTAGGTGAGAGGCCGCCGAGGCGGAAACTGGTGAGCGGGGTGGCAATTCGCGAAGTTTCTCCGCCCGCGCTGGCTACTTGACTCAGAACCGTATGCCCGGCGACAACCTCCGTGAAATAAAGACGCGAGCCGTCCGTTTGCAGGTCATGTTTCAGCAGGCCATCGCGCGTAATCTGCGCGGAACCGATGACCATGGGCAGCGGCGCGGGACCCCGCCAAAGGAACACAGTAACGATTACGAGAACGCCGGCGCCGAGAATCACCGCCCAGCGCCGGGATCGAACCGGGTTCTGCCTACTGAGTCCGGCATGTCCAGCCGAGGGCACCGGCGCGGTCCCTAACGCCCGCCCGTCCGCGGTGAGATCAGAGCTGAAACTCGGAACGGGCGCCACCGCGGCGGTTCCGCTCACGGGCGCGATGAAGCGGTAGCCTTTTTTCGGCAGGGTCTCGATGAACCGGGGCGTGTCGGCGGAGTCGCCCAACGCTTCGCGCAGACGGTTGATGGCGTTGTTCAGCCCGTGGTCAAAATCCACGAACGTGTCCGCCGGCCAGAGCTTCTTCTGAATTTGGTCACGAGTCACCAGTTCTCCCGGATGTTCCAGGAGCATGGCGAGAATCTGGAAGGGTTGGTCCTGCAGCCGGATCTTCAGACCCTGGCGGCGCAGCTCGCCCGACTGCACGTTGGCTTCGAAAAGCCCGAAACGCACCACCGGCCCGGAAGCGACGGCACCCATAGACACCCCGCATCCTGTCACGGAGTGTACTCCATTCTCGCTGCCCAGAGCAGCTTTAGTTGCGGGAGATAAAGGACGAGCTGCAATCAGCGCAATGACTTAGCCCGGGAGAAAGGCGATATGCAAGCATGGGACGCTCGGGATTGCGCCCTTTCCCGGTACTGGGGCAAGATCGCGGGCGAGCTCAACCACGAGGGGGAAGAAAATGAATTCCAAAACATGGACGCGCATCATCGCTCTGATTTTGTTCGCCGCGCTGGCGCTGCCGCTTCAGCTGGATGCGCAGAAACCCAACGCAAAGCACCACCCATTTTCGCCCCCAGCGATCCAAGGAGGTTGACATGTTTGCTCGCCACGTTACCGTCAAATTGAACCCGAGCACATTAGCCGAATTTACGAGGGTCATGGACAACGAAATCCTTCCCTGGCTCCGAAAGCAAAAAGGCTTCCTGGATACGATCACGCTAGCTGTCCCCGGCGGCGGAGAAATCGTGTCGATTAGCTTCTGGGATCAGGAAGAGAACGCACTGGTTTACAATTCAACAAGTTATCCAGAGGCGTTGCAGATCCTGAAAAAGATATTGGCAGGAACTCCCCAGGTTAGAACCTTTGATGTTGTCAGCTCGACCCTCCAAAGAGTCGACCCTCCAAAAACTTTCTTCTCCACCGTTCGAGGACGCCAACAAGAACATGGGGAACAGCACGACAGCAGCGAATCGAGCACATCGTGCGTGAGCTTTTCGGACGAGCGTGCAGCATATTGCCAAGGGGGAGAACACGGAAAGGCTTTGCCTACTGCGGGTTGCTGGTGAAATTGATTCCATGACGATGTCGGCTCCCACGCTTATAACGAAGATCGTGACTGAGCAATTGTGGGAAAAGTGACGGTCGAAGTGTGGGATTGTTGGCTCTGGAACCTGCGCCACAGTATCACTGTTGAAACATCGCGTCTCTGACAATGTCGCGGTGTCAAGCAGTTTTCGAGCACACTACCGCATGCACTCGAACAAGAGTGCCATTTCGCTCTCGATGAAAAAAGGCCGTTCCAGCCAAGGCTCGCTCGTAATCAACTCAGGTCAGGAACTCGATCCGACCCATGCATCTCTTCGATCTGAACCGCGATCATGATTACTACTTCGAACTCCCCGTAAAGGGGAACGGGAATGCCCAATCGTATGTCCAGAAGAAGGCTGAGGTGCTCAGTGGGAGGTT
>JBKPCG010000107.1:0-8123 GCA_046727255.1 Acidobacteriota bacterium | reverse complement strand
CCGGTGCCCCATCCGGTGATTCCCGTTTTCGCCGAACGCGGCGGCACCCAACTCAGGACGCCGCGCCCGGTGCTCGTCGTTGACACCCGCGAGCAGAATCCGTTCAACTTTTCGCGCTTTGAGGGATGGTTTGCTGGGATCAAGACAAGAGCCCTGAAACTCGGAGACTATTCCATCGTGGGGATGGAAGATAGTTGCGTAGTGGAGCGGAAAGACCTGCCCGACCTTGTCCACTCCTTTACAGCTGGGCGTCCGGTGTTTGTCCATCGCCTGCGGCTCATGAGCCAATATCCCACCGGCTGCTCGTGATCACAGCGGCTCTGAGCCAAGTGAAGTCTCCCCATCTCCACGTCGGCGGCAGCCCAAATCGCATGACGCAGTCTCTGATCGCCGTACTGGCCGGTTTACAGGTTCCGTTCCTGTGCACGGAGACCCACGAACTGGGAGAAGAGATGGTCGCCTCGTACCTCTACCAGGTTCACCTGTATCATTGGCTGGAAGCCAACGACCGTGGCCGATTCCTAGCCGATAACGACCTCTGAAACTTCAAGCAAAAGGGAAACCTTCTCGTGCCCGCTCTCGGAGTTGCCGGCTCTCAAAGGTGGATGGAATTTTTGCGGACCACACCCCCTGCGGGATCAAATGTCACGCGCTTTTATCTAGCGTGATAGTAGTATGACGATTTGTCGGTACTTTCTGCTCCGGAAAAAAGACGGAGAAACAGGTCCCGCTTCGCCCGGGCCGCGTGCTGCTGCGCACCCGAATCCAGCCTCCATGTTTATCGACAATCCCACTTGCAACCCACAGACCAAGACCAGTACCCTTCTCGCCTTTTGTGGTGAAGAATGGCTCAAAAATTCTTCGGCGATTCTCACCAGAAATACCCGGTCCGTTGTCTGCAATGAGAACACGGACTCCGCACCTTGTCGGGTTTCGCCAATCCCGAGAAGCTAAAACGTGCAACCCGAGTGTTCCGTTCGGGGTCAAAGCTTCCAGCCCATTCCCCACAAGATTGGAGAACACCTGGGCAATCTCGCTGGGAAAGCCGCGTATCACGTCCTCCGAGTCGTATCGCTTCTCGACGATAATCTTGCCGGACCGAATGGCTGGGCCGTAAAATTTCAGCACGCTATCGAGTACTTCGCAGATCTTGACATCCACTGGTGAGGGGGAGTGGCGGTAGAAACCCAACATGCTCGTGCTTAGGTGCGCCACGCGTTCCAGTTCGGCATGCGCCATCTCCAAATGCTGGCACTCGGCTTCTCCCAGTCTGGTACTTTGACCGAGCAGATGCAACACGCTGCCCAGCGTCTGTAGCGGATTGTTGATTTCGTGGACAAAACAAGCTGTCAGACGTCCAGTAGCGGCCAATTTTTCTGTGGTGCGCAGTACCTCTTCGGTTCCTTTGCGATGAGTAAGATCAAAGAAGGTAATCACGGCTGCGATGATATGGCCTTCGTCGTCGAGAATTGGGGCAGAGCTGACACTTAAGAAAACCGAAGTGCCGTCCCCGCGCACGTACTCAATTTCTTCATTTGTGACCACCTCGCCTCTGGTGAGAGAACGTGCGAGTGGCCACTCTTCAGGTTGGAGTGGCTGTTTATTGAGATGGAAAGCTTTATATCGGGCGTATTCCTCAATATTAGCGGCCTGAGGGAATGGCTGACGCAGGATCTCTTCTACCTGTTTGTTGGCGAGGATTAGCGTTCCTGATGGGGCTTCGGCAATCATGACCCCACAGGGCATTTGCCGAAGCACTTCCTCTAATTTCGCGCGCTCCGCCGCCAGTTGATCGTGGGCCTGCTTGATCTCCTCTAGGTTGTTTTTGAGATCATTTATGTCGACCAGCGTTAGGACAGCGCCCTCGATAGTGCCCTCCAGTGTCTTATAAGGCAGAATACGAAGCGAATACCAGTGCCCCTCCCGATCCTGAACATCTCGCTCTTTTACACTGACAGTGTTGATCACCTCCAAAATCATTTGCTCCAGGTCGGGTACATCAATATTCAGCCTGATGTTGGTGATCGGCCGTCCCACGTCCGTCAGGAGGAAACCGAACCGCTGTCCGCCGCTGGGGGTAACACGCCGAACCTGCAGGTCGCGTCCCAACATAACCATCGCGATATTGACGCTGCTGAGCAGATTAACCAAGTCAGTGTTCGCTTCCGCCAATTCGAAGTTTCGATTGTGTAGTTCCTCGTTGACCGTGTGTAATTCTTCGTTGGTCGACTCGAGCTCTTCTTTGGCAGTTTGCAGCTCCTCATTTGTGCTCTGCAACTCTTCGTTGCTCGACAGAATCTCCTCATTTGCGGCTTGGAGTTCGTCGTTGCTGGCTTCTTTGTCTTCGACAATGGAGTGCAGATATCGTTTGGTAGCAGCAAGTTCCTGCTTCAAGTGGCTGCTTTGACGATCACTGCGTTTTTCCCTCCCTCCTTTGCCAAGTTTTGCCTCGCCGGACACGGTTTCCGCTGAATCACCGCTACCCGCGACTCTCGAATCCTCGAACATGATCAAGAAATGGCGTCCTCTGTTGGAAACGACCTTGAAAGCGGTTATTTCGAGATTCACATCCGTGAGGTCACCATTGCGTTCGATCTGTATATTTTCCTTTCGGACTGGAACGCCCTCCTTCTCTTTTTTTGCATCGTTGATCGCAGCTTGCAGATCGAACAGCAAACCTTCTCGAGCCATCTTCAAGATGTTGAAGCTGGCTCTGCCGGGTGCGAGCTCAAGATACAAGCCTACGTGTCCACGGGATTCGAGGACTTCCATGTCTTCATTAATCACCACTGCGACGGGAGCATATTTCGTTAAAAGGATGCGATCGGCTTCTTTGTGTAAATCCAAGAGGCGCACACCACTCTCACGCTGCTCTGCTTCCTTGCCGCCCGCAATGTCCCCTGCTTCGATCGAGTATCGGCTAGCGGCGAAGTCGAAGTGCAGCCCGGATGCAGTAGATTTTCGGCAATAAATCTTATGCTTCCTATCCATCAACTCAAACAGGTCCGAGGCCGTGCCAATGATGCCTTCCGCCCCCCCCAGCATCAGAAATCCCCTTGGCTTCAGGGCATAATGAAAGATGGGCATGATCTTTTTCTGCAAAACCGGCTCGAGGTAGATCAGCACGTTACGGCAACTGATGACGTCGATACGAGAAAAAGGCGGATCTTGGAGAAGGTTGTGCCTAGCGAAAACACAGATATCGCGGATCGCTTTATTAATTCGATAGCCACCTTCCACTTTGACGAAAAAGCGTCGCAGCCGCTCCGGCGAGACATCCGCCCCAATACTCTCCGGGTAGGTTCCTGCGCGAGCTTTCTCGATACTTCCCTGGCGGAGGTCCGTTCCAAAAAGCTGGAAGGGGATATCGGCGCGTCTATTCCCCAAGAACTCGAGCAGCGCAATTGCCTGCGAGTAGGTCTCTTCGCCCGTTGAACACCCTGGCACCCAAACTCTGACGGGTTCCTCAGCTGACCTGTGCTTCAAAATGCTAGGAAACACCTCCGCTTTTAGGGCTTCAAAAGCATCCGGGTCGCGGAAGAAGCTGGTGACCTTGATGAGGATGTCCTCGTACAGTGCCTCCACTTCCGAGGGATGTTGCCGAAGAAACAGGACGTACTCTTTCAACTTCCCTATCTTGTGCAAAACCATGCGGCGGAGAATGCGCCGCTTGACAGTGGCGGGCTTGTAATCGGAAAAATCAACTTCGTTTGCCGTCCGCAGCAAACGAAGAATGTCCTTTAATTGGGGATCGCCGTCGGGTACTAACTCAGCTGTTATTGAGGACGAAGAAGGGGCCAGATACGCATGGGTACGAATCCTTGCCAGCTCCCCGGCAATCGCGTCAGGGGGGAGGACGAAATCCACGCAGCCGGCAGCAATGGCGTTCTGTGGCATGCCATCGAATTTGGCCGATTTTTCATCCTGAGCGAAGGTGATGCCCCCCTCCGCCTTGATCGCTGCTAACCCCAACGTACCGTCAGAAGCAGTTCCCGAAAGAATTATCCCTATCGCATTGCTCCTCTGGTCCTCCGCGAGTGAGCGTAAGAAACGATCGATAGGCATATGATGGCCACGCGTTTCCGTACGCGGTGTTATCCGCAATATTCCCTGGGCAATGATCATGTCCACGTTGGGCGGAATAACGTACACATGATTAGGTCCCACCGGCGTGGCATCAGTTACTTCCCGGACGGGCATCTCGGTCGCCTTCCCCAGCAGCTCCGTCAGTGCGCTTTCATGGCTCGGGTCGAGATGCTGAACAAGTACATACCCCATCTCTGTCCCCGGCCCTAATGCCTGGAGAAATTTTATGAATGCCTCTAAGCCACCCGCCGAGGCACCAACACCGACGATGGGGAATAGGGCGCGTCTGGAACGCTGCGGTTCTTCACATTGTTGGACAGGGCGGGAGTTCGCATGGGCCGGTCCGCCTGGATTCATCTTGGGGCTCCTCGGGCTACGAGAGGTGGAACGCACTAACGTATTCAGCGAGACCATAGCAGGATGTGTTTGCTTGTCAAACGATTCTGGCTTCAAAGTCGTAGCTGGCCACCCGAGACGGAACTGCTCTTACGGGCTTTCGGTTTTTGCCCCGACTCAACACTTGGTGAACTGCTAAGAGCATGAACTCGACTGGATCCCCTTTGGCGATATATCCGTCCACTAGCTGAAGCGCGGTCTCTGGCAGTGACACGCAGCCGGAAAGCATGAGAATGGGAACTCCCGGCTTCGTCCGTCTCATTTCAGCAGCAACCAGTTCGCCGTTCATCTCCGGCATTTGATAGTCGAGAATCACTGCGTCGATGACATTCGAGGCAAAAACTTCCAGTCCTTCGCGCCCGCTGCTGGCAGTTGAGACCTTGTAGCCGAAGTCTTCCAGAATTATTTTGCAGATGTTGAGGCTGCTCTGATTATCGTCGACACACAGGAGAGTTTTCGTCTGCCTGGCCATGGCAAACTCCTTGGCCTAGACCGAAATCGTGCCCTTTGCCCGGCGACGGGTTTTGCTTCCGCGCCGCGACGGACAGCTGGTCAATCTCTACGCCTCGAGGCTTTTGAAGTCGACTAAGAAACCACAACTCTATTTACCTTGTTTTCCATGACATGTACACTTTCCCACAGCCCTATGACAAGAAACTGTGCAGTCGTTTCCTGGCTGCGTGCATGTTACTGGCGCCCGCCTGATGTTTTACCTCGTTCCATCTCCTGAATCCGTTCACAACACCGCGCAGACGCAATCTGGGAGTGTGGAAATTGAGGCAAAATGGCGTCGCAAGCAGACTTGACCGGTAGTGGAAGACGGGGCGACCCGTAATCGTACCCTTCGCGACCGCTCTCCGAAATGATTAATTTTCGGTCCAGAATTAAAGGCTCTATTGTTTTTGAGTCGAGGTGCCTGATTCCGTAGTCGTGGATTGCTTTGTCTCGGTATTCGAGGTTGAGGTCTCCCTAAGGCCCTTTTTCAGCGCCCGAATGCCCTCACCAATTGCTTTCCCGAGTTCAGGCAGCTTTCTGGGACCGAAAACAAGCAGCGCGATGAAAAAGATCACCAGCAGATGCATCGGTTGGAAAAGGCCTTCTCCCATAAAACACCTCTCGACAGTTAAGATTATAGGCCAGGATTCGGGTCAGAGTGCTGTGATGGGCGTCACCCCCGGAGTCACCCCCTGAAACCAGCCGAAATGTACTCCCTAAAATTCCTACCTGTGCGCCTCTGCTGTTCCTTCCGCCAAAAACTGTTTCTTTTCCACACAAGAAAGGGGAGGGCGCGTAATCATCGCAGCGACTGACAGTTGCGTGTTCCAAAAGTACCGTGGGAACAGAATCGCCACGAAAACATCAGCCCATGATCCCAGCCCATGATTGCCCCGGCTTGCGCGTATTTGCAGGTACTTGGCAGTCTCCCGCAAACCTGTAAGTAGTTGTAGGTTCGGGCTGAAAAGGCTGGCGTCGGGGGTTCAACTCCCTCCCTGGCCACCATGTCTCAAAGCACTTATTCGGAATGGCCTCCGTGATTCCAGTCCGCTCTCAGTCCGCGTTGGCGAAACATGCTCAAGGCGGTCGGTATACCTGTGTGATTAAGAAGAACTTAACCCCGATCACTTCTTCCTCAGTCCGTTTTCAGTCCGCTTTGCTCCGCCGCGTGGCTGAGAATCGCAATCAGCATTTCCGCTGTTTGCGGCCATGCGATCCTGGCTGACAGCATGGCTGTAAAACTGGAGCGTCAACTTCACGTCGCTGTGACGAAGCAAGGTTTGTACAGTTTTTGGATCGGTTCTCATGCGGATCAGAAACGATGCCAGACTGTGGTGAATTAGCAGTGTCCCAGGGTTTACATCTCGTACAGGATCTTGAGTAGAACGTATTTTCTTTGCCAACTCCCAGAATTGCGCGTTCGCGACCCTTCAAGGGGCGTATCGAGTACAAAACACGGACTCATTTGATTGGCGAGGCTCGTGCCCCGAATCGCTGCAGGACATGGAGAAGGTTATGCTGAACCTAACTGTCGAGAAAATAGGTAAGGTCGCTGTCCTGCATTGTGAAGGCAGGATTGTACAAAGTGACGCTGCTTTCCGGTTGCGTGATGCAGTGACACAGCAACGGCGCTCTAGCGTTGTCCTACTCGACCTGTCTGGCGTGAAGGCACTGGAAGGCGGTGGTTTGGGCATGCTGCTATTTTTGCAAATGTGGGCGCGCGCCCATGGCATTCAATTCAAGGTGTTTGATCCCCCTACCGGTATTCGACAAAGCCTAGAGCGCATCAGTTCCGCCGCTGCGGTTGAGATCGCGGGAACGGGTGAAGTCCTATCACTGCTGGGCTGGGGACCAGAGGAATTGTGGCAAAGTGCCGGAAGCGCGGCATGACGCACGCACGCAACACAATCCCTTCCTGTTTGTGAGATTGCACCCGGAGTTTCCAATGGGTACAGACGACTCAGATCGGATTAAGAAATGGCAGCGACATCGCTCGTGACGGCGCTTGCCCTGCTCCTGACGCTAACGCTGACAGCTAGTGGCTGCGCAAAGTGATCACCGAAAATGTGGTTTGTCTTTTGGAGACCCAAATGTCCAATCGTAGAGTGGTGCCAGTAGTAGTGATTTTGTTGATAGGCGTCATTTGCGCCGAGGACCGGGTGCAGTCGGAGTTGAGATTCGCCGCTCACAGCAAAGACGAAAAGACCGCGGGAGTGTGGGTAGATGGGCAATACGTAGGCTTTGTCAAAGAACTTGCAGGCGACAAGAAACTAATGCTCTTGCCCGGCAAGCACGAAATTGTCATCCGCCAGGCCTGGTACAACGAGTTTGTCAAGCAGATCATCCTGGAACCTGGGCAGACCCACGAAGTCAACGTCGAGTTGGTGAAATCGGCTCAGTTGCCGACCAAGGACGCCACCGGCGAACTGAAGATAGCCGCCACCCCCTCCCGTGCGGCGGTCTTTGTCGACGGTCAATACGCCGGACACGTAGACGAGTTTGACGGCGTGGGCAAAGCCATGCTCCTTACTCCCGGACAGCACCGCCTGCGTATCGCTTTACCAGGCTACCTGCCCTTCGACACCATGGTAGACCTGCGCCCGCAGCAGAAGCTCAAGATTCAGACTGATCTCGTAAAAGGCAGCATCACCGAGGCCGGATCGCAGGTCAACAAGCAGTAGAAATTCGTCAGCCCAGAAAGGCCGCGCGGCAAGCCCATATTGTTCGCATGCGGCCAGTTTACAGCCAGAGGGGCCGGGAAACGGGATTCTTGACGTAATCAGCGATTACACCAAGCCGCCAATCGCGAGAAAAATAGACATAGCGTCCGTCGTGTGACTCTAACGGGTACGACGCCTCATGCTTGGCAACCTGCACGGCGTGGCCGCCCTTGGACGGGCCAGGGCAACCTCTGGGGGAGTCCTTAGAGAAAAGCCTGGAAATCGTCACCTCCAGCGTGGCTCTCCTCCTCGGGTGATGGCAAATGTTTCGCCAACAACGAGCAGGCTTCCAAGGAACTCCTACTTATGCAGCCTTGGGTTCGATGGGGACAAGTTCGTAGCCCAGTTGTTTGGCTTGCCGTTTGAGTTTTGCACCCAACCTTTTCTCCCGCTGGGCGTCTCTGACGTCCCAGAGGGTCTCGTCAT
>JBKPCG010000106.1:0-35457 GCA_046727255.1 Acidobacteriota bacterium | reverse complement strand
GGAACACGATCTTCGGGTTGTGCTTCTGCAAAACTTTGGTGATGGCCGCCGTCAACGTCGTCTTGCCATGATCGATGTGGCCAATCGTCCCGACGTTGCAATGCGGCTTATTCCGCTCAAATTTTTCTTTCGCCATTTTCTTCCTCGATCTTAGGAGGCCCTTCGCTGTCGCTCAGGATTTCGGCGCGCGGCTCAAACGCCGCGCAACGCCTCAACCTCGCTATGTCAGTAGTACCGGTAGAGCTTGCTGAAACGGGCGCGCAGCGACGGGTCAACTTCCTCGATCTTCGACAGATACAACTCGCGGATCTGGCCCTGATCGGCCACCGTTAAAGACTCATACAGCGATCGCGCCGCTCCGAGCTTGGACTCGTCGATCACATCGATCGTACCCGCCGCCAGGATCGCGTCCCAATCGCGAATGCGGATGTTTTGTCCGCTGAGCTTTTTCAAATACTTCGTGATCCGGTCCGCCGCGAATACTTGAACTATCGCGGCCTTCAGTTCGCCGAATGCCTGCTCGTTTTCAACCTTGATCGTTGCCTGCTCGAATGCCATAAGTTAATTTCAGACTGCCAAATCTCTGGAGCGGGAGACGGGAATCGAACCCGCGACCAACAGCTTGGAAGGCTGTGACTCTACCACTGAGTTACTCCCGCGCTTCCGCAGCGGCTAAAGCCGCTCTTGTTCGACTCTCAGGGCACGGCTAAAGCCGTGCCCTCCCACATTGCCATATTCCTGGAGCCGATGATCAGGATTGAACTGATGACCTCTCCCTTACCAAGGGAGTGCTCTACCAACTGAGCTACATCGGCTCGAAAAACTCAGCTGTCAGCTCGCGGCTGGCAGCTCTCAGCAAAACCAACCTCGGCTACTTTCCGCTGTTGGCCTTTGCGTCCGGATGCAACACATCCTTGCGCCGCACGACCGTTTTCACCGCAAACAGCGCCAGCACCGCCAACGTTGCCAGACGAAGTTTCTCGTCGGTAATCGTATTCCACGACAAAACCGCGAGCACTGCGTATGCGACCATCGCTAACAGGAAACGATTCACTCGCATTTTCAGATCCCTCGCAGCGGACGCTCGGGATTTCGGCAGCGGCCCCTCGACTTCGCTCAGGGCTTCGGTCTCGTTTGCACTCGGCCTCGACTGCGATCGCTCGCGCCTGCTAAGCGCCTCAAATGGTGCACAGGGGAGGATTCGAACCTCCGTACCTCGCTAGGAGGAACAGATTTACAGTCTGTCGGCTTTAACCACTCACCCACCTGTGCGCAAAAACTGAAATCCGCCGACATCCAAAACGAACACACCTTCGTTACGGCACTGCTGGTTAGGGAAACGAAATGCAGGAATTCTCGCTCGACACCCGCGACCCGCCGGAAAATATCTTGATGGAGTGCGTTAGAACTCTTGCGCCACTCGCGCGTACATCCGCGCAAACCTTCCATTGTTTCCGGAAAACCGTTTTCCTGGAGCTGGCGAAGGGATTTGAACCCCTGACCCTCTGATTACAAATCAGATGCTCTACCAGCTGAGCTACGCCAGCAATTCGGAAGCATGGCCCTGCAGGCGCAATACTTCCTGATCCCTAGATGTCCGGGACAATTGCTAAATAATACCACAGGGTATTGTTAAATTGACAATTTCGGTTCAAGCCCTCGGCGATGCTATCATGCCATGCTCATAAGCCCTTCATGCGGATCAAGCGCACCCTCCCTGTTCTAATCGGCGTGCTCGCGATTGCGGCGGCCGTGGTGGCAGTAGTCCAACTCCGCAAACGCGCTCCTCCGGAGGCGGTCCGGCTGCTGCCCGGAGCGGATGGCTTCTTCTATATCAACCTGAAGTGGATTCGCACCTTCAACGCCACGAACCAGCTTCCGCCGGTTTCTCACGACCCGGAATACCAGAAGTTTGTCGAGGAAACGGGCTTCCAGTTCGAGCGCGACCTGGACCAGGCGGGCTTTGCCGTGCATTATCCGCAGAGTTGGGGCGCGGGAACAGGCGGCTCTGCATCCGAGCCGCGGTTCTCTGAGATCTTCGTCGGCAGGATTGACTCTGGCAAGCTGAACGCTTACCTCAAGAAGATCGCCTCATCGGTGGACAACTATCACGGGTTCGATATCTACAACGTGCCGGTCGAAGGCCGCATTGTTCGCGTGGCGGTGCTTTCGTACGACACCGTGGCAGTCTCGAACCATCCGGATGAGAACGTGATTCGCGGCATCTTAGACCGCTCGCGAAAGTTGGCCTCGCCATTTGGGGGGCCTCAGTTCCTGCGGCAGTATTACAAGAGAGTACCGTTTGCGAGTTTGTCCTGGGCGATCCTGCGGGTTAACCCCGCCGAGGCCGGCTCGCTGGGCGGATTGAGCGGCTGGGCACTCCTGTTTCCTAAACCTGCGGTCGTGGTGATTTCGGGGCGGTATCTACGCGCCCTGCATTTACGGGCCGAGGCGTTTACGCAAAGCGAAGCCGATGCGCGGGCCATCACCGACCAGGTCGGTGCGTTTCTGAACATTTTTCATTCCGCCGAAACCAGCATCGGAACGCAGGGCCCGGACATAGACGTGAAGGCATTTTTCGGTAGTCTGAAAGTGGAGCGATCTGGAGAACGGGCGATTTTGACTGCGACCGTGCCGCCAGGATTTATCAAGAAGGCCTTGACGGAGGCCCAACCGGAGGGCGGTGCAGTGGCCGTCCCGCCGGAGCCGCGGAAAGAACCGGGCCTAAGATCCAAGCCGAAATCGCAGAGCCGTTAAGTTGCCCGGGGGGCGAGCGGGACGCTCGCCCGACAGCCGGCAAGATGCCGGCGCTACACGCCGACGCTACACAATGCTGTAACGATTACGTATTTGCCGCATCTCTTGGAAGGGCGTCGTTCGCCTTGGTATCGCTACAATAGTCTTATGTCCAGCTTGCCATTACCGCTCGCAGCGTTTGTCGCGGGATTGATCTCTTTCCTATCGCCCTGCGTGCTGCCGCTGGTGCCGGGTTATGTTTCGCTGATCTCGGGCGTGGGCGTCGAGGAATTGAAGTCCGATCAAGGGCAGCTGTTTCGTAAAGTAATGTTGAACTCGGCTGCGTTCATCATCGGTTTCAGCATCGTATTCATTACGCTGGGCGCGATTTCAACCGGGGTGGGGCAGCTGTTCGCGCAATACAAGTCTTTGCTGGCGCGCATCGCGGGCGTGGTAATCATTCTGTTCGGTCTGCATCTGACAGGCATCTTTCAGATCAAAGCACTGCTGGCGGATACTCGGCTGCACGGTCTCAAAAGCAGCGCGACCGCCTGGGGAGCGTTCGTGATCGGCTTCGCCTTCGCTTTTGGATGGACCCCATGTGTGGGACCGATTCTGGCCGTGGTGTTGGGATTCGCGGCAGCGCAGGATACGGTCATGAAGGGCGTCTTCTTGCTGGCAGTTTACTCCGCGGGGCTGGCGGTACCGTTCCTGCTGACCGCGCTGGGGATCGGCCGATTCCTCAAGTTCTATAACCGGTTTAAGTTTCATATGCACGCCATCGAAGTTGCCAGCGGTGGATTGCTCATCGCTCTGGGCGTGCTGCTGGTATTGGGCCGCTTCACGATGATCTCGGGGTGGCTGTCGTTCCTGAACCGTTTTGCGTTGTAGCAGGAGTTCACTGGTGAAAAGAAATCCGCTTGTTCCTATTGTCGTCGCCGCGATCATCGCGGTCATGCTATTTGCAGGAATTCATTCGGCTCGCAAGAATCGGGCCGACGGGTCGGTCTCAGGCAAACTGCAAGGACAAGTCGCGCCCGATTTCGAACTGCAATCGCTCGAGGGCAAGAACGTGAAGCTCTCGGATTTCCGCGGCAAGGCCGTTCTCCTGAATTTCTGGGCGACCTGGTGCGGTCCGTGCAAAATCGAGATGCCCTGGTTTGTCGAGTTGCAGAAGGAATACGGACCGCAGGGATTCCAGATTGTGGGTGTGGCCATGGACGACGCCAGCACCGAAGACATTGCGAAGTTCGTCCGGCAGATGGGGGTGAATTACCCGATCCTGCTGGGTAAAGAGGCGGTTGGGGAGAGTTACGGCGGAGTGGGCGTGCTGCCGACTACGTTTTTCATCGACCGGGACGGCAAACTAGTGGCCCGCGAGTTTGGATTGCAGAGCCGCAGTGTGTTCGTTGACCACATCAAAGAGGCGCTCAATCAGGGCCAACCAGTACAGGCGCAAAAGTAACCTCGAATCGAAGTGGTGACTGAGATACCCTCTTAACTGGATGAAACGGTTATTGGCATGTTCGCTCCTCCTGCTCAGCGCCAGCGCATTCGGCCAGGATGCGCCTACCATGAAACCGGTCGTGAGCGTGGCGCCCGCTCCGGTGGTCACGATCACTCAAGGCAAAGCCTCTCAAGTTCCGCTTTCGTTTCGAGTGGCCCGCGGTTATCACATCAATTCCAATAAGCCGAAGTCGGAGTTCCTGATTCCGACCGCCCTGAAAATCGGCGCCACTACCGACATCATCATCGGCGGAACGGACTACCCGGACGGCCACGATATGAGTTTTGCATTTGCGCCGGACGAAAAGCTCAACGTGTACACCGGAGATTTTCAGGTGGATGTTACCGTCCGTCCGCTACGCTCGGTCCAGCCGGGCAAGTACATGCTGCGCGGCAATCTGAAATATCAGGCTTGCGACAACGCTGCTTGTTATCCCCCGAAACAGCTGCCGGTGAGCTTCGAAGTGAGGATCGGCAAGGCTGCCCCCAAAGCTCGTAAGAATCCCGCGCAAAGTCCCCACGCCCACAAGTAAAGACCACCCTCTCAAAGATGAATTGGACCCCTGGTGCAAGACCGTCCTTACAATTTTCGGTTTACGAGGGAATAGCGAAACCCGACAATAAGCGGCGTCGACAGGAGAGTGTGGTGGAAATCACAAGTGAAAAAAGCGACAGGGAAAAGGAGCGGGAAAATTAAAAGGGCCGTGACATTGGTTATGCTCTAGCCGCCAGCTCCTGCGAGGAAGCCAACAACGTGGAGACATGCACCGTCACGACCCCTGATGCGATCGCTGCTTTCGCAGCTCCAAACCCCGGCTGAACCTCGCAGAACAGTCGGTTTTTTCGGGTTTGGCAGCTTACCGAATTGCCCCGGCTTGCCCATCGCCCAGCCTACTTCGGGTTCGCCACGATTTATTTTGGCTGACCCTTTCGGCCATCGACGCGTGCAACCATAAGAGGAATGCCATTAAATGTCAATGCCGCTTTTCGGTGCAATTGAAGATTTTTTGAGGTCAGTCGATGAACGTTACAACTTGATGAATCGAAAATGCATTCTAAATATGAGAACAATTCGGACCCAGTTTTGCACAGAGTCTTGCACAATCTGGCCGGAGGGGTTACGCGCGGTGTTCGGCGGAAAAGTAATTTCTTGACGCCGCGCCTCTTCTCCCGCATGTTGTAGGGACACAGGTTGTCAATGTCAGTTCTCGTGGCCTACGTAGACGGCGGTTCGCTGGGAAATCCAGGGCCGTCCGGCATTGGAGTTGTAATTGACCGTCCCGAAGGCGCTTCCATCAAGATTTCAAAGTGGATCGGCCACCAGGATAACAACGTGGCCGAATACGTCGCGCTTCTGGAAGCTCTGCAGTGCGCGCTGAACCTGGAGGCTAAGGTCCTGCATGTTTATTCGGACTCGGAAGTAATGGTTCGACAGATGCGCGGCGAATACAAATGTCGTAGCCCGCGTCTGTATTCACTGCACTGGATTTGCCGGAAACTGGCCCGTTCCCTGAGCTTTTCGATCAATCACGTGTCGCGCGAAAAGAACGCTGAGGCCAACCGCTTGGCCAATGCGGCCGCCCGCCAACAGAACTTCTGAATTTCAGATTCCTATCAGGAACCGCTCCGAACCTTTTGCATCCATTTCCAGGCGCTGAAAACAATGTCGGGAAGAGTGCGGGTGGCTTTCCATCCGAGCACCTGCTGGGCGCGCGTGGCATCCGCAACCAGAACCGGAGGATCGCCCGCCCGCCGCGGCCCGACTTTCCGGTTAACGGTGCGTCCGGTGACGGTTTCAGCTGCCTTGATGACCTCGAGAACCGAATCTCCCTTGCCCGTTCCCAGATTAAGAGCGATCGACTCGCCGCCTTTCTCCAGATGCTGAAGAGCGCGGACGTGCGCGTCGGCCAGGTCATTGACATGGATGTAGTCGCGCACACAGGTGCCATCTGGAGTCGGGTAGTCCGTGCCGAAGATCTTCAGTTCGGATCCCTCGCCAGTGGCGGCGAGCGTTAGAGGAAGGAGATGGGTTTCTGGATTATGGAGCTCGCCGATCTCCCCGCTGTCATCCGCGCCGGCGGCGTTGAAGTAGCGCAGACGGGCCGAGCGCAGTCCGTAAGCGCGATCATAGGCCTCCAGCGCATGCTCACAAAAAAGTTTGGAAGTGCCATAGGGGTTGACCGGCTGGCGCGGGTTGTCCTCGGTGATCGGAACCCTTGCCGGGTCGCCATATACGGCGCAGGTTGAAGAAAACACGAAGCGGCGAATACCCGCGTCGAGCGTGGCGTTCAGCAGGCTCAACGCCGCCTCAACATTGTTGCGGAAATACTTGCGCGGGTTCTCGACCGACTCACCCACATAGGCGTGGGCCGCGAAGTGCATGACACCATCCACACGCTTGAGTACTGATCGCAGCTTGGCTTCGTCGGCAATGTCGCCTTCGACCAGCTCGAATCCCTGCGCCAGTCGCCGATGGCCGTTCACGAGACTGTCATAGATAATCGCCTCATAGCCCGCGCGCCGCAGCGCCCGAGCCGCATGACTGCCGATATAGCCCGCTCCACCCACCACCAGGATCGCCAATTTTTTCAGCCCTCGTTCCTTACTTGACCAACTCTTCTATTTGAGCGGATTGAAACATCCCTTGCAAGCAGCCACGTTTCGATTTTCAATCGGAGCAGCAGGGCGGACGAAATGAGCTCAATCGTGTCTGAGGAGCAAGTTCGGCGGGAGACGTCGAGTGCCGGCGGAGAGACGGAACTTTCGGTCGTCCTGCCATGTCTGAACGAAGCGCGCACGCTGCCCGATTGTATTGCGCAGATCCAGCGCGCGATCTCCGATCATCACATCAAAGCCGAGATCATCGTGGCCGACAATGGCAGTACTGATGCCTCTTCCGAGATTGCCGCTTCACTGGGCGCACGGGTTGCTCCCGTGCCCGACCGCGGTTACGGCAACGCGCTGATGGGCGGCATCGCGGCGGCCCGCGGGCGATACGTAATTATGGGCGACGCAGATTCGAGTTACGACTTTGGCGACATTCCCAAATTCTTGGAGCAGCTGCGCGCCGGCGCTGACCTCGTGATGGGCAACCGGTTTCGCGGAGGCATTGAGAAAGGCGCCATGCCTTTTCTGCACCGGAATCTTGGCAACCCAGTGCTGAGTTTTTTGGGACGGCTCTTATTTCACGCGCCTTGCGGAGACTTCCACTGCGGCCTGCGCGGCTTCAGCATGCAGGCCTACCGCCGCATGGACCTGCAAACCACTGGCATGGAGTTTGCCAGCGAGATGGTCGTGAAGGCGTCGTTGTTCGGGATGAAGATTGTCGAAGTTCCGACTACGCTCTCTCCCGCCGGCCGCGACCGGCCTCCACACCTGCGAAGCTGGCGCGACGGTTGGCGCCATTTGCGCTTCCTGATGATGTACAGCCCGAGGTGGTCGTTCCTCTATCCCGGGCTGACGCTCATGATTGGCGGGACGGCGATGGCTTTGTGGCTCCTCCCGGGGCCACGCAGCGTGGGAACTGTCACCATTGATATTCACACGCTGCTGTACGCGATCATGGCTATCCTGATTGGATTCCAGGCGGTCACGTTCTCCGTCTTCACCAAAGTATTTGCCATTACCGAGAAGCTGATGCCCGAAGACGCGCGCCTCAACTGGCTCTTTCGCCACTTCCGGCTCGAATCAGGCCTGGCCGTCGGCGGATTGATGATAGTGGCCGGCGTCGGCCTGGCCGTCTATTCTTTGTTTCTTTGGGACGTCCACAGCTTCGGGCCCATGGATCCCGAGCGGTTAGTGCGGGTGGTGGCGAGCACGATCGTCGTGTTTACGATGGGCGTCCAAATCTGCCTCGCAAGTTTTTTCCTGAGCATCCTCGGTCTGCGGCGAAAGTAGCGGGATGGCGAGCGAGCTTCTTGGTGCAAGTGCCAGGAATCGTCGAAGAGACTTAACGTCCGGAGAGGTGGCCTATGGCTTTGAGGACGCATCCAGCCGGCTCACGAAATGCAACGAGCGATCGAACAACAAACTCGCCGGCCAGGGATAAAGATGTAACGAATCGTTCCAGGTCACCGGAGAGAGCCCCGCCCGCTCGAATTCCTGTTGCCACTGGGCGCGCCGCCAGTAATTGTATGGAAGTGCCACGCCGTGGCGCGCATTCCCTACCCGATCCATAAAACGCAAGGTGGCAAATGCCAAAGGTCCCTCGGCAGTGTGATCCTTGATCACGATGCACTTCGCTGCGACCCGTGCCCCTTCGCGAAGAAGTTGTAACGGGTGCGCGGCATGGTGGAGCACATCCACAAACATGACGGCGTCGAAACACTTATCGGAAAACGGAATGTGCTTTCCATCGTAAGCCGAGACACTGATTTCGGGTGTCCCGCGCGACAGCACCTCGATCCCCTCGACGCGCAGATCAGGACGCAGTCGCAGGATCGCCTGGCTGACGGCGCCGTCTCCGCATCCCACATCAAGCACGCGGCCGCTGTGGGGCAAGAGCGGCGCAAGGAGACTGGCCAGTATTCCGACCCGCCGTGGCGCAACATAGCGCTCGTGAATGGATCCTCTGATATCGGCCATGGCTTCGCCCCCACCATTATGCCCCGGACTCTTGAGCGAAGGCCCACTGCCGCCGCCCCAGTGCACGGGCGACGAGCCGAAGCCCGTCTAAGATCGGTGGGAGGCGCCAGCTCTGATGCATTGAAAAGGTCGGGTAGAGGCGCGGCTTGCCGCGTCTTCCTGGTGTAGAATCGTCAAGTCAACCCCGCGCTGCCAGCCTCGGCAGCGGACCCGCGTCGGGACGTAGCGCAGCCTGGTAGCGCACTTGCTTGGGGTGCAAGGGGTCGCGAGTTCAAATCTCGCCGTCCCGACCAAATTTACGCCGGTTTCCCTTCCGGGGCGAATCCTAGCCTTGAGAGGGGACACAGTTCGTCGAGCAGGATCGTGTTAGTGTCGACCCAGTTTGACAATCGTTACGCAGAAGCCTAGCATTGAGCTTGATCAAGTTACCTCTTCTTACTCTTTTTACTCTTTCCTGAGTCATCTTAACTTCTTTAACTTTGTCATCCCAAGCGAGAGGAAAAACCCACGAAAAACACTAAATTTGTTGTGAAAGTGAACCGTACCGGTACTCGCACCCCTGAATACGTGCAGCGGATTCATCAGATTCCCATCCAGACGACAACCGACCGTAAGCTGGCACTGGTTATGGGAAGATTCACAGCTGAGGACGCTGTCAGATCCATCCAAAATTCCCGCTGCAGCCCGGAATTGGTGCCCGTACAAGTTGGCGCTTAGTATTCATGCGGAAATCCCTAACCCTACCTTAGTTGGCAAAAACTGAGCACTTTTGAACAGTCGAGCCGTGGCCGTCGGTCATATGATCCCCCTATTGCGGTGAGGGATCCTGTACTCGTTCTCCAGGCGGTCACTGCTTAAGCAACCGCATCCGTCCGTGCGTCGTATCGGGCGAATGACGAACATCCATGAACTCGCCCTACGGCATGCCCGCTGAATGTCTTACGTGTCACCTGGGTTCCGACGATTTCTTCTGTGCCCTCTCCCGAGCATCTCTGGAAACTTTCAAGCAAATAAAACATGCCGCGGTTTTTCCTGCCGCCGTGGTCATTTTTGTAGAGGGACAGACCCCGCGTGGAATCTTCATGCTTTGCCAGGGGAAAGCCAAGTTGTGCACTACTTCTCGTGATGGGAAAGCCTTGATCTTGAGGATCGCGAAGCCGGGAGAAGTCCTCGGTTTAGACGCAATTGTTACAGGCAAGCTGTATCAGGTGACGGTGCAGACAATGCAGTCATGCCAACTGAACTTTGTGAACCGGGAAGACTTTCTTCGGTTCCTCCACGAGCACAGCGACGCCTGTCTGCGTGCAGTCCAGCAGATCAGCCGCGACTGCCGGTATGTGGTCCGCTCAATTGGGTTTTCTCATTCAGTCTCCGGCAGAGTCGCGAAATTCTTGCTCGCATCGGCGACCGACGAGCCTGCCTCGAATGGAGTAGTTCGAGTAAGGCTCGCGCTAACCCATCAAGACATTGCTCAACTCACAGGTACCAGCCGGGAAACGATAACGCGCACACTATCGGAATTCAGAAAGAAAGACATAGTTGAACTAAAGGGCTCTACCTTGATCATTTACAACAAGCCAGCGCTGGAGCGACTGGTAGCGGCCTGAGAGCGGCGAAAGCCATTCTCGAAAACCAGTTCGCCTGCTCGCTAAGGGTTGCGATCGATTCCCTGTGAGGTGGGACAATTCCCGAGGCAGGATGTCGCACTTGAATTTTTCTTCCTGAACTCTTTCTGCCGAGGGGCGCACAAGCCAGGCCCGACCAGTTTCTCCAGTCGCCAATCCAGGGCGTTGATCCCGTCATCGACAACTACCTCCCTTTCCTGACAAGATAGTTCGACATTTTCCCAACCTATGCGAACCCTACACCTCGTTGTAAGCGCGCTCTTTCTCTCAAGATGTTTTGCAGCGGCCCAGATGCCCTCCACTCTCACGCTGATGCCGGTTCCCGCGAAAATTCAAGTGGGCGCCGGGCAGCTGGTAGTCGATCAGCTGTTCACAGTGGCGCTCACCGGCGCGAAGGACGCGCGTCTCGAAAGTGGCATTCCGAGATTTCTTGACCAACTCAGCCGCCAGACTGGAATGCCCCTCAACAAAGACTCGGGAGATTCCACCAAGGCAACGCTGGCGATTCGCTGCGAAAACGCCGGACCCAAAGTCCAGGAACTCGGCGAGGACGAATCCTATACGCTCGAAGTCACAGCGGCACGTGCGACTCTCACCGCCCCGACTCCGCTGGGCGTACTGCACGGCTTGCAAACATTTCTGCAGCTGGTGGAACCGAACCCTACCGGATTTGGCGTACCGGCCTTGACCATCCACGACGAGCCGCGATTTGCATGGCGTGGACTGCTGATTGATGTTTGCCGGCACTTCATGCCTCTCGATGCAATGAAGCGCAACCTCGACGGCATGGCCGCTCTGAAGCTAAATGTGCTGCATTGGCACTTGTCTGACGACGAGGGATTTCGCGTAGAAAGCAAAAAGCTCCCCAAGCTGCACGAATTGGGCTCGCAGGGGGAGTACTACACCCAGGCAGAGATTCGCGAGTTCATCGGCTACGCACGCGATCGCGGCATCCGCGTCGTTCCCGAGTTCGAGATGCCGGGACACAGCCGCTCGATCGTCGTGGGCTATCCCGAACTCGCCAGCCAGCCTGGCCCGTACCCGCCGGGCCGGGTCGCGCGAGACGCGACCGCTCTGGACGTCACGCAGGAGAAAACCTATAAGTTCCTCGACAAGCTCATTGGCGAAATGGCCGGCCTGTTTCCCGACGCCTACTTCCACATCGGCGGCGACGAAGTAGACGACAACCCCTGGAACTCGAATCCCAAGATCCAGGAATTCATCCACGCTCACAGCATGAAGGACAACCGGGACTTGCAGGCATATTTCAATAAGCGCCTGGAGAAAATCGTAAGCAAACATGGAAAGGTCATGATGGGCTGGGATGAAATACTGCATCCCGACTTGCCGAAGACAGTGCTCGTGCAATCGTGGCGTGGACAGGAATCCCTGGCACCCGCAGCCAAGCAAGGTTATCGCGGGTTGCTTTCCAACGGCTACTA
The DNA here is from genome assembly GCA_046727255.1 of Acidobacteriota bacterium. Taxonomy (GTDB): domain Bacteria; phylum Acidobacteriota; class Terriglobia; order Terriglobales; family Acidobacteriaceae; genus Acidiflorens. Next base: position 23,564 of record JBKPCG010000106.1, on the reverse strand, counting down.
CCTCGACCTGATGTGGCCTGCAGCGCGGCACTATGCCGTCGATCCCATGTCTGGCGCGGCCGCTACGCTGACTCCCGAAGAGGCAAAACGGATCCTCGGCGGCGAGGCTTGCATGTGGGCCGAGTACCTCACTCCTGAGACCATTGATTCCCGCATCTGGCCGCGTCTGGCGGCCATCGCTGAGCGCTTCTGGTCTCCACCCGATGTGAAGGACCCGAAGTTCATGTATCAGCGTCTCGATGAATTGAGTTGGCGCCTCGGATGGCTCGGCCTTACGCACGAATCGAACTACGTGCCGATGTTGCGTCGTCTGGCGGGCACAGAAGACATCCGCGCCCTGCGCGTCCTGGCCGACGCCGTGGAGCCCACCAAAGATTACACGCGCTCGGAAGTCTACCCGCAGCCTCCCGTCAAATCCGTGCCCCTCAACCGGCTGGTCGATGCAGCGCGGCCCGAGAGCGCAATCGCTCGCCGCTTTGCCGAACTCGTCGGGAATTACATCGAGAGCGGCTACAAGGATTCGGCCGGCGAGGCACAGATCCGCGCCTGGCTCGTGAAATGGCAGGGGAATCACACGACTCTCAAGCCTGTCCTGGAACGATCATTTCTGCTGATAGAGGACCAGCCATTGTCGGAGGATCTTGCGACTCTCTCCGCGGCCGGGTTACAGGCGCTGGATGCCATCAGCAAGAATCAGCCACTGCCGGAGGCGTGGCGCATTGAACAACTCGCGATAGTCGATCGCTCGATGAAGCCCAGGGACAATCTGCTGATCATGGCCGCGCCCTCAGTCCAGAAATTGATCGAGGCCGCTTCTCCGCATCCCGCGACTCATCCCTAGATCGGCGATAAGCGAGGTTTGCTTCTGTCTGTCGTCTCGATGGCGATCGCGGCACCCCACTTGTGCGTCGCCACAGCCCCTAAAGGGGCGTCCCCAAGAAACCGATGTTTGGCATCGCCGAAGCGATGCCCTGATACGAACCGGGGCTCCCGGCCTTGCATTTCCGAGACGTTTGGCGCAACGTTGCTTACGCCAAAAGGAGACCCACCGTCATGATCAATATCCTCATCCATCATGAAGTGGCGGACTATCCGGCATGGAAATTGGCGTTCGAGTCCGCGCTTGACTGGCGCCGCAAGAACGGGGAACGCAGCTGCCGAATCTTTCACAGTGCGGGTGACGTCAATGACCTGACTCTCTTGTTCGAGTGGGAGAGTCTCGATGCCGCCCGCTCTTTCATGGCGTCCGACGAGCTCAAGGCCCGGATGACGAAGGCCGGTGTCAAAGGTCAGCCACGTGTGGAGTTTCTGACTGAGGTACATACCATCAGGCGTAGCGCTGCCGACTGAAGAGTTGGGAGAACAACCCTCCCGCTTCGTTCAGGGGGCTCTGTCGATCGCCTGTCCATCGCCTGTCTAACACTCAAGTGGTATCCGAGTCTGCGATTCACTCCGATGTCTGCACTTCAGGGAATCCCTTTAACTTGGCGTGCATCCAAAGGGGCAGCCGGCTGGGCCATCACGCCCTGCTCCATTGTTGGCCGGCGCCATCTCAACCTTGCTTCGAAGGAGAATTTCATGGCGAAGAAGACGCTCTCCCCGGTTGCACACAAGCTGTCCCCAAATCCCCGCTATCATCAGCGGGCTCCTGAACTCCAGGCTTTCGGCACCGTTTCCAACCGAATCCCCCTACAACTGGAAGAGCCGGTACGGCTGGAAATGACTGAGCGACTGAATGTACTCCTGGCCGACACCATTACGCTTCGGGATCTCTATAAGAAGTCGCACTGGCAGGTTGCGGGACCAACCTTCTACCAGCTGCATCTGCTCTACGACAAGCACTATGAAGAACAGTCCGAATTAGTGGACACGATCGCCGAGCGCATCCAGTTGCTGGGCGGAATAAGTCTGGCTATGGCTGCCGACGTCGCCGAAGCGACCCGCATGGAGCGTCCGCCAAAGGGGCGCGAGGAAGTCCCCGTTCAATTGTCGCGTCTGCTCGATGCCCACCAGGTGATTATCAGCGATTGCCGCACGTTGGCCGAGCGCGCCCAAAAAATTGGCGACGAAGGGACCAACGATCTGGTGGTCAGCGATGTGCTTCGTACCAATGAATTGCAGGTATGGTTCCTCAGCGAACATCTGGTCGAGGAGCCGCTCGTGAAAGCCGATCCGATCCAGAAGTTCGCGTGATTTCTTGCGTGTGTGGGGCGGACACTCCCTTCGACTTCGCTCAGGGCAGGCTGTGTCCGCCAAAAGTGCACCGTGGAAATCCCGCGGCGGGCGTTGGGACAGTCGCCAGGCGGACAAGAGTGTCCGCCCCACACTCAGCGGCGCGCCGAGAGAATGTGCAGGATCTCCCGCAACTCATGTCGCAGATGGGCCACGTTGAGTGAAGACCGCATTGGGAAGGGAAGGGCGCTCTGGTCGCGTTCGGACTTGATCTCTTCCCGCAACTGCCCGCGTGCGCCGGCGATGGTGAACCCGTCTTCGTAGAGCAGCTTCTTGATCCGCAGCACCGACTCCACGTCTCGTCTGCGATACATGCGCTGGCCGGTGCTGCTTTTCACTGGTTTGAGCTGCGGAAACTCGCTCTCCCAAAAGCGGAGCACGTAAGCGGGCAGGCGGCAAAGGCGTGCGACCTCGCCGATCCGGAAATACAGTTTGTCGGGAATAATGACTTCCGCACTGCGGTGCTTCCGGGAGGCGGGTTTCGTTCGCGGGCTCATGGTTTGCTCACCGTGCAGACCAAACATCTGTACTCGCGTTTCTAGCACGGTTGCCGGGGGCGCGACAACTTCTTTTAGTGCTGCTCTGGAAAAACGAAAAACCTCCGGAGAGGTGCTCTCTTCGGAGGCCTTTGGGGAAGTTCTGGACGAGCGTCCTGCTTGCTTAGTGTTTCTTTTTCTTGGCGGCTTTCTTCTTCGTTGCCATGAACTTGTATCCCTCCGTTTGAACGATTTTTCTCCCAAGGTTCTCGACAGGGGCACCTTGATGCCGGAGCTACTCAAATTGTAGTATGAGCAGCCTGCCTACCACAAGATATTGCCACTCGTATGTGATTTGTCAATGAAAATCTCACATTCGCTGTCGAATTGGACGACGGCGTGCTTCGGTCTCCGGCACCACCGCATGTGCGATAATTTTCTGGGGACAACGAAATTCATGTCAGAGCACAAGGTTTTCTGCGCGAAGCTGAAACAGGAATTGCCCGGATTACAGGAGCCGCCGTTCGATTCTGAGCTCGGCCAAAAGATTTACAACCAGGTCTCCCAGCAGGCCTGGAGCCAGTGGACGGAGTACTGCAAGATGCTGCTGAACGAATATCGCCTTAATCCAGCGCGCAAGCAGGATCAGGAAGTGATCGTGAAACAGATGGAGCAATTCTTCTTCGGCGAGGGCGCTGCGCCCCCCGCTCAATACGTTCCTCCCGCGCACTGAGGCCGTTGGCGCTACGTCACAGCAGGGTTACTGTGTGGTTACGTCCGCGGGTCTGATTGTTCTCTGATTCATAACCCCGTAACAATTTTTCGGGACAATAATAGCCGTGGACTCGCATGTCTACGACACGCTGATCCTGTCGGACCTGCACCTGGGCGCGGATATGAGCCGGGCGCGCGAGGCTATGCGTGTGCTCCAGCAGAACCGCTATCGCCGCCTGATCCTGAACGGCGACATCTTCGCCGACCTGAATTTCGCCCGCCTTAAAAAAGAGCACTGGAAGTTTCTCGGCTTCATTCGCAAGCTCTCCAATCCCAAGCGCAACGTTGAAGTCGTGTGGGTCGAAGGCAACCACGACCACGGACTCACTCAAATCATGTCGCACCTGGTGGGCGTCCGTGCATACCACGAATACGGCTGGGAATATCAGGGACTCCGGCACATTGCCGTTCACGGGCATCAGTTTGACAGCTTCGGAGTGAACAACGTCCGCTTCAACTATCTGTTCGGTACCCTGCTTTATCTGCAATTGCAAAAGTGGGATACCAAGAGCAAAATGCTTACGCGCTTCCTGGATCGTCTGAACACGCGCTGGCTGCGCCTTTCAACCAAAGTTGCGGGCGGAGCCCTGGCTCACGCACGCCATCATCAGGCCGCGCGCATTTTCTGCGGACATACCCATGCCGCCCTTCACCGCCACGAAGACGGAATCGATTACTACAACTCCGGCAGCTGGATTGACGACCATCCTAAATACATTACCGTCGGCGAAGAAGGCGTCCAAATCCATGAATACATCGAGCAACCTGACGACGTTCGTGCCGGCGAAGGACGAAGCGAAGCTGATTCCGAACTTGCGGAATTCGAACAGCCGTTCGCCTGATGGCGCTCGGCAAGGAGAGTCTTGCGGAAACTGACCATCGTTTATCATCACGCCGGGGGAGGACATCGCAGCGCTGCCGACGCTTTACAAGCCAAGCTCTCCGCACAAGAAGATCCCTGGGACATCAGTTTGCTCGACATCCAGGAATTGCTCGATCCAATCGATTTAATCCGTCGGGCCACGGGCTTGCGCATTCAGGACACCTACAACTTGATCCTGCGCCGGGGCTGGACACGCTTCACGCCTCAACTTCTGGTTATTTTGCAGGCGACCATCCGGCTCTACCATCGTCCGATCGTGAAAGCACTCCGTGCTTACTGGGCGAAACATCCGGCGGATCTGGTGCTTTCTGTAATTCCTCACTTCGATCGTGAGATCGCCGCCAGCCTTCGCAGCGATGCTGCGGGAACGCCCTTCGTCACCCTGATAACGGATCTGGCGGATTACCCGCCACACTTCTGGATCGAGCAGGAGTCAGATTACATAATCGCCGGCACGGAACGGGCCCGCCAACAGGCATTGACGATCGGTGTTCCACAAGACCATATCTTCCTGACGTCAGGAATGATTCTTAAGCCAAGGTTCTACGAAAAGATGAGCATCGATCGCGTCGCCGAAAGAAAGCGACTCGGTCTGGATCCCGATTGTCCGACTGCCATCGTGCTCTTTGGGGGGCACGGCTCCAAGGTGATGGTCGAGATCACCAGACGGCTCAGCGAAACCGACAGCGGTGTTCAGTTGATCCTGATCTGCGGGCATAACGAGAAACTCGCCGCGGAACTCAAAGCCTTGAAAACCAGAAAGCCAATCCTGGTCGTCGGATTTGCTCAGAATGTCGAGTACTACATGGCTCTGGCCGACTTCTTTATTGGCAAGCCCGGCCCGGGCTCGATCAGCGAAGCGCTGCAATTCCACTTGCCCGTTATCGTTGAGTGTAATTCCGGAACACTTCCGCAAGAGCGCTACAACGCGGAATGGGTGACCGAGAAGGGCTACGGGATCGTCGTGCCGAGTTGCAAGAAAATTGCGCCCGCCGTTCAGCGCCTGCTTGAGCCCGCAACCTTCAATGAATTTCGTCGGAAGGCCAATCAGTACTCCAATCGGGCCCTGTTTGAAGTACCCACAATTCTGGAAGAATGCGCGAAGCAGGCGAAGGCTGCAAACAAGTCTCAGGCTGCCGTCTAAGTCGGACAGCTTGCGAAACTCAACTCATTTCTGTCAGCAACTGCTCAGAAGTGCACCGCAATGCCAGTCGAGAATCGCACGTCATTTTGACCATTGCTGAAGAAGCGCGTATGAATCCAGTCCAGCTGTCCGCGAACTGACACCGGTCCGAAAATCTGATAATCGAGTCCGCCGCCTACCGCATTGGCGAATGAAGTATCGGTCGCGGCCCCATTTCCGACGTTGATGTGCGCCGCGCCGATCATGAGTTCTGCAAACGGTCGGTAGTGTCCGACTCGCGCCGAGACTCTCGGTCCAAAAAGATAGTTGTGTTCGCCCACGTGGCTCCCATAAGTTCCACCTAGGTCGCCCACGATTCCGATCCACGGTAGAAAATTGCCTTCCAGCGACGCATTCCATCCGTTCAGATTGACAGCATCATTGGAAACGATCTCAGCGCGATTGTAGGAGTAGCCGAAGAATACGTTTCCCTTGGTGGGAACCTGCGCGGAGACCGCAGCCGTCAGTATTGTCGCGCACAGAACAATAAACGACAGTTTTCGCACACCATTCTCCTTTACGTAGTTGGAAGTTTCGTTTGAAATTAGGATGCACTCGTCGCGGCAGACTTTGCCTGTAAATTACTGCCCGGTCAGCGGAACATGGCAGCAAAAAATCCGCGCAGTTTGCCGAAAAATCCACGGCGGGGAGGCGCGTCTGCGGATGCGGTCTCTGTGCCCGAAGGTTTCTGCCCGGGAGCAGGGGGAAGAGGTGTGCTCACTACGAGTGCCTGATATGGACGCGGGTCGAGCGGCAGGGCGCGCACATCCTCGACCGGCGCGGGAGGAGGTCCGGTCGCGTGGAACACGAACGGCGCTTCCACCTGGACATGGAGACCATTCTGCGCTACTGAAACTTTGAGCGGGGCGGCTGCGGGCAATCCGTCAGACCCGGCGATCTCGGGGCGTACTGGCTCCGCGCTGGCGGGGTTCGTAACTGGGCCAGATGTCGGAGGGGCGTCGATGATCTGCGGCGGTTCATTCGCCGCACGCAGTACAGGTTGGCGCGGCGGCGGACATCCACACTCTAGCGGCACGGCCATGTCCACGAGGTCGAGTTGCCCGGAGTGAAACACGAGCTGGTCAGTTGCTTTCACCTGGTAGGTGCGATCTCCCAGCACTTCGGAAACAATCGCCGAAGCGGTATTACCCGGGAGGGCGCGCACACAAGTGTTGCCTTGAGTGTCGGTGCTGATGGCGTAGTGAAATTCGCCCGGCCCTGCCAGCAGGATGCGAAAATCCGGTGTCATCACCGAATCAGAAGATGCGTCGAGCGAGTAGTGCGCTTCCAACGCGCCCGTGTTCACTCCCAGCATCACATTGTGCCCGTTCTGCGACGGTGTCACCGAAACGGTGGTGCCGGGGCAGACATGCACTTCTCCACCGCGTGCCAGATTTAGAACAGCCGTGTCCGCGCCGGCCGTGATCGAAGATCCTGAAGCCAGGCTGTTGCCGGCGACCGCCAGCGGCCCGCCTGCGCGCACAACTGCGGCCACCGGCTTGGGCGACGACGTCAGGCTCGGCACCGACGGAGCTTGAAATGGCGTCTTGTTGGCGTCGGTGGGCGGATTCTTTCCCAAATGCACTACCAGTCGATTTCCGGCGGCCGCCCACGTGTAAGCGCGAGGCACAAGCAGATCGACCACCACGCGCGCCACCGGCGGATTCTGCTGAAACTGGTCGGCGCGCAGGGTGCTGATCTGGTCGGCCTGTACGCTGATCCGCTTCTCGCGCGTGTCGAGCCGCGCGTGAGGTAGATCAATCACCAGCCGCGGCGGGTCGTCGATCGCCTGAATCGAAGGAATAAGCGGCTTGGTCGAAAGGATCTCAACCGCGGGACCGTCTTTCTCCTGAATGATCTTGAAGCTCTTAATTGAAGAATAGGGCGAAGATTGCGGAGCGCGCGTGGTGGCGGTTTGGGAATGAGCCCACGATGCTCCCAGCGCGAGCAGTCCCAACGCAAGAAAACTCGCCGTCCGGCGCGACGTCGCTCTATTCGTCGCGAAAACGCAACTCTGCAACGGATAGCAATCGCACCTTTGCCGGAACTCAGGATTCGGCCGGAAGCACTTCACTTGGAGCACTCGAGTCTTCATTCCACCATATCACTCAAGCGTCCCTGGAAAGAAGTGACGAACGGTATCAGGTATCGGCCAGGAACTCGTATTCATCAATGACGGCGGCGACCGCCATCTTGCCATTTGTGGTGCCGCCTTCGACTCGCAGCACCCGTCCTCTGCAGCGCACCCGGATGCTTTCCGTGAGCGTGATTTCGGGAGGAAGGGTCAGCGTGAAGTCTATGCCAGAACCGGCCTGGATCTCCGAATCGAGATAAAAGCACACGCCGCGCGCACTGACATCCCGCGTTTGCGTCTCGCGCTCCTGCCCATTCTCTCCGTAACGGACACTCACCGGCAAACGCAGCGCGAACCGTCGCGTGGCCCGTTTATCCTTTTCCTGCTGGGCTTCGGCCATGCAACCTCCCGGAATGCTGTAAGCATGGCGGTTAGGAATTGGGCTGTCAAGACTTTGCTAGGGCCAGGTCCACATGACCGACAGGAGGCGACGGAGACTAGCACCACAAAAAGTTCCGCGACACTTTGCCCTGGGATAGCATCCAGTGCTTGTAGAACTTCCGCGCGTTTGGCGGGACCTGAAAGCTGACAGTACACTACCGGCGTCACCACCTTATGATTCTGATCACAGGCGCAAGCGGCAACGTTGGCAAGGAAGTACTCAAGCAAGTCGCGGCCACCGGGGTTAAGGTCCGGGCAGCGTTTCAGACCGTGACCAAGGCGGCAGCCGCACCTTCGGGGGTGGAAATCGCCACCATGGACTACAACAAGCCAGAGACGCTTCAGGCCGCGTTGAAAGGTATAGAGCGTGTCTTTCTGGTGGCGCCCCCAACGCCGAACCTCCCGGCACTAGAGCGCAAAGCTATCGACGAAATCAAGCAGTCCGGTGTGGGGCACGTTGTGAAGCTTTCGGCGATGGGCGGACGCAATGCGATCTTCCCTCGCCAGCACGCCGACTCCGAGGACTACATCAAGTCCTCTGGAGTGTCCTATACATTCCTGCGTCCCAACGGATTCATGCAGAACTTCGTCACCTACAATGCCGCAACCATTAATACCCAGAACGCGTTCTACGGATCGCAAGGCGACGGCGAGGTCAGCCACATTGATCTCCGAGACATCGCTGCCGTAGCCGTGAAGACTCTGACCGAAGACGGGCATCAAGGTAAGGCTTACACGCTGACTGGACCCGAAGCGCTCAGCAACGCGCGCGTAGCGGAAATTCTTTCGGAAGACACTGGCCGTGAGATCCGGTGCGTGGATCTGCCCGCCGAACAATTCAAACAGGCGCTACTCGGGGCGGGTTTGCCGGAGTGGAGTGCGAACGCTCTGGTTGACCTGCAACAGTTCTATCGAAGAGGAAGTGCGAGCGCAGTGACTCGCGACGTGGAGCAATTGCTTGGCCGAAAGCCGATTAGCTTCGAGCAATTCTCACGAGACTACGCGCAAGCGTTCCAGCGGGCGGCGTAGCCCAGTACGCGAAGAAAAACGTGAACCACAGGGGGCACAGGGATCACGGGGCGGAACCCGGGAAACCGAACATTTTCGATGTTCACGCGTCATAGCGAAGGGGTCCGGACTATGCCACCCTGCGAATCATGCTGAGAAGGCTGACTCTGCTTGTTCTCGTACTCTGGATCGCTGTGGGCGAGTGCTGCGGTTCCCAAAACCCACGTCATCACCTTCGGGAAATAGATGTCGGTGAAATGGCCAGATGCAACCGGAACGAAGTTGCTTGATCTGAGGTCCGTCCGTTGTACGTGGACACGCGCTTGAAGGAATACACAACTGGCCCGACGCACGAGTTGACCGACCGGCTATTTGCGGTACGGCGTGCGTTTCGCGTGAATGACGCTTTGCCCGAAGAGAACGCTCTGCGCTGGCAATGGCAGCGAGGCGGCTGGCGGCTGGCGGACCGCCTCAGCGGCAAAGTTTCGCAGTTAAGCCTGCCTGAATTCGATCCGTTCTACTCGACAGCGAGTTGGTATCGCGACTATGTGGCATACTGCGGCGTGTCGGATGACGGCAAGAAACTGTACGCGGTAGTGGCGCAGGTAGGTCGACGGAAGCCAGTCCTGAAAAAGCCGGTTGGCGAACCGGCGGGAGAGGACGATCCGGACTCGGAGTGCCCGGCACCGACGTGGGAGCGATCTCCGGCGCGGGTCACGTTTCAGCCGGATAACACGCAGAAGTTGCTATTTTCGATCCGGGGTCGGGTGGTGGACATCGTCAATGAGCCAGACGAGGAAGCGGAGTAGCTCATGCGCAGCGCTACTTTCGTTCAGTCCCCTACCGCTTCGACAGCTGGCAGTCCTTCCGCCACGGTGCGGCTCCGAACTTTGGCGCTGGTGACCAGCACTACGGAAGCCACGACCACCGCAGTGCCCAGCACAATGAAATGGTCAATGCGCTCGTGTAGAACCAGCCATCCGAGAAAAACCGCGACCACCGGGTTCACATAGGCGTAGGTTGCCACCTTGGAAGTCGGGACGTGCTGGAGCAGCCAGATGTAGGCGGTGTATCCGATCCAGGAGCCACATACAACCAGGTAGAGAATCGCGCCAACGCCGCGTCTGGTCCAGGTCACGTCCGAGAGTCTTTCGAACAACACGGCAAAAACCAGGTTCCCGAGTCCGGCGAAGATCACCTGCCAGGCGGTAGCGCTGAAGGGATCGGCGCTGGGCCACTTTTTCGAGAGTACCGATCCGAGCGCCCAAGTGAATGATCCCACGAGCAGCGCGATCGACCACCAGAGTTCGCGACGTCCGATCGAAGCGGGTGCTCTGAGTTCGGGCCAGATCAGCACTACCACTCCCGCGATCCCCAGCAGAAGGCCGATTTTGCCGCGCTGCGAGATGTGGTGATCGCCAAGGAGCAGGCTGTCCAGCACGAGGAACCAGAGCGGCGTTACCGCGATCAAAAGAGCGGCCAAGCCAGTGGGAACAATGCGCTCGGCATAGGAGAGCGTGAGATTGCCGCCCATCAACAGGAGGATGCCGACGACCGCCATGTGAAAAAGTTCACGCGGCGAATGGAGGATGGGGCGTCCGGTGATCGCGCACCAGGCGAGCATCATGATGCCCGCGATTGTAAAGCGAGTGGCGCACATCAGGGCGGGAGGAATGTGCTCGACGGCAATGCCGATGCCAAGGTACGTCGAGCCCCAGAAAACGTAGACCAGGGCGAAAGAAACAATGACCTTCCATCGGCTTGGCGAAACAACACTGTTCATGGAAGCGGGAAGAGTCAGAATAGCAGAGCGAGCGGGCATCAAGCAGTCTGCTTTGCGGATTTGAAAAACCCAAGCATAGAGATGGGCACGCCGCGTCTCTACGAATCTGTTTGGCGGCTACAGTCGGTTTACTGCGAAGCGCCGTTCAGAAGATTCCGCAACACGGCGACCTCCGCCTTGATGCCCGCGCGCAGCGTGGGGTCCACGTCCGGGGCAAAGTATGGAGAGTGATTGGACGGCAGCATCCCTTCCGTGCCCTTGGTTTCGGCAAACTTCTGCGGATTGGCCCCGCCCAGGCTGAAGTAGAGAGAAGGGACACCCGCTTGAATGAAATAGGAATAGTCCTCCGAGGGCGCGATCGGCTCGGTAGTGATTACGTTCCCTTGGCCGAGCGCTGCTTCGAGCGGTGCTCTGAGTCGTTGCGCGAGTGCCGGATCGTTGTAAACGGAATCAGTACCCTCGGGATGTTCGATCAGCGGTTCTTTCGGCGCTCCGGCGGCCAGCGCCTCGGCTTTCGCGATGCGGGTAATAGCGGCGAGTGCCTGTTTCCGCACGTCGGTCTTGTAACTTCGCACAGTAAGGCCAAGCTCCGCTTGGTCGGGAATGATGTTGTTCTTCGTACCGGCACGGATGTAGCCGACTGTCACGACGACCATCTCTCCCGGCTTGACCTCGCGCGACGCGATGGTCTGCAAAGCAAGGATCGTTCTCGCGGCAATGACGATGGGATCAATCGTGGTGTGCGGTTGAGAACCGTGTCCTCCCTTGCCGTAGATCGTGATCCGGATGGAATCGGAATTTGTGTTGTAGATGCCGGGGGTAATCCCGACCTGTCCGGCAGGAAGATTGTTTCCAACGTGGAGCGCGACGCCCACCGACGGTTTCGGAAAGCGTGTGAACAGGCCATCGTCAATCATTCCCTTCGCGCCCCCGATGGTTTCCTCGGCGGGCTGGCCAATCAGCATCAGAGTGCCGTGCCAGCTCTCCTTGCTTCGCGCCATTATTGCGGCCGTCCCGACCAGCGCTGCCATGTGCAGATCGTGGCCGCAGGCATGCATCACTGGAACATCGCGTCCGGAGTCGTCCTTGGCATGCACTTTGCTGGCGTACGGAAGGCCAGTCTTTTCTTCGACCGGAAGTGCGTCGAGTTCCGTGCGCAGCATGACGGTCGGACCCGCACCGTTCTTGAGAATAGCTACCACCCCGGTACCGCCGACTCCTTCGGTGACTTCATAGCCCAGGTTGCGTAAACGTCCTGCAAGCTTGGAGGCAGTATGTGTCTCGTGCGCGGAGAGTTCGGGACTCTGATGGATATCCACATAAAGATCGTGGGCTGCGGGATAGACGGCTTCGACTTCTTTGGGAGTGGCAACGGTCTGGGCGTAGGTAGAAACAGTCAGCGAGAGGAGCAGCAGCAGTCTCAATTTCATTGTCCACGCATGATAGCTGGCAGGTGTGGATTACGGCAATTATCGCTTCGAGGTAGACCGTGACTCGTCCAGAATCCCACTACCCCAATCCAGTTGTGAGGGCAGAAGAGTGTTTCCGACAGCGGTCCAATAGAGCGTCCAACGTAAATTGCTGTCATTGACGGGCTTGGATTCAAAATCGATGAGCTAGCTAGGGCTCGGCGTTTCCGTCAACGGGACAGCGGAACATCATGCTTAGAGAGCCGTTTTCTCCAACTCCCTGCGATTCCATTGTCCAAGGTCTGCGCCAGCATCGTATGTGCTTTGCAGAAAATCAAGTAACGAGCCTCGTGGCGAATGGGACAGCCGCACGTCGTCGTACATCAGCAAGAATTCTTTTAATTGCGGGTCATAAAAGGCCCGCGAAGGGCTTATCGGGTGCTGTGCAAACCCTGAGGGCTCAGGCGCTGCATACGTGTAAAAGGCTGGGCCTTTAATATCTCCGCCACCTGGCCAAAATCCAGAGCTGATGACTTCGTGCGAGTAGGCTTCGCGCGTGATGAGATCCGCTCCGTCGCGTTCGGGTGCGCGGCGGCCTGAAAAGCGGGTCACCGCCAGATCAAAACTGCCCCAGAAAAAATGCACGGGGCTCGCTTTGCCGATGAACCCAGCCCGGAACTGCTTGAAGATTGCGTCACAGGAAACGAGAATCCACCAGAAGCGGTGAGCGTATTCGGGATCGTACGAGGCATGCATCGTGTCCTGATCGAATGGAATCGGGTTAGGAATTTCAACCGGCATCTTCCATATCTTTACCTCGATCCCAAGAGAGGCCAACGTCCCGATGAACTCGCGATAGAAATCCGCGACGGAACGGGGGGCCAATGGAAGTGTTCTGTTGGTGGCGTGGCTGGTCTGAATGATCAGTTTGTGATGGATGAAGTCGAAGTAGACTTCGAAGGCCCCGCTCCCGTATGGGATTGGGGAGGTGGTCAGCCCGACCGCATTCACATAGAACGGCACTTCCCACCAGTGATTCACTCTCGGGCTTAGCGCGAGCCGCACCTTACCAACAATTTGCGACCACATGTGAAGGGTACGGTAGGTGCCCTCCCAGGATTCCAGCGGGAGTTCGGGCCAGAGGTCTTGATCGGCGCCAGCGATGCTTGCGTTCATAGATCCTCCACAGAGTTCAAGGTACCAGAGCCCTGGAAGCTCAGTTATTCTGGATACTGTCACAAATTTTCCCACAACGCTGCGGTTCGCTCGGATGCGAAAACTCGGAGATCCGGAACCAATGCGACGACCGTCCCCTCGCAGCAACATCACTTCGGGTTAGCCCGTCGCGCGGGCAATCCCCTTGCGTCGCAAGAGCACCTGGAGTGTCCACGCGCAGTTCACTTCAGGGCGGTTCGCCGCCGCAAAGTTCGATATTCAAGGCAAACTATTTGGATCGGGTCGAACTGACACGCTGGAGTGGTGAAAAATGCCATTACACAAACGACGATTAGAGTGGGCTGCTTACGAGCTGGGCTCTAGTCCCCGCCGTGGTTATGCGCTTGACGCTCGACCGACCAGATCGCGGCGGCGTCTTTTTCGAGCGGATACACGTGCACCATCCAGTTGAAGATGATGGGGTGGAACGTTCCGCCGTTGGCGTCGCAGTCTTCTTTCGCGACAATCGATCCGAGCAAACCAAATTTTGCGTTCGGACCAAACGCTTCTTTCTTGCGATCCTGCGGAGGGGCGCAGAAGTTCACGTGCTCGTGCCACTGGGCGACGCTGAGCGGGATGCGCTCATTCAGATCGTCTTCGGTGAAACGCTTGGGCGCGGTGTACATCACGCCGATTAGTTTGTAGCCGTCGCCCTGCTTCTCGTAGAGCAGGGACGTAGGATGCTCGGGGTTAAAGTGCAACGCGGCTTCGAATCCGTACTGGTAGTTGGTGAAGTGATAGTGCTTCTGCGAAACGTTGGGCAGGAAAATCTTGAAGCCATCGCTGAGCGCGGTCTTGTAGTCTTGATATTTTTCGGCGACTCTGCGGGCGGCGGTTACAATCTGATCGGCCCTTTGCTGGTCTCCGGCTTGGGGCTCGCGCAGAGAGGTCATTTTCATATGCGGGCCCAAATCCATGTGGCGGTCTTCCATTGAATGCATGACGTGCGCGCCAGCGTCAGGGTCGGCGGACATGTCGTGATCCTGCATTTTGGACATGTCGTGACCCGGCATCTGCATCGTGTTCATGTTGTGGTCGGTGTTCTGCTGTGCCGCAACGATCAGCGTTATCCCCACCAGGCAAACAATTAGAAGAAAGCTGCGTTTCATCTGTCATCCCCCGTGCACTTCTCCTGGTACTAACCCCATTCGCGATTCACAGTTTCTGACAAACGTCAGTAGTTCGCAGGTTACGGCAGTAATTGCGAAGTCACTGCCACAGAGGAAAAAGAGGGATCAGGTGCCAGTCGGCTGCGCAGCATCGGCTGAACCCAAGCCGAAGACACTGGAGAGCCGGTCGGCGGCCTGCGTGCCTGAGCGTACACAATCCGGCACGCCGATTCCGGTGAAGCCGTTGCCGGCGAGCACGAGTCCGGGGAGGCTCCCACAGAGAGTCTGGATGCGTTGCAAGCGCTCCAGATGTCCTACTTCGTACTGTGCCATGGCGCTTCTCCACTTGTAAACGCGGGCAAACACGGGTTCGGCGGCGATGCCAATGATCTGCTTCAGCTCGCTGCGCACAATGCGCAGGATTTCATCTTCGCTGCTAGCCAGGATCCGCTCGTCGCGAGCCCCCCCGAGAAAGCAGCGGACGAGAGCTCGGTTCTCGGGAGCGCGGTGAGGAAACTTGTTGTGGACAAAGGTAGCCGCCAGCATACGACGGCCTTCACTACGCGGCACCAGGAAGCCGAAGCCGGGCGGGAGGGATCGGCGGACGTTTTCGTCGTAGCCGAGCGTGACTGTGACCGACGAGCTGTAGCGGATCCCGCCGAGTTCGGAGGCTAACTCTTCATTCGTCAGGCGCAGCAAGCAAGCGGCGGCGGGAGCCGGAGTGGCGACAATGACGGCATCGAAGTGATCGCTCTGGTAACCGGCAGAGACGGTCCAAGCACCGTTCTCGCCCATCACACACTCAACTGGAGAAGAAGTACGCAGCGCTCTCGCGTCGAGGCGGGTAACGAGCGCATCCGCCATCTGCTCCATGCCTTCCTTGAGCGAGGTGAATAGGGGGAGCGGGCTCTTCGCGGCGGCGCCCATCTTTTTGCGAGCCGAGAGCATGGCGCGTCCCAAGCTGCCGTGCTTGGCCTCCATGTCGGCAAAACGCGACAGCACGGCACGCACGCTCAATTGTGACGCTTCGCCGCCATAAACGCCGGACAGCAGCGGGTCGGCGAGACGATCAACCATCTCGGGACCGTAGTGGCGCTCGACCAGTTCGGCGACGGTTTCGTCCTCGGATGCTCTGTGCGGCGGGTGAAACCACTCCGCCGCCATGCGCATCTTGGTGCGCAACGAGAACAACGGCGAGAATAGGGTGGGCAGGATCTTGGTGGGCACCATGAACATCAGGCCGTCGGGCATCACCACCAGCTTACCCTTCACGAGGATGTAGGTCTTGCGTTGTCGGTCGTTGGAGCCGATGAGCTGATCGCCGAGGTCGAGCTTCTTACAGAGCTCGATGGCCCACGGCTTTTCGGTGAGAAACGAGTCGGGGCCGGCTTCGACCAGGCACCCTTGCACGCGATCGGTGACGAGCACGCCACCCAGGCGCGAGCTGGCCTCGAACAGGACGTACTCCACGGCCACGCCTCTCAGGCGCCTTTCCTCGAGCGCGTACGCGGCCGAAAGGCCGGAGATTCCGCCGCCGATGATGGCAATACGTTTCATGAAAATCAGTTCGTAGAGACGCGGCTTGCCGCGTCTCCGTTTACGCGGCCTTGATCCGATGCAGGGGGAAACTTAGCACGCTGCGTCTCTACGCCCGTGTTGTACAGCTACACGCTGAAGTCCCTCATCCGACTGCGTACCAACTCGGCCAAGGATGCGGTCAGGGTTGGTGATCCGTTCAGCGACTCGGCACGCCACAGGCGCATTCCTTCTTTCTCCGCAAACCGTTTGAAGAAGATATCGATGTCGTAGAGCACTTCGACGTGATCGCATAGGAATCCGATCGGCTGAACGAAGATGCCGCGATGGCCTTTCGCTTTCAAATTCAGAATTGTCTCTTCTACAGTGGGACCGATCCACGGGCCGCCCGACCTGCCCTGACTCTGGAAGGCGAAGACCCAGTCGTCTGCCGAAAAGCCGGCTTCCTTCGCGACCAGCGCGGCCGTTTCTTTCGTCTGCGCTTCATACGGATCGCCTTCGGTGATGGTTCTTTGGGGGACGCTGTGCGCGGTAAAGATCACGGGCAATTTCGTTCCGTGTTCTGCGGAGGCTTTCTCGTGCCCGGCACGCAACTTCTCCGCGAAAGCTTGCGCGAGCAGGGGTTGGTCGTGCCACTCCTCGACAAAATCCAAGGCGAACGGGAGGCTCGTCTCATCGACTACTGCGCGGCGATAGAGGCCGACGCTGGTGCGTGAGTTCTGGGGCGCGAGGCAGATAGCGATCACACGTTCGAAGGGTTGCGCGGCGATGGCTTTCACGGTATCGGCGATAAACGGTTTCCAATTTCTCATGCCGACGAAGACGGGCAGCCGCAGGGTTTGCGATAGCTGGGCGGCCTGAAAAAGTGTCCAACACGTTAACGGTGAAAAACCGATTAGCGAATAGTGGTGCCGGATTTCTTCGACGACTTGCGGCGGCAGCGCGCGGCCGCCGGTGACGTGGGACAGATATTGAGGAATCTGCTCGGGGTTTTCGGGAGTGCCATGGGCCAGCAAGAGCACGGCTGTTTGGGATGGAGCGGCCGCAAACGAACTCACATGGTTGGCGCAGTAACAGCGGCCGCCAAGTCCCAGCGGGCACGCGCTCATTTCTTGAACTCCGCCGAGCGCTCGCGGACGAAATCGCAAAGCGCCTTCACGTTGTCCACGGGGGTTTCGGGAAGAATGCCGTGACCGAGATTGAAGATGTGGCCGGGGCGTCCGGCAGCGCGGCGCAGGATATCTTCGGCGCGCGGCTGCAACTGCTTCCATTCCGCAAACAACAGAACGGGATCGAGATTGCCCTGCACGGAGCCTTTGAAGCTCAAGCTCTGCCAGCCGGTATCGAGTGGGATGCGCCAGTCCAGGCCGATCACTTCCGCGCCGATTTCTTTCATCGAAGGCAAAAGGGTAGCGCTGTCGGTGCCGAAATAAATGATGGGCACTCCGGTTTTTTGCAGGCGCTTCACCAGGTCCGTCATGTGGGGCAGAACGTAGCGGCGATAATCTTCGACGCTCAGGCATCCCACCCAGCTGTCGAAGATCTGGATGGTGTCGGCCCCGGCACGCACCTGTTCGGCTGAGTACTCGGCGGTCACCGAAACCAGTTTACCCATGAGTTCGGACCAGGCGTCGGGCGCGGAGTACATCATCGTCTTAGTGAAGACATAGTTGCGAGAACTGCCGCCTTCAATCATATAACTGGCTAACGTGAACGGCGCGCCGCAGAAGCCGATGACCGGCAGCTTGTCGCCAAAGTGCTTGCACACAAGTTTCACTGCTTCGGAGACATAGCCGAGGTCGGCAGCGCGATCGGTGCGAAGAGCGGCTACATCCTGGATCGTGCGGATTGGCCTTTCGATTTTCGGGCCCTCGCCGGCAGCAAAGTGAAAAGGCAATCCCATGACCTCGAGCGGCAGAAGCAAGTCGGCGAAGATGATGGCCGCGTCAACTTTGAGGATTTCGGCTGCGTCAATGGTTACCTGCGCCGCGATTTCCGGCTTCTTGCAGATCTCGATCAGGGAATATTTCTTACGGATGACGCGGTACTCGGGCATGTAGCGTCCAGCCTGGCGCATGAACCAGACTGGCGTGCGCTCGGTAGGCTGTGCTTTCGCGGCTCGCACAAAGAGAGAATTGGGAGCAGACATGAACGTTCCAATTTAGCATTTTCAACGAAGTACTGTTCGCCAGCACAGCACGCATGCTGAGTTGTAACGCTTAGACTCGAAATCTAGTTCCCGAATCGTGCATCAAGTTCTTATCGCTCCCATAAATTTAACTTTTTAGCAAAAGCTTCGATGCGCCGCAGAAGAAGTATGCGTTGGACTGCGGCCGAGTTACTCGCTAAGGTTCGCTTGCTGGCAGCGGATACGCACAGTGATTCGCTGCATGCACCAGGGGGGAAAGTGAGCAACCATAATGAAGGGTCGCTCCTATGCAGGGACCGTGATTGCTATTGCAACTATTTTGCTGACATCTGCGGGTCGCGGGCACGGCCAAGCGAGTGCACCTCCCCCGGTGAACGACGAGATTCTTCAGCATATGCATGACCTCGAACAGACGGTAAAGGAACTTCAAATGGAAGTCGCCGCACTCAAGCGTGGCGAGAAATCGGCGCCGGCATCCGTGCCGCAAAACAACCTCGTCAGCAGCACGGCTGCACCTCCGACTGCCGCGCCGCCCGGTCCGTCTCTTGCGGGATTACTAGGGCCAACTTCGCTTAGCGGCTTTGTGGACGTGTACTACGGTCAGAACTTCAACAATCCAACATCGCGCTCCAACGCGTTCCGATTCTTCGATGGAGCCACCAACCAGTTCGGCTTGAATCTGGTTGAACTGGTTCTGGACAAGGCGCCCGATGCCAGCAACAGCCGCACCGGTTACCGGGTGGCACTTGGGTTTGGACAGGCCATGAACGCCGTCAATGGCAGCGACTTCGGCGGCCTGGGATTCGATCAGTACCTCAAGGAAGCTTACTTCTCTTATCTCGCGCCGGTTGGCAAGGGTCTGCAAGTGGACGTCGGCAAATTTGTCACGCCGCATGGCGCCGAGGTTATTGAAACCAAGGACAACTGGAACTACTCACGCGGCCTTTTGTTCAGCTGGGCCATTCCTTACTACCACTTCGGTGCGAGGGCGAAGTACGCGTTCAACGAAAAGTATTCGCTCACCGGATTTTTTGTAAATGGCTGGAATAACGTCGTCGATAACAATACCGGGAAGACTTACGGCATGAGTTTCGCTTGGGCTCCGAGCAAGAAGTTCGGAATCATCGAAAACTACATGGCGGGTCCGGAACAGACGGATATCAACTCCACGTGGCGCCAACTCAGCGACACGGTCATCACGTATTCGCCGACGAACAAGTTGTCTTTCATGGTCAACGGCGATTACGGACGGGGTGATCGCTTCTCTGACGGCGAAGGTGGGTTCTCAAAACCGGTCTACTGGACCGGCGTTGCCGGTTATGTCAAGTACGCGTTTACCGGCAGCTCCGCCTTCAGCGGCCGATATGAGTACTACAACGATCACGACGGATTCACGACCGGCACGGCGCAGCATATCAGCGAATTCACCACCACGTTCGAGAGGGTAGTGGCGCACCACATCATCAGTCGACTGGAATATAGACGTGACTTCTCGAATCAGCCGGCGTTCTTAAAGGGTACGACACCAGTGAAAGATCAAAACACGTTGACGGCGGGCCTGGTGTTCGTTTTTGACAGCCGCGAGCAATAGCAATGTGCATCAACCAGAGAGCGCAATTCGTTTACGGGCAGCCGTTGGCCGCGCTGTCCGTTATATGGGGATCAGCGGCTTGGGCTCAATCCCAGTCAACCCCTGGTGTCAGCGCCCTCGCCGCCCCCCGCCCAAATCTAATTCTCTCAGCGTGGCTGAGGGTTCGTCAGGCATGCTGTAAGACCGGGCGGTGGAATCCACGATGAACGGAGCAGAGCTGGCCCTGGATGTGGCGATGCTGTTGTTGGGCGGTACCGGGGTGTTCGAGGGATTGTCGCAGCTCGCGAGTTCACCGCTGGAGGCGGTGCTGATCATATTGAGCGCAATGTTTTTTCTGCTCTTTCCAGCCGCCAGTTTGTGCGGGACCGCGGTGCAACATATCGGCTCGCGTAGGAAGTGGAAATCGTATTACACACCGCGGAGGCTCTTTCGCCTCCACGACAAGGAGAAATAAATGTCAGATCCAAGAGCAAACGCCAGAAAGCTGTCAGTCTCTGAAAAATTCGTTCGTCTCCGCGCTCGTCTGAAAGACAGCGAGTGGCGCAGGTACGGCACACTCCTGCTCGCCGGCAAAGCTTTGGGCGTTTGCGCCGTGCTGCTGATCATCACGGTCACGACGGGTCTGTTCTTCACCGTGGTCCACGCAGCCGATGCCGAGATCAAGGCCGCCGACATTGTGAACCCGATCAATACGGTCTGGACACTGATTGCGGCCTTTCTCGTTTTTGGCATGCAGGTCGGGTTCACGATGTTGGAGGCCGGTTTCTGCCGATCACGCGAGACAGTCAACGTGTTGATGGAATGTATCGTCGACACGTGTCTGTGCGGAATTCTGTTCTTCGCATTCGGCTTCTCCTTCATGTTCAGCCATGGCAATGGCTTCATCGGCTACCATTGGTTCTTCCTGCAAGGGGCTCCAGCAACCTATGAAACCACCGGGGTTGCCTTCCTTGCCTTCTGGCTGTTCCAGTTCGCGTTCGCAGACACCTGTTCCACAATCACCTCTGGCGCTATGATCGGCCGCACCGGCTTTGTTGGCGATTTGCTCTACAGCCTGGCGGTATCGGGCTTCATCTATCCGATCATCGGACACTGGGCGTGGGGGCCGGATGGCTTCCTGGCCTTGATGGGCAGCGATGGCCACTTCCTGCCCTCGCTGGGAACCGGCTTCCACGACTTTGCCGGATCCACCGTCGTCCACACGATCGGCGGCTTCATTGCACTGGCCGGCGCCATCGTTCTCGGCCCACGACTGGGTCGCAAGTTCAAGCGAGACGGTGGTGGCCCCATGCTGCCGCACGATCTCACCATCGCAGCCTCGGGCGGCCTGATTCTGTGGTTTGGCTGGTACGGCTTTAATCCCGGCAGCACGCTTTCGGCAATGGACTTCGAGGGCATCGGCCGAGTCGCTGCCAATACGACCTTGGCGGCTTGCGCCGCGGGTTTGACCGCGATGGCCTATGCGTACACGTTTGCCAAGAAGTGGGACGTCAGCTTCACAGTCAACGGCTTTCTGGCTGGACTGGTCGCCATCACTTGCCCCTGCTATTGGGTCAGCCCGACTGGCGCGATTCTACTCGGCGGGGTCGCCGGGGTGGTTGTGGTCGCCGGTGTCGAGGTGTTGGAGTGGCTTCGTATCGATGACCCCATCGGCGCGGTTCCCGTACACGGGATGTGCGGCATCTGGGGGACACTGTCCCTGGGCCTCTTTGCCTGCGGCAAGTACGGAGCAACTGGCGCCCTGGCACCTGACAACTCTGCTCCGCTGACTGGCCTTTTCTATGGGGGCGGGTTGCATCTCCTGGGGGCTCAGGCCATCGGAAGTCTGATCGTTACCTGTTCCACCTTCGCGGTCGCCATGGCCGTCATGTGTGCGGTGAATGCCTTCGGAGTGCTCCGCGTCTCGCCCGAAGGTGAACTCTATGGCTTGGACCTGCACGAGCACGGCATCCCGGCATACCCCGAGTATGTTATTTCAGCACTAGGGTCGCCCGGCGGCAGCTTGCAGACAAAGCCGGAAACCAGTCCTGTTGGAGACAGGCTGGCGACTGCTCCGCAGGCTGCCCTTCAGAAAGCGGTGTCGTGAGCCCTCTGAGTTCGAGGGCTTCAGAGCATAAGGCCGAGAGCCACGGTGATGTTGGGACTTGTGGCTCATGCGCCAAGCCTTAGCAACAGACCGAGCGGATTCATCAGGTGCTTGCGCCGTTCGGCCAGGTCCACTGGCGCAAGCTGAGTTTCAAATCTCCCGGCAAGAGAGGACATAGATCGCAAGAGAGGACAGAGAACAATGATGACCAAAGTGGAAGCGATTATTCAGCCCTCCCGGCTGGATGCCGTAAAGGAAGTTCTTTCCGAACTCGGAATTGATGGGCTCACGATCTCGGAAGTACGCGGTCACGGACGCCAGAAAGGCCATACGGAGATGTACCGCGGCCGGGAATATTCGGTTGACCTGTTGCCCAAGATCAAGATCGAGTCTGTGATGGATGACAACCAAGTGGATGCCGCCGTCGACGCTATCCTGCAAGCGGCTGCGACCGGCAAGATCGGGGATGGAAAGATATTTCTCTCTAAGGTGGACCAAGCCATCCGCATTCGCAATCAGGAACGAGGCGTGGCGGCGTTGTAAACACCGAAGGCGGCTCTCCGGCCACGAAGCCTGCAAGTCGGCTCAGCGCTTCGGCGGTTAGTGTGCTCCGCTTTGTGTTTCGAATTCCTGAACTACCGGGACGCGCCCCAAGTGACCGAGTTGGCCATCATCAGCGCAAACAGTAACGGCAGGTAGAGAATCGTGGCGCGCAGCAGGCGTCGGGCCGGCGAAGGCCTACTAAAACTGGTTTCCAAAAATCAGCGGCAACTCTGAAGATAGCCGCGAAGCGGCGTAAGAATGCAGCCCCAGAATGCTATGACCACAACCGAGCACAAGAGTGAGGGAATCGAGAAGGTTCTGGCCGTCTATGTTTGTCTGTTGGCTTTGGCAGGCCTGCAATTCGTCATTGCCTATCAGAATATTGAGGTATCGCAAATGTTCTTGCGCATGCTGGCGGTCGCCATTGTCGAGGCTGGGCTGGCAGTCATGTTCTTCATGCACCTTTGGGCGGAGAAACGCGGCTTTGTGCTGTTTGTCCTCATCTTTACAATTTTCGTTCTGTTGGGGATGCAATTTGGCTGGACGGACAGCTTTCGGATGGTGATCGGCGCGCCGTTTTCAAAATGACGCACGAAGTGAAAGCAGGACAAGAGATGTTAAAAGGAAAGGTGAGAATCGAGAGGCCGTTTCTGACCATTGCTATTGCAGCGGTTGGACTGGTTCTGCTCGTTTCCCCTCTCCCGGCCTTCTCCCAGAGCTGCTCGCTCTGCTATACGCAGGCGGCCTCCGCCGGCGCTCGAATGATTCAGGCATTGCGCAGTGGGATCCTCATTCTTATCGTCCCTCCCACGTTCATGTCAGTTGGCATGATTTTTATTGTTTATCGCAAACGCAATCAGTTCAGACGGGATAACGCGCCCACCTCTGACCACAGTTGGGAACAGGACAGATGATTTGCCAAGGACGATCCTAGCCGACTTCTAATTATCTGGTTGCTTCAGCAAGCCCCAATAAGTCGTGTAGAGGGTGCCCCGACCAGCGTTTCCCAAGACGCTTCGCCAGTTTCAGTCCGACTTTGCCACCGAGGAGGCCTGCCAGAAGTATCTGGCGG
>JBKPCG010000105.1:0-20133 GCA_046727255.1 Acidobacteriota bacterium | reverse complement strand
TTTTCGACGCTCCGACCGCTACGTTTCCAAAACTCAAGCTGGCGGGATTGGGTGTGATCTGGCCTTGCGTGACGCCGACTCCCGATAGCGGAATATTGAGAATCGGGTTGTTCGCGTCCGAGGTGATCCCCAGATTTCCAGTTTTGCTGCCGGAGGACGCCGGAGAGAAGATCGCGTTGAACGTGGTGCTCTGTCCGGCGGCGAGAGTGGCGGGCAGGCCCGGACCGGTGAAGCTGAATCCGGTGCCGGTTGCGGCTGCTGCCGAGATTGTTACGGTCGCGCCGCCCGTGTTCGTGACTGTGACCGGTACCGTCTGACTGTTGCCGATCATCACGTTCCCAAAATTAACGCTGCTCGGAGTAGCGGTTAGAGAGCCGGGTGCGACGCCACTACCAGAAAGGGCGATGTTGAGAGTGGAGTTGGACGCGTCGGAAATGATTGCCAGATTGCCGCTGATGTTGCCCGCGGCCGCTGGTGCGAACTTCACGGTGAACGTGACACTCTGACTGGGAGCGACGGTCGCCGGCAGCGCCAATCCGGTGACGGAGAAACCTGCGCCGGTGACGCTGGCCTGCGAGATGGTGACGTTCACCCCACCGGTGTTGGTCAGCGTTTCCGACAAGCTCGAGTTATTGCCGACCTGTACACTGCCGAAAGCAAGACTGGTCGGGTTGGCTGAGAGCGTCCCTGCTGTAACACCTGCTCCGGAAAGAACAATATTCAAGTTGGGGTTGGCGCCGTTGGAAGTGATCGCGATATTTCCACTGACACCACCGGTCACCGTCGGGGCGAACTGCACCGAGAATGTCGTGCTCTGGCCAGCGTTGAGTGTCAGCGGCAATGCCAGTCCGCTCAGGCTGAAGCCGGCGCCGCTGGCGGCGGCAGCCGAGATCGTGAGGCTTGATCCACCCGAGTTGGTCAGGGTTTCGGTAAGCGTCTTGGAACTTCCGACGACCACGTTCCCGAAGCTCAAGCTCGTGGGATTGGGCGTGATTTGCCCTTGCGTGACACCGGTTCCCGAGAGGCCAATGTTCAGTGGTGAGCCTGGCGCATCGGAAACGATTGACAGCGTCCCGTTCGCCGAACCCGCTGCGGTTGGAGCAAAGGTCACGGTGAATGCCACGCTCTGGCTCGGTGCGAGCGTAGCGGGCAATGTCAGTCCGCTGACGGAGTAGCCCGCGCCGGTGACGTTCGCTTGCGAGATGGTAACCGCCGTTCCACCATTGTTGGTGAGCGTCTCGGACTTGTTACTGCTGGTTCCAATCTGAACGTTGCCGAATGCCAGACTGGCAGGAGACGCGGACAATTGGCCCGGGGCATCTCCCGTGCCGGAGAGTGCAATGTTGAGGGGTGAGTTGGAAGCATCGGAAACAATGGCCAGGTTGCCGGTGACTGCGCCCGCAGCTGTTGGCGCAAATTTAACCGTGAACGCTACGCTCTGGTTGACGGCGAGCGTGGCGGGCAGCGTCAATCCGCTGATGGAAAAGCCCGCGCCAGTGACACTCGCTTGCGAGATCGTAACCGACGATCCGCCGGTGTTGGTCAGCGTCTCAGACTTGCTGCTGCTGCCGCCCACTTGCACGCTGCCAAACGCAACGCTGGTCGGATTTGCGTTCAGAGTGCCGGCATCTACTCCCACTCCGTTCAAGGCCAGGACCACTACGTCTGCCTGTACCGCCTGAGCCCTCTGTCGCAGTTGAGCTCGGTTCTGGACGGTGTTGGTCGAAAATGAAACGCTGCCGCTGAAGTTGCCGGCGGCCGTGGGGGCGAACGTGACGCTAAAGGCAGCCGTGCCTCCCGGATGCAAAGTAAGCGGCAAGGCAAGATTGCTCGTCGTGAAGCTGGCTCCACTTAATGCGGCCTGCGTGATGTTGACGTCGGTGGCGCCGCTATTGGAAAGGGTTACATTGCTGGTATTGTTTGCTCCGACCTTGACGTTCCCGAAATTAAGCGACGAAGGATTCAGCGAAAGCTGTCCCGGCGCAACTCCCTCGCCGGTGACGGTCATGGAAGCAACGAACTGAGAATTATCGCCAAAGGAAATAGTCGTGGAAGGTTTGCCCACCGCAGATGGCTGGAATGAGACGTTGAACTGAGCTTCCTGACCGGGGTTGAGAACCAGTGGGAGTGTGATTCCAGTGATTTGAAAGTTCGCGTCCGGGCCAGCAATTGAAACGATGGTCACACTGGAAACCTTGAAGTTGGTCAGCTTGTTCGAAATCGACTTACTGTTCCCCACCCCAACTTTGCCGAAATCCATGCTGGGGCTGGCCAGAACGACGGAGTCGTTGACGGCATTCTGTTGGTTTCCAAGCAGCTGACAACCGGTGAGGGAGATGAGAGCGGTAGCGATCAGAAGGGAACCGAGACTAGCGCGGCCTAGCAATCGAGCATACAACGGTGCGGACCTCGGTAGGCCGTATCTGCCTCGTACGGCGGGGATTTCAGGTCACGGGAGCAGTGAAGACTTTGCTCCAGCACCTTCATTGTCAAGGCCGAGACTGAGAACTCGTAGATTGCGGAAGGACTACAGGAAGTGCGGAATCGGACCCAGCACTATGGTTCGCTACTTATCTGTAGACCGCCTGGGGATACGATGGTGCTATGAACGAAGAGGCGAAAGGACAACGGAGGGATGTCCATCAGTACAGGACCGTTAGAACGTGATGCGGGCGGGTCCGTCTGCTCAGGGTTTTCGGAAGAAAGAAGTTATGGCACGGATTCAACAGCCCCATAGGGGCCAAAAAAGGCACGGAGATCAGGTCGGGAAACTGGAGGATAATGTGAAAACATTTTCCTACCAGCCCAACCGAAAGTGGAGTAAATAGGGTCCAAATCCCCGAGTCGGAGCCTTGAAGCCGGACACTCTGCTAGTCTTCTATGGGTTGCTGCGAGTAGTTTTCCCAGGCCCGGGTTAACATAGGGTAGCCTCCAGGACTAGGGTTGGCAGGGCGCGTGCATCATTGTCAGAAGCACGAGATGAGGGGAAACAGATGAGATTCTTATTGGTACTAGCATTAGCGCTGGCGGGCTTGACCATGACCGCGACGGCGCAGAAGCATCAGAAACCCAAGACGAAGCCGTCGTACAACGAGGAAAAGAGCGGCAAGGGTAGTGCCCGAGCGGTTAAGGAGCCGGGCACCCGCAGCTCAACCGCCACGGAATTGCGTCGCGTGGAACAATCAGGAGCCCGGGCGTCGGCCTCGCGGAAGGCTGAGAGTAGC
Organism: Acidobacteriota bacterium; assembly: GCA_046727255.1. Taxonomy (GTDB): domain Bacteria; phylum Acidobacteriota; class Terriglobia; order Terriglobales; family Acidobacteriaceae; genus Acidiflorens. Next base: position 16,909 of record JBKPCG010000105.1, on the reverse strand, counting down.
AAGGCGCGCACCAGCGCAGCCCTGAAGGGGGAGAAGAAGGAAGCGAATCCGCCGATCCACTTTGGATCCTCCGGTGGCACTGCTCACGGGGGCAAGAGCAAGGGCGGAGATCAGTTAAAGGGACGGCTGCGACACAAGGGGTCTCGTCACTAGCCGCGCGAGTTTCATCAGGAAATCGTGGACCGATCCGGGGCCGAGGCTGCCTGTACTGGTGCAGCTTCGGCCCTTGGTTCTTTCAGGGAATACTTCACCAGGCAATACAGGGCTCGGACGCCGTCCTTCCATCCGATTTTCTTGCCCTCTTCGTAAGTGCGGCCTGAGTAGCTGATTCCAACCTCATAAATACGCAGTTTGCGGCGGGCGACTTTCACCGTAATCTCCGGCTCGAAACCAAAGCGATCTTCCTCCAGCGGGATCGCCTGAATCACCTCGCGGCGGAAAACTTTGTAACAGGTTTCCATGTCGGTGAGATTAATGTTGGTGAAGCAATTCGAAAGCAGAGTCAGAATCCAATTACCCACCGAGTGCCAGAAGTAGAGCACGCGGTGTGGGCCGCCGCCAAGGAAGCGCGATCCGAAGACCACGTCGGCCCGGCCCTGGATGAGCGGCTCCAGGAGTTGGGGGTATTCGGAGGGGTCATACTCCAGATCAGCATCTTGAATGATGACGAAATCGCCGGTCGCCTCTTGGATGCCACGTCGGAGCGCCGCCCCCTTGCCCATATTGCGGGGTTGCAGGAGCGCCCTGATCTGCGGATGTTTTTGCTGTAACTCGGCCAAAATCTCGCGGGAGCCGTCGCTTGAGCCATCGTCTATACAGAGCAGTTCGATATCGATCGGGACAGCGAGCACTCTGCCGATGACTTCGCGCACAGTGGCGCGCTCGTTATACACCGGCATCACGACCGAGAGTCTCATGGCAACTTGCGGTTGGTGCTTTCGATTGTAAACCGAGAGGTGCTCGCAGATGTCATCAGGCGTCGCGGTGGACCGTGTCCGGCGAAAACGCCGGCAAGCATACGGCAATGTACTCGGCGCCGCCGGCAAGAGGAGTGGAGTAGCGCACCCATTCTCCGCGGTGCGCGATGACCGCCTGGCCCGGCGCAACATCCAGAAGGCCCTCCCGGTGCTGAACGCGCAGAGTTCCGCGCAGCACCAGAGTGTATTCATCGAACTCCGGGGTCTGACCAGGTTCTTCCCAGCCCTCCGGGCTGCGCATATGAGCCACGCTGAGTCCGGAGGTGCGCGAGTTGACGCGGCCCACATATTCCTCGATGAGTTTGGGTTTGCTGCCGGAGGCTTCGACGTGAGTAGGATTCGAAATCAGCGTGGGCATGGTTTCTGGATCGTAACAACCGGCGGGGTTCAAGACAACGCGCCCTCACAGCGTCTCTCCGCCGCAGGAGCTATACTCGCGTGTTCGCGCGCCGGAAGCCGGCACGCTTCTCTCTAAATGTTATTGCCGGGCTGACCACGATTGTGATCAGGAGGCGTATCGGTTATCGCCTACCGGGCTTTGCGGGGTATCGTTATGAAGATCGTAAGCGCGGCGGAAATGCGCGAGATTGATCGCGCCACCTCGGAGCGTTTCGGCGTGCCTTCGCTCACGCTGATGGAGAATGCCGGCGCCGCCGTGGCCCGCTTCATCCTCTCGGACTACCCTCAGGCCCAGCGCATCAGTGTTGTCTGCGGGAAAGGCAATAACGGCGGCGATGGTTTCGTAGCGGCACGACAACTGCTGGAATCCGGCCGCGTGGTGCGAGTTTTGCTGCTGTGCGGTCCCGAGGAACTGCGCGGGGATGCAGCCGCCATGTTCCAGAGGCTCACCATTCCGCCGCTGGTGGTGCGCGATGCCAGCGAGTTCACTGCAGCCGACGCCGCGCCCATATTTGGCGCGGACCTGATCGTGGATGCCGTACTGGGCACGGGGTTTCGTCCGCCGGTAAGCCCGCTCTACGCCGCAGTGATCTCCATGATGAATGGCAGCCGGGCACCGGTGATTGCGGTGGACATCCCTTCAGGCGCGGATGCCGATGCAACGAAAGCGCAGAGTGGGACGGTGGCCCGTGCCGATGCTGTCGTGACCTTCACTGCGCCGCGGCCGGCTCACGTATTTGCGGGGCTGACGAGCGGCCCGACCGTAATTGCGCCGATTGGCTCGCCGCCGGAGGCGATCGTCTCGAAACTCGGGCTTCATCTGAGCACTCCGCCAGATTTTGCTTCGCTTCTTGCGTCGCGCGCGCGAGACGCCAACAAGGGCAGCTACGGACACGTGCTCGTCATCGGCGGATCGCTGGGCAAGGCGGGCGCGGCCGCTATGGCGGGATTCTCCGCGCTGCGAGTGGGCGCAGGTCTCTCCACTATCGCGACTGCCCGATCCGTACTGCCCACCGTGGCTGGATTCCATCCCGAAGTCATGACCGAGCCGCTGGAAGAGACCGAGGCGGGCACGATATCTCTTCAGTCGCTGCAATCGGGCCGGATTGCTTCTCTGGTCGAACGCAAGACAATGCTCGCGATTGGTCCCGGAATCTCCCGCCATCGGGAGACTATCGAGTTTGTGCGAGGAATGGTGCAGAAATACGACACTCCAATGGTCTTGGACGCAGACGCCCTGAACGCATTCGAGGGCTCGGCAGCCAATCTTGCTGGCCGCGGCCGAAGCCTTGTGATCACGCCGCATCCCGGGGAAATGTCACGGCTGACGGGATTGAGCATTGCCGAGATTCAGGCCAACCGTGTAGAAGTCGCGTGGAAGTTCGCACGGGAGCACGAATTGGTTGTCGTCCTGAAGGGACATCGCACGTTGATCGCAGCACCCGACGGCGAGGTCTGGGTCAATCCCACCGGCAATCCGGGAATGGCGAGCGGGGGCACGGGAGACGTGCTCACCGGAATGGTAGCCGGCCTGATCGCGCAGCATCCTCAGCAACTGCTCGCGTCAACTGCACTCGCGGTTTATCTGCATGGACTGGCGGGGGACCTGGCGTGCGAAAAACTGGGAGAGAATTCTCTGGTCGCGACCGACCTCGTGCGCTTCCTGCCATTGGCTTTTTTCTGGGCGCGGGCGGCAGCAAAGGTGGAGACGGAAGTCCGAATTCATGCCTGAAGATGCAGGATCAGCTGATCAGCGAGGAATGTAGCGGTTGAGTTGCGGAGTCAGCTGCGACCCAAAGCCCCACAAGCGTGCCTGCGCGGCATCGGCGGGCTCTTTACGGTACATCGGAGTGATCATGCGAACCAGCGCTCCATCACTGCGATTCATGCGAATGGAATCCGCCACCAGGTAATACTTGGACCAGTATTCATTGGCTATCGCGCGGTCGTGGGCCTGATACCAATAGATCACCAGTTCCCGGTCTCCGGCCTTGGAAACCACGTAGCGGTTCGCCGGGAAAGAAGATCCGTCGGGACGCGAGAGCTGAACGATTTCGCGCTGGGTGGGAACCCATCCGGCTCCAGGCAGGCAATGGCTCGGGGAGTGAATCGTGTCGCCCGTCTTCTGGGTGGGAAAATACGCGATGAAGAGCCCGACTGGAGGCTGCGTCTCCCTGCTATTGGTGTAATCGCGCAAGAGGAATTCACCTGCTCCCAGGATGTCGCGGGTTTGCTGATCAAGACTGAAATCTTCCCCCGCCCAACTACCGAACTGGGTGGGCAGGGAACTGAGGGGCTCCCGCGGCGGGAAGACCTCGCCGCGCGAGCGGGCCTGCAGCAGAAGTGCAGTCGCACCCATGAACACAGCGGCTGCCGCGAAACGGAGCGACCAGCCCTTCATGCCGACGCCCGCTTTCGTAGTGCTCGTCTGCAACGGCACAGAGGGTTTCGCCCCCGGCGTGCTCTTCCAGATGCGCCGGATCAGGCCGTGGAGCGCGAAAAGCATAATCAGGGACACGACAAAAATCAGCCATCCCGAGAAGCTGTGAAAGAACCCTTCGGCTTTTTCTGGATCCCAGTACTGCACTAGTAGACCGGTGCCGACAATGCGAAAACTGTTGGCAGCTACCGCGATCGGAACTGCCGAAAGCGCCAGCACCACCCGTACCCATTTCCGATGGTCCATCAGATAGCCATAGATGATGGCCAGGGTCACCAATGAGAGCAGTGATCGAATGCCGCTACAAGCTTCCGCGACTTCCAGGGGCATGACAGATAGCACGATGACGTTGCCCTCCCGCAATACCGGAACTCCCGTAAGGGACAGCAGGGTGGCGGCGACCCTGGAGGCCAGCATTTGCAGAGGAAACGTAAACCTTTGAAGGATGATAGTAGGAATAGGGATCATCAGGATAAGGATGGCCCAGGGGAACAGAACGGCGCGGAAGAAGGGCCATCCCCGAAACAGGATGATCAAGCCTGCCAGCAGAAGCAGTAGCGATACGCGGGACAAGAACAGTTCGGCACCCAGTACTCCCAGCATCAGTGTGAGCAGAGCCACAACTATTAGGGGAAGGCCCGTCCAGGAAGAAACTGGCTCAATCGCTTTCAACTCGTTCCTGTTCCTCCAGAGAACAAAAGCAGCGAAGGCGGGCACAAAGATACCGTGGGAGAAATTCGGATCGTTGATCCACTGCGTGAACAGTCGGCCGAGAATGGAAGCGTAAAGCCAGGCGATCAGGAGCACAAGGGCTGCTCCCTGCCATAATGGCAGCCCCCAGAAAAACTTACTTTGTTTCGGGACCACCACAGGGGCTACCTGCACTGATTCAGCCATGGCGCGTTGGTTTCGAGAATATGCGAAAACCTCAGGCCGGTGCAAACACGGATCCACTTCGCCTTGCATCGCGGTAACCACCCAGTTACCAACCTACCGGCCTCAGAGAAGCGGTCCACTCGGGCTAAAGGGGTAAACACGGAAAATTACTTTCCAGCCCGTGCCCCGGAAAGGAGCTAACTGAAGCTAACTGAAAGGAGCTTTGCGGATCCCCAGCGATTCCAGTAGTTTAGGACTTACACCCTAAGTCCAGGGCCGGCAATCGCTCCGGGGTGCTAGATAAAATGGGAAAAAAGTTTCCCATTTGTCCGCAACGTGGTAAGTTAGGTCGGCGTCGAAAAGTGCGAACTTCGTATTGCAAGATATTGAATAATAAGGAAGTATTCATTCTCCCGACCGTCGGTTTTGGTTGGCTCGGATGGCAGTAAGTGTGCATGAGCTAGACCGCGGTTCCTCCGAGACGCTGCCCTCTGTTCTCGGGACAGAACAAGCATGGATATCAACAGTTCCGAAATACTAGCCACTACTGGAAGCTCACACCATGGCGCGGTTCGCCTGTGGCGGGAGAGCGTCAGCTCGGGTATGCGGACGGTGGAAGCCGTGATTCGCGAGCTGTCGCAGAATGACGTTCCCGTGCTGGTGGTGGCGGAGCCGGGATCGGGCAAGCAAGCCGCCGCGGCCCGCATTCATGCTTTGTCCAGCCGGGCGTCGGAGCCCTTCCAAGTCTGTCATGGGAATGAAGTTAGTCGAGACCTTCTGGCGAGCTGGCAGGACGAAGGTGGAACGGTCTACTTGCAAGATGTTGGAGATCTGGATTCTTCGGCCCAGGCCGAGCTGGTTCGCCAGATCGCTTCCGGCGGTGAGGAAGTGCGGCGGGTACCTCGTTTCATCTGCGGGACCTCGCGCGAACTGGAAGCCGAAGTCAAGGCGGGAAAATTCCGCGAAGATCTCTATTACCGAATCAGCGGCGTCTGTCTGCGGTTGCCCCCGCTGCGCCAGCGGAAGGAAGACATTCCGGTTCTACTGGATTGGTTTCTCTCCGAGGCCGCTCGCGATTTTTCTCGCGTCGTGCCTGTTCTGAGCTCCGAGACCCAATGTTTCTTCCAGGAGTATCACTGGCCGGGGAACATTCGTGAATTGAAGGATGCGGCTCGGGCGATTGTCGCTCTGGGCGACGAATCGCTGGCCATGGGAGGATTGCGGTCTTTGCTGCGGCGGGTGGATCGCAGCAACGGAGAAAAGGTTTCGCTCAAAGAAGCGGCCAAGGCTGCGTCCCGGGAAGCCGAAAAAGAATTGATCCTGCAGGTGTTAACGCGGACGCGCTGGAATCGCCGGCGGGCTGCGCAGGAATTGCAAATCAGTTACAAGGCGCTGCTCTACAAGCTCAAACAGATCGGATACCAAGAGTACGGCGCATAAGAGATCGAAAGAGAAGGGCTAGGGAGAAGATATGAAGCGAACTTGGAAAGCAGAGATGGTGGCACTGCTGGTGATCAGCGGCCTGGCTTGGGCGCAGAATGCGGTGCCTGCTCCGTCCGCCGGCAGTTCCGCTGTCGCCAGTTCCGCTTCCGATGCGACAGCCATCGCGCCTTCCGGCAGTCCCGCCGGGCCGGATTATGTGATCGGCCCTGAGGACGTGTTGCACATTGCGGTGTGGAAAGAGGCGGACCTGACGGCAACACTGCCGGTGCGGCCCGACGGAAAGATCTCGTTGCCTCTCCTCAACGATGTGCAGGCAGCCGGCCTTACGCCGATGCAGTTGGCTGATTCGCTGACCGAAAAGCTCAAAAAGTACGTCGCCAGCCCGCGCGTCACGGTGGTCGTGACAGCGATCAACAGCAAGCGGATTTACATGGTTGGCGAAGTGGGGCATACCGGGGCCGTCCCGATGCTGCCGAATATGACGGTTCTTCAGGCGCTGTCCAGTGCTGGGATGACGCAGTTCGCCAACACCAAAAAGATTTACGTCCTGCGCATGCAAAACGGCAAGCAGCAGAAGCTTCCCGTCAACTATCGCAAGCTGGTTAAGGGCGAGCAAATGGAACAGAACTACGTTCTGCAACCGGGAGACACGATTGTTATCCCGTAACAAATCAGTGGTCGGGCAGCAGATTGTGCGTTTAACGAAAATGGCATCTACTCAAACAATTCGAGTGCTGTTGATGGTTCTGGCAATCAGCTTGTTCGCTGCGGCCCAGAACGATCCACCTTCTGAACGCACCGGCCCAGCGCCCGCGCTCGGACAGACGGCGCCGATTCTGGACCCGGACAATCCGCCTATCTCGGGACTCGACGAAGCGGGCTTGGAGATGCGCAGTGCCACCCGCAGTTTCGTATCTTATGGCCTGTCCGTGAGTGAAACTGCCGATACCAACGCCGGCAACGAACCGGACCAGCAAGGATTGAGTTCGGTTACCCACCTTTTAGGCGCTCTCGACTTGCAGCGCTTTTACGCCAAGACCGATCTTTTTGCCGAGTATGTTGGTGGCGGAGCGTTCTACTCTAAAGCCTCTCGCGACGTGAGTCAGTTGCATGCTTTGGGAGTCATGGGCGTGACGCGTTGGCGAACTGGACGTCTCACGCTTCGCGATTCCTTCAGCTACCTGCCGGAAGGCTCGTTCAGCGTGGGCGCTTTCGGAGGTAACCCTGGGCTCGGCATCGCCACCGGTAGTGGTGCGTCCGGGCTTGCGGGTGGAGGATTGCCGGGCAGTCACTTTTTCGGAAACGGGGAATTCGGTTCCGTCGGACTTACCCCCCGGCTCTCGAACAGCGCTTTTGCGGATGTCGTGCAAAGCCTGACACCGCGCTCCGCGATCACCATTGCCACTGGCTTCAGTAACGCCCATTTCTTCGATGAGACGAAAGTCCTGATCAACAGTGACAAGGTCATGGTGGAAGCCGGATACAGTTACATGCTGGGTCGCCGGGATCAGATCGGGGTAGTGTATGGGTTCCAGCAATTCCGTTTTGCCCAGGATGCCGGCGGTCAGATTGACGGCCAAATCGCGAATTTTCGGTGGGGTCACTCGATCAGCGGAAAGATGACCCTGATTGCAGGCATCGGCCCCCAGCGCCTTGTCATTGAGGATCCAGTGCTGGGCACCGTGACCCGCTGGTCGGCGAACGGAAGAGCTGCGGTGCGCTACCGATTCACGAGAACGTCGATTGCAGCGACCTACGAGAAATTCACATCCCCCGGGTCGGGTTTCTTTGCTGGGTCCGACACGCAGGCAGGTCGGATCGGCGTGACTCGTCCCTTGGCGCGCACCTTTGAGGTTTACCTCGACTTCGGGTACTCCCACAACCGCCGAATCCAGTCCCAGGGTTTAACCGGAGAACCCGGGAATACTTTCAACCATGGATTTGCGCGGGTGTTGTTCCGCAAGCATCTGGGGCGGGAATTCTCCGCGTTCGCCGCCTATCGTTTTAACGATTCGAGTTTCGACAGCCCAGTCTGCAGCGATAGCGGGAATTGCGGTCGAAGTACGACACGGCACATGGCTACGATTGGCGTGGAGTGGCATCCCCGTCCAAGCCGGATTGATTAATTTTGGGGCCGCCCTGCGGCCAGAATGGTGAACAGCATGATTGAGAATCGCGAACTGACGATGGACGATTACCTGGCGATGGTACGCCGCCGCCTGAAGGTCATTCTGATCCCGGCGCTACTGGCCCCGCTGGCCGGCTTCCTGGTGTCCTATGCCTTTCCGCCTAAGTATTCTTCACAGTCCCTGGTGCTGGTGGAAGGGCAGAAGGTTCCTGACAACTACGTGCAGCCCGTCATTACCTCCGATTTCACGCAGCGCCTGGCAACCATGCAACAACAGGTCTTAGCGGGAAATCGTCTGCGCCCGATGATCGAGCGTCTCGGAATCGCCAAGTCGGGCGAGGAAGGGGCGATCATCCAGGAGATCCGCGCCAACATGTCAGTGGAACCGGTCATCACCGACATTTCGGGTGGCGGGTCGACTCCCAGTGCCGGGTCTACCAAGAAGACCAAATCGAAGAAGCCGTCCGGCACCGGTACTCCAGTACCAGGTTTTTATGTCAACTACATTTCCAGTAGCCCGCGTCGCGCTCAGCAGATCTGTAACGAGCTCACCGGATTGCTGGTGGAAGAGAACCTGAGGACACGTTCTGCGGTTGCGCAGGGTACGACTGATTTTCTGGGCCGTCAACTGGACGAAGCCAAGCGCACTCTGGACGAACAGGATTCCAAGCTGGCAGCCTTCAAGAGACAGTACATGGGACAACTCCCGAATGATGCCGAGAACAATGGGCGCATCCTGATGTCCATGAACTCGCAACTCGATGCCACCACCCAGACTCTGAATCGTGCGCAGCAGGACAAGGCCTATACCGAGAGCCTGCTAGCGCAGCAGTTATCTGCCTGGAAGAGCTCGCAATCCAGCACCAACCCCCAGACCCTCGATCAGCAGTTGAACCTTCTGCAAGCGCAACTGATGCAATTGCAGGCGCGCTATACCGAAGATCATCCCGACGTAATCAAGACCAAAGCTGACATTAAAGAAGTGAAGAAGAAACTGGCCGAAATCAACGCTGCGACCAGCGAGACGACCGACACAACCCAAAAGGCGAATGCTTCCGAGCCGCCTGAGATCCGGCAGCTCCGTCTCCAGATCCATCAGTACGAAAATGTGATTGCGCAAGCGACTGGCGATCAGAAAAGGCTGCAGAGCCAGATCCAGGTCTACCAGAACCGCACCGCGATGAGTCCCGGCATCGAAGAACAATACAAGCTGCTGACCCGCGACTACGATAACGCCCAGAACCTCTACCGCGATCTCTTGACCAAGAAGAGTTCCTCCGAACTGGCTGCAAATATGGAGAGCCAGCAGCAGGGCGAGCAAATGCATGTCCTGAACCCTGCCGGTCTGCCGACAGATCCGAGTTTTCCCAACCGCCTGCTGTTTGCGGGAGGCGGTCTGGGCGCCGGTCTTGCCTTGGGCATTGCTATCGCCATCTGGCTGGAAATCCGCGACCGGTCGATCCGCACTGAAAAAGACGCGGCCGCGGCCATGGACCTCCCACTGCTGGTCTCGGTGCCTTGGGTGTCCGAAGATGAGCCAGTTGTGGCCAACGCCAATGGACGCCGACATTTCTGGGGACGCGGGAACGGCGCCGCCAGCGATCGGGAGAAGATCGAGGTCTAAGGCCAACATATGTATAAAGAGTTTTTTGGACTTCGGGCCAACCCGTTCAATGTCAATCCGGATCCGCGCTATCTGTATCTGACGCGGCACACGGAAGAGGCGCTGGCGTGCCTGACTTACGGCATCCAAAGCCGCAAAGGGTTCGTGCTGCTGACCGGCGAGGTGGGCACCGGCAAGACGACGTTAATCAACAAGCTGCTGGAATGGCTGCGATTGCAGCAGGTGGCGACTGCGTTCATCTTCAACTCCCGCCTGGACGTGCCGCAATTTCTGGACTTCATGATGGCGGATTTTTCCATCCCCTGCGATTCGAAATCCAAAAGCCAGGTATTGCAGCGTCTTTATAACTGGCTGCTCGACCGCTACCGGGCCGGCGAGACCGCCGTCCTGATCGTAGACGAGGCACAGAACCTGTCGGATGAAGTGCTGGAGGAGATCCGGATGCTGACCAATCTGGAAACCTTCACCGAGAAGCTGCTGCAAATCGTTCTGGTCGGACAGCCGGAACTGGAACAGCGACTGAAGCAGCCCCAGTTGCGGCAGCTGCGGCAGCGCCTCACATTGCGGGCGAAGACACACCCCTTCAATCTCGACGAAACCAAGTCTTACATCACCCAACGCCTGCGCATTGCCGGCTCCAACGGCGAGCAGATTTTCGAGCCCGACGCGGTAGCGGCACTTTATCGCTACTCAATCGGGGTTCCGCGCGTGATCAACCTGTTGTGTGAACACTGCCTCGTGAGCGCGTTCGTGGACCAGAAAAAGACGGTCGCTGCCGAGATTGTGGACGCCGTCGCCAAGGATTTCGACCTGAGCGATGGCACAAACGCGGGAGCGGTTACGCCAGGTGTTCCTTTGGCGTCGCCGGAAAAGTTTGACTTAGTAGAAGCACTGCGTACGCTGGCGACACTAGCTGACAAGCTTCGCCAATCCGAACAAGATCTCCCCAAAGAGAGGAAACTATGAGCCGAATCCATGACGCTTTGAAACGAGCCGAACAGGAACGAGCAACTTCGATGGGGGGAAGTGTTGAGCCTGCTTTGGAGCAGCCGGAACTACAGCCGGTGAGCATGCCCGAGCACGCGCATACGCAGACCGCCGTAATGCCGGTCATGCAGTCGTCGGCATTCAGTTACGAAACGCTGTTGGCGCGCTGTTCGGTGACGCGTTGGAGTCCTGACACCCGCACCATGCTGTTCTTCCAGGAGGACGAGAATCGGAAAGGGGCGGAAGAATTCCGTACCCTACGCTCCCGCCTTTATCAGATCCGGGAGAAGTTGCCTTTGAAGCGGCTGATGGTGACGAGCGCGCTGCCCAAGGAGGGCAAGTCGTTCGTCGCGGCCAACCTGGCACAGGTCATTGTGCGTCAGCACGGACGCCGCGCTCTGGTAATCGATGCCGACTTGCGCAGTCCCGGTATGCACCGCCATCTGGGCGCAAGTCAGACGCCGGGATTGTCCGACTATCTGCTCGGAGAATGCGATGAGTTCGCGATCATGCAGCGCGGGCCCATGGAGAACCTATTCTTCGTGCCTGCCGGACGCCAGGTCACGGGTGCCCCGGAACTGCTGGCCAACGGCCGGCTGAAGCTTTTCTTGCAGCGCGTCGAACCCTTGTTCGACTGGATCATCCTGGACACGCCGCCGGTGATTCCGGTAGCGGACTCCACGCTGCTGGCCAATTTCTGCGAGGGTGTACTGATGGTTGTGCGTTCCAATGCCACGCCCTCGGATCTGGCCCGGCGAGCTCGGGAAGAGTTCCAGGACAAGCTGCTGCTCGGAGTGGTGCTCAACGGTATTCCCGACGACCAGCTTCCGCAGTCGAAGTATTACTACGGCGAGGCAGTAAGCCTCGCGTAAGACGAACCGAGGCAATAGGTGATCCGGCTCTTCAAAGTCTATTACCCGGTTCGCACACTCATCCTGCTGGTGGGAGAGGCGCTCATCGTATGGACCTCGTTCCTGCTTGCCACAGTGCTCGAACTTCGGGAAGACAGTTACCTGGTACTGAACTACGAAGGTGGGTACATCAAAATCCTCGTGGTTACGGTCCTGGTGTTGCTGTGTTCCTATTGGTTCGATCTCTACGATACCGCTCGCCTCAACACCAAGGGTGAACTTTACTTCCGCTTACTGCTGGTGCCGGGACTGCTGGCCTTTGTCCTGGCCGCCGTGAGCCTCATCCGGCCCAATTATCTGCTGGGGAGCGGTTCCTCGGAGCTGGGTCTACTGATTCTGACGGTCGCCTTGATTGGTTGGCGCATGGGCTTCGCCTGGCTGGTGCAGTTGCCGATCCTGGTAGAGCGCATCTACGTACTGGGAACAGGCGAGCGAGCGCAACGTCTGGTGCAGGGCTTACGGCAGAATCCAGAACTGGGTGTCGAGGTTGCCAATTGGACCGGCAAACTGGAAGGCGCAGTGACGCTCGAATCGGTGGCCGCGCACCTGTTGGAAGCCGTCAATCGACAGAAGGTGCACCGCGTGATCGTAGCCATGCCGGATCGACGAGGTACCATTCCCATGCGGGAGTTGCTCGATCTGCGCATGCGGGGAGTGAAGATCGAAGAGGCGACGTCCTGGCTGGAAAAGATGTCAGGGAAGATCGACGTCGAAAATCTTTACCCGAGCTGGCTGATATTTGCGGAGGGTTTTCGCCGCAGTTCCACGTTTATCGTGCTTCGCCGGGCGCTGTCGATCGTGATCTCGATGGTCGGCATGATCTTGACCTCGCCATTGTGGCCGCTAGTAATGCTGGTCATCAAGCTCGATTCCGAGGGGCCCGTTTTCTACACGCAACGGCGCGTGGGGAAGGGCGGAAGCGTTTTCAGTGTCATAAAGTTCCGTACCATGCGCCAGGATGCGGAGGCGGCCAACGGTCCGCAGTGGGCGGGCCTGCACGATCCCCGCATCACGCGCGCGGGCCGGTTCCTGCGTTCCTCCCGTTTGGATGAGATTCCACAGTTGTGGTGCGTCCTCAAGGGCGACATGGCATTTGTGGGGCCGCGGCCCGAGCGTCCCGAGTTCGTGGAGTCGCTCTCGAAGGAGATTCCGTATTACGGCGTGCGGCACATGGTGCGTCCGGGTCTGACCGGATGGGCGCAGATCAGGTACAAGTATGGCAGCACGGTGCAAGATGCCCGCGAGAAACTTCAGTACGACCTGTTCTACATCAAGAACGCTTCGATTGGGCTGGACCTGCTGATCATGTTCCAGACCATTAAGATTGTCTTGCTGCGCCGGGGCGCGCAATGAAATGGGTATTCTGGATTGCGGCTGCGACCATTGGCTACGCTTACATAGGCTATGCGGGTTGGCTGTGGCTGCGCAGCCGGTGGGCGCCGCGTCCGATCCGCCGCGGAACCCTGGAACCGACGGTGTCGGCGGTCATGGTGGTTCGGAATGAAGAGGCAGTGATCGCCCGCAAGCTCCAAAATTTGCTGACGCTCGGTTATCCGCCGGAGAAGATGCAAGTGGTGGTGGTTTCTGATGGATCGACTGATCGCACCGCGGCAATTCTCAAGGAGTTTGACGAAAATTCGCGCGTGCGGACTCTTCTGAAACCGGAGTCCCAGGGTAAAGCGTTGGGCTTAAATGACGCGATCAAGTTGGCCAGCGGAGAGATTCTGCTATTTACCGACGCGCGCCAGGCGATCGAACCCGCTGCGTTGCGGTTGCTGGTCGAAAATTTCGCCGATCCTGCGGTCGGCTGTGTGAGTGGCGAATTGATGCTGGGCGATCCATTAAGCGGAGAGACGGAAAAGGGTATGGGCCTGTACTGGCGCATCGAAAAGAAGATTCGCGAAATGGAGTCCGCTTCCGGGTCAGTCGCAGGCGCAACCGGGGCGCTCTACTGTGCGCGCCGAGACCTGCTCGAGCCCTTGCCTCCGGGAACCATCCTCGATGATGTGTTGCTCCCGATGCAGGTTCTGCGAAAAGGAGCGCGCGTGGTGTTCGATTCCCGCGCCCGTGCCTGGGACTCGCCGGACTTGGGAGAGAGCCGCGAATTTTCCCGGAAAGTTCGTACTCTTAGTGGGAACTATCAGCTTTTGCAACTGGCCCCTTGGCTGCTGAGCTCCCAGAACACGATCCGATTCGAGTTCGTCAGCCACAAGCTTTCCCGCCTGATCGTACCTTTCGCATTGGTGGCGCTGCTGGTAGCGTCGCTCTTTTTGCCGCAACCATGGTATCGCGCAGCACTCGTCGCACAGCTTGCATTCTATGGACTGAGCTTGCTAGCAATGGTCGGCGTCAAGATCGGGCCCTTGTCGCGGGTGGCGGAAGCGGCGCGCACCATTGTCGTGTTGAATTCGGCCGCCTTCCTCGCTTTTGTCAACTTTGTGACAGGCAGAAAGGCGGTCTGGGTCCGCTGAGCCGTCATGCGAATTCTCTGGGTCAAAGCCGATAAGCTCCTGCCCGTCGAGAACGGGGGAAACATCCGCACGTACCACATCTTGCGGTATCTGGCGTCGCGACATGAGCTCACGTTCTACTCGTACTACGGGGGCGAGACAGATAAGGCATACGAACGCGAGTTGCGGGAGCGCCTTCCCGGGTCAGTCGCGGTCTGTACCAGTAAGCGGGAGCTCTCGGGAATTTCGCGCAGCCTGGACTATCTGGCCCACTTGAATTCACAGCCGCCTTACGCGGTGAGCCGGTTTGCCAGCTTTCAGGTGCAGGACCAATTGCGTGCCTGGTGCCGCGAGCAGCGCTTTGATGTGGCGGTGTGCGACTTCCTGGATGCGGCTGTGAATTTTCCCGGGCGCCTGAACATCCCGTGCGTGCTGTTTCAGCACAATGTGGAGAGCGAGATCTGGCGGCGGCATGCCGCGACCGCCGGTAATCCGCTGAAGAAGATGATGTATGGGATGGAATTCCGCAAGATGCGGCGCTATGAACAGATCGAAGTACGCAAGTTCCATCACGTGATTGCAGTTTCCGAAAGCGATCGTGCGCGCATGACCCAATGGGTGGATGGAGAGCACGTCACGGTCGTGCCGACGGGAGTGGATCTGGCCGAATACCGCCCCGATCCAGCGGCGCCCGAGCCCGGCCCAGTGATCACGTTTGTCGGGGCCATGGACTGGGAACCTAACGTAGACGGTGTGGAATACTTTGCCGGCGAGATTTGGCCGATCATCCAGGCTGAGGTGCCGGGGGCGCGGCTCCGGATCGTGGGCCGGAATCCTGACCGGCGAGTGAAAAAGTGGGTGTCGGAGTCGGTTGAAGTTACAGGCCGAGTGCCTTCGGTTGTGGAATATTTGCATCAGTCCGCGCTGGTCATCGTCCCTTTGCGGATTGGCGGGGGAACTCGCCTGAAGATCTACGAAGCCATGGCGACGGCCAAGGCGGTCGTCTCTACGACGGTCGGCGCCGAAGGATTGGATGTTCATCACGGCCGCGACATCATGCTGGCCGACGACGCCCGCTCGTTTGCGCAGGCAGTCATCATGCTCCTTGGAGATCGCGAACTGCGGCGCCGCTACGAGAAAGCGGCAGCGGAAACAGCCGCCCGATGCAACTGGCCGGCGATCGGCGAGCGCTTTAGCGAGGTTCTTCGTACAGTAATTGAGAAAAAAAGATCGAAAGAGGGACCCATCCCCGCACGCACGGCATAAAGAGCACGGACTAGAGAGAAAGAGGGTTTGTGGCAATCGGCGACAACGGAACGGTAGTGGAGACGGACATCCTGGGCCGGCGAAAGATTCCCCCGGTAGTCGACGCCACCAAGGGCGCCTTCTTCTGGCTGGCAGCTTTCTTCTTCGTATATTGTGCGCGGCCGGCAGACTGGATTCCCGGCCTTAAGTACGTCCCGCTTGCCAAGCTTACGGCGATTCTGGCGATGTGGGGATTGTTCTCCAGTCTGGGGCGCACCAAGCGCACCTTCAAGGACTTGCCCAAAGAAGGAAGATATCTGCTCGCCCTGATTGGCTTGCTGTATGTCAGCGGTTTTCTTTCTCCGATCTGGAAGGGCGGCGCCGTCTCCCGCACCCTTGATATCTCGAAGGTGTTCGTTGCCTGGGCGCTGACCTTCCTGCTCATCACGACCTTTGATCGTCTCCGCCGGATCATCTTCATCCAGGCGGCTTCGGTGGTGGCCATCTGCATCATCTCCATCATCAAGGGGCATGACATGCCGCGTCTGGAAGGCGTTCTGGGTGGCATCTACTCCAACCCGAACGATCTGGCCTTCGCTATCGTGCTGTCGCTGCCTTTCGCCCTCGCCTTTTTTGTCACCGCCAAGAATAATTTTGTGAAGTTCATTTGGCTGTTTGGCATGTTGTGGATGATGGCCGCCCTCTTCCTCACCGCCTCTCGCGCCGGGTTCATCGATTTAGTGATTTGCGGCACGGTGACCTTGTGGCACTTCGGAATTCGAGGCAAGCGTTTTTACTTGATAGTGGGGACCGCATTTTTGGGGGTCATACTGATGGCAACCGTCGGCGGCAAGCTTTATGACCGCTTTTCAGCGCTTTCCGGCGATAGTGCCACCGAGAAGTCCGCCTACGGATCTTACGAGGACCGCAAATACCTGATGCTGCGAGCACTCAACGGCATTGAGCACTATCCGATTTTGGGCTTGGGCGTGGGTAATTTTGTGACCTATTCCGGGATCTGGCACGAAGTGCACATGACCTACCTCCAGATCTGCGTGGAGGGTGGCATCCCGGCGTTGATCCTGTACCTGATGTTTTTTGGGCGCGGGTTCAAGAACCTGAAAGTTCTCCTCAAAACCAAAAATCTCGATACCGACATCGTCCTGTTTGTAGGTGCGCTGCACAGTTCACTGATCGGATTCATTGTGGGAGCGCTGTTCGCGCCCGAGGCGTATCAGTTCTTTCCCTATTTTGCCGTTGCGTTTACGGCGACGCTGTTGCAGATCGCGAAAGAGCGCGAGCTCGAAGCACAACCCGGCCCGGCGTCCCCTCCGCCGAAGAAGCCGCGTCATTTTCTGGAGACCTATGCCGACTACGGAAGAACGGGTGCAGTCACCCCTGTCCGCTGACCTGCAGGCGATTTTGCGAT
>JBKPCG010000104.1:0-12287 GCA_046727255.1 Acidobacteriota bacterium | reverse complement strand
CTTTCGAACCCGTGATAAAGAGCCATCGGCAAGAATACGATTGTGATCAAGAACAAGATCCAGCTATGAAAAATTGTGAGCGCAAACCAGATGCAAAACGAGTGTCCCAAATAGATGCCGTACGAATACGTCGCGATCTTGCTGCTCACAAGTCTGAGCGGACGAAACGTCACTTCCTTAAACAGTGGAATTGCTATACCCAGCAGTAGACACAGCACTGCCCCAGACCGGCGTGCGGGAAACAACGCAAATGCAGACGCAAGGGCAAGGATAAACGGGGGCCACCAGAAAGCCGGGATGAGGGGCCGGTGCGGGAGAGTGAATGACATCACGCCGGGCACGAAATTCGGGATGTAGAGAAGCAGGCTAAACCAGGCCAGCCCAGGGATGACCTGTGGGTAGTGCCCAAGTAGACCGCACACGGCCCAAAGCACAAGAAGCCGCAAGAACGAACGCTTCCTCCAGAGAAAGAGAATGGGAAGCAAAAGGTACATTTGTACTTCAAGCGGCAGCGTCCACAATGGCCCGACTATGGAAGGTGAGAACGTCAAATTCTGAATGAGAAGCAGATTTGAAATAACTTCCAAGAATCCTGGCCTCGCTCCAAAATCGATTCCTCGACCGGTGGCGTGCAGGTGAAGAGTAACGGCAGCCAGGACCGTCAGCACGCTTAGAGGATAGATTCGAAAAAATCGTCGAACGTAGAAGTTCTTAACCAGGGCGAAACCGGATAGAGCACTCCGCTCCATGGAATACATCAAGACCCGGGAAGTGTGAACAAAGAACAGCAGTACACCAAAGATTCCAATGTTCGCGACGGCGACTGGGCCAAATCGATCAAGATGGTAGTGCCTGCAAAGATGATCGAACAGCACCATCAACACCGCCATGCTCCTCAGGAAATCCAGGTTCGCAGACGCGCCCAGTGCTGAGCCGCCGGCTCCTGTCACTTGACCTGAAATTCCGGAGTTCAGACTCATAAGTCACATTGTGAATCAGCAACAGCTACTTGCGAGCCAGGCACCAAAGGTTCATGGTGAAGGACGTAAAGTTGCTCCGTGTAAGCGGCCATAACGCCTTGCTGAGCGCCCTTCCGCAAATATTGGTCGCACAGTTCCACAGTGGCTCGACAGCACGGCCAAAAGCCCCTAGCCTCCCCGTCACCACATGACCGTAACGGCAGATGACATTGGCCAGGCTCTCGGGAAAATCCACCTCTGCTTGCACGTCCACCGTCGAAAACGACCGTAGCAGATACCTCATGCCATCTGGCATGAACCGCCAGTTGTCGGCAGGATACCCGTGAAGTGGGTAAATGCTCGGTACTGTAACGATCAACAGCCCTCCCGGTTTGAGAACTCGGTAGCACTCGTTCATGATCGCCTGAGGGTTGTTGCAGTGCTCCAAGACCTGAGTGCAGAGTGCCATATCAAATGAGCAATCTTCGACCGGCATGTCTTCTGCATTGCACACGATGTCCACGAGCGGCGTATCGACAATGTCCATGGAGCTGTACGAATCGCACTTGTCCCGAAACAGAGGATAGTACGGGCAATATTGAGCTCCAACATCAAGCACTTTGCCGACGCGATCGCACGTTCGGAAAAACTTCTCCATCCGCACTCGCCGATTGCTGCATACAAGATAGTTGGCGGCAAAGATCGACGGGTACAGACGAGAGTGGGCTACGGCTTGCGCCTTGGCGAATGCCGCTGAATCGTACTTCGAGCCGGATGACGGGCGTTTTTCCCCAGAGATTAGTGCCATGCCAAAGGCAATGTGCCAACCAAAGCGCGCTTAGATCTTGGTTCGCAAAGTTTAACAACGAGTATATACGCTAGCTCCGCGCCGGCACTGACCAAATTGTTCGACACATTGCTGCAGAAAGGCCAATCTAATTGAGAGATGACGCACTCGCCGCTTCCGGAAGGTAGAAGCGAAGTTCGCGCAGGCGAGCCCGAAGCCAAAACTTGGATGCTCTTGGCATGCTGTTGTTCTCAATGTGCTGCCGGGCGTATTCGAGCAACCTGCGCCGAGTATTCGCCTCAACGTGATCCGGGAGAGGCTGCTTCTCCGCAGGATCCTCATAGAGGTCAAACAATTCCATCGTGTCCTGTGCAAAGTGTAATACCAGCTTGTAGCGTTCGCTGCGAATGCAAAGGACCCGCGGTGCCAGCCGCTCCTCCGAACGGTTCGGATTCACGCACTCGGCGCTCTCAACGATCGCAACCAGTTCGCGATCGTCGCCATTGCTCCATTCTCGCCAGCGGCTGCGGCCCCGAAACGAATCCGGGACTTGCAGGCTCAAGGCCTCGAGCAGGGTGGGGGCGAAATCAAGGTGGCTGAAAGGTTGCCGACTCATACGGCCTCCGGGCAGATCCGGAATGCGCACCAGCAGTGGAACGCGGATCAGTTCCTCCTTCATTGTTCCAGGTGCATGAAACCGTCCGCCGTGCTCCAGAAACTCTTCCCCATGATCCGCTGTAAATGCGAGCGCACACCGGTTCCACAAATCTAAACTCCTCAGGGAGTCCACCAGTCGGGCCATTTGCATGTCTACCCAGCGTATGCCCGCGTCGTACAAGTCGAGAACGGAGTCTCTTTTCAGTCTCAACCGGTTTGGACCAATATCTGAGCGGTTCCAGAATGAGTTCAAATAGCGCTGGCGTGAGGGACTAGAGGTCCTCGCCCCGAAAGAACGGAGAGCTGCTTCACCTGGATAGTAAGGTCCGTGCGGATCCATCAGGTGAATCCAAAGAAAGAACGGGTCTGAGCCAATGGATGCCAGCCATTTCAGTGCGCTGTCGACGACGACGTCAGCGGCTGGGTACTGCCGCAGAGAATCTACCGATGAAACTTGAGGTGCCACACGCTGGCAGTATCGAAAATAAAGCTCGTCGTAAACCGCCCCCAAAGGTTTGAAGCCCCGACAAAATCGTTCGAGCGCACGATTCATTTTCGTGCGGACTCCCCTTGAGCCAGCACCGATCGGCTGGTCAAGGAAGTCTTGAAATTTATCAAAACCCTGATCGTAGCCAAACTTAGAAGAAACGTAAGGATTCGCTGCTACGAATCCTGCTGTCGAATATCCACATTGCTTGAACCAAGTGGCTAACGTGGTCTCCCCTGGAGTGATACCAACCACGTCGCGTCCCATGGCCAGGGGGGGACGTGAGGCGAGGATAGCGGGGAACGAATAGTAAGTGGGAACGCCGCCCACGATTGTGTTTGGCACGACGAAGCTCTCTTGAGCGAGCGAAGCGAGAAACGGAGTAGTCGGGCGTTCGTATCCCAGAAAGCTGACGTGATCAGCGCGCAAGCAATCGACCGTGACTAGCACCACTGAGAAGGGCGCACTCATACCACGCCCCCGCCGGCCGAGTGTCTCAATCGGGTCCTCAAATATACCCCAACCCCCGCAACCGTTCCTCGATCATCCGCTGCTCTTTTTCGTCCAGTCGATCTACGTCGTCGCGGGTGAGTTCCTTCAAAACAAACGTCAGTAACTCATCAATACTATGGAACCCCGCGCAGAATCTGGTCTCGGCTGCTCGGCAGAGATCTTCAGGCAAATGCACTTCGCGCGTCGGTTCCATCATTCCTCTCCTATACCTGCTACTGGCAACATTCCCCTTATCTTCGACCACACAGCCCGGCCTATTAAGAGGTCGTCCTCGCCCAAGCCGGAAAGAAACGAGATACCCAGGAAAACGGCATACGAGACGAACATAGACGCACAGATGCCAACCCACGCCGGTCCGAATTTGAGAAACAACATGCGGCAAGATAGTACGGCGACGGTCGTGCCCAGCGTAGGCAAGATGAGTCTCAAGAAACTCTCCCTGCTGTACGGGAAGAGTCCTAAAACTCCCCGAACCTGTGCCAGGTTCCAGCTGTTCGTCAAAATGGTGGTGATGCAGGTCGCGAATGCAGCACCGGCAATTCCCCATCGCGGAACCAAAAACACTCCCAATCCCACTGTGACCGCAGTCGCAACAACCTGCACTTTGATTAAACGCCGTTCGTGCCCTGACATAAGTAGAAGGTATCCGGCCGAGCCTACACCGCAGTTCACCAACTGTCCCAGTGTACCGATGACCAGCACGATCCAACCGGGCTCGAAATCAGGACCGAAAATGCGCATCAGGGGCTTGGCAAACGTGATGAGCACCAGCGCTAGCGGCATTGTGAAGACAACAACCCACTTCGTAAGACTCTGGTAAACGCGCCCCAGCAGCTCTGTTTCACCTCGTGCGTGCAAATCTGTGATCGTCGGAGAGAATACCTGATTCACCGACTGTAACGCGATCGGCACGTATGCAACAACGGCTGCAGAAACCGCATAGATTCCGAGCTGCCGTGCACTCAGAAAGTGGCCAATCAAGACTTTGTCAGACTGGCCAATCAGGAAAGTTAGCAACCCGATTCCAGACACAGTAGTCGAGAAAGCAAGAACTTCGCGCTGCGGGAGCCGCACTGTCAACTTGAGATGTTTGACTGCGGCAGGAGTCACCCTCCAGACCATCGCTATCAGAAGTACTCCAACAACGGCTGCGCTCACGATCTGAGCAAAAATGTATCCGCCGAGCCCAGCGCCTAAAGTAATCAATGCAATCGCTACGAGCATGGTGAGCGGGCCGCCGATAAAGTCCGTAATCAACGCCAGGCGAGCGACATTTCGGTACCCTTGCAACACCTTGCCGAAGAATGTCGTGAACGCGCCCAGAATCATGATCACTGCAAATAGCTTCAGATGGGGTGACAGTGACGGCGTGCGATAAAAGTGCACGGCGAGCCATGGCCCGGCTGATAACACGACGAGCCCAAGTAACAGATTCGCAACCAAAATGATTCCTGTGGCAGATAAAAGAAAGTCTCGAAGCTGCTCCATCTTGTTGGACGCTTTGTAAAGCGCGACGAAACGGACCGCAGCTTGTGGCAGACCGAGCCCGTTGAAGATTCCAACGAACCCGATAATGGTCATTCCGAGAGCGTAGACGCCGAGTGGCTCCGCTCCCAAAGCTCGTGCCAGGTACACCTTGAAGAGATAACCGGTACCCAACCGGAAAATGGTGCCGGCAAAAAAAACGCTTGAGTGCCGCGAAATATGTCCTATTTGAGACTGGAACTTTTGCGTCTCAAGAAGGTTGGCGGAGCGCTCTGGGACAACGTTGGGGGACGAGATCAGACTGGTATTCTCACAAAATCGGGCGGCGCTTCTTGGCACTCGCTTTGAGAATATAAATGAATGACCCATGATACTGGGTCTTCGATGTTTCGCCGGAAGTAAACTCGAATTTAAGCAGATGGACGAAGTGAAACGCCCTTAGCCGGCGCCTGCGCGCCGCGATCATTCCTGGCGCGAGAAGCCCAGTGCGATGAGGTAGTTGCCAGGCGAGTAAAAGCCCCGGGAGCCAGGGTGGTCAGCCATCGAAAAGTAGCAAGCCTCAGCCTTCCCCTTACCAACAGCCTTCGCCTGATGATACCGGAACGCATTTGCTCGTAACGTTTTGCTCCTCGTTGCTGTGCAGCTCGTTCTTCCTGCGTCAGTATACAAGCACCGCTCGACTCAGGCTCGTAGCCCGAGGCGAGGAGTTCTTTGCGGAGAGACTCCTCTACGAGCTGTAGCTGAGCAGCAGTGAGAGCCCCCCTGTACCGACCGACTCGCTCGGCGGTAACCGGCCTGCTCAGGAGTTTGTGATGTTTCCCTTCGGGAGTGTCCTGCTCAATCGACTGGTGCGATCGATAGAACTCGAGCATGCCCGATTCGAACGGCATGTTAAGAAAATTGCAGACTTTCGTCATCACGTGTTGTGGGTCTGAAACGAGCGACTCGTAACGCACTCGGCAGACTTGTTCTGACGGAAAAACGTCGGGCAACAGCAAATGGTGGAAGTAGTGGCGAATCTGTGCACAGGTCTGCATGAGGTACTCGGTTTCGCGGCGTCCGCCTCCCCACCTGTCGTCATAGGA
Source organism: Acidobacteriota bacterium (assembly GCA_046727255.1). Lineage (GTDB taxonomy): Bacteria > Acidobacteriota > Terriglobia > Terriglobales > Acidobacteriaceae > Acidiflorens. Next base: position 6,314 of record JBKPCG010000104.1, on the reverse strand, counting down.
AAGCAATATGTCCCTGGGATCACGGATGGTGATGATGATCCTGGCGTCAGGAAACAACTTCTGAATCTGCGGGAGCCAGAAAAGGTGCCAAGGGGTCTTCTCACCCCAAATGATTGCGCCTCTGGCTTTCGCGTATGCTCGGCCTAGTGATTCCACCACGGTTCGCGCAGGACCGATAAAGCTCGGTCTGTTCAGAGCTTCCTCTGCTACAACCTGCGAAGCGATGTCCTTCTCAGAACGTAACTGAACCCACAAATCATTCATGAAGGCAATATATTGCCAGCGATTTTCGAATGCTTCACTGCCGGCATACTGCGTCAGAGTCCCGAACATTCCAGTCTCCGGAAGCATGGCAATCGATGAATGCGAATCCAGAATCCTCGACAGCAACGTTGTGCCTGATCGACCTGGACCGACGATGAAGATTGGGGCAGTAATGGATGCCTCCCGTCGCTAGGAAATTGAGCTCCTAGAACTTTTTTCGGTAGGGATACAACTTTGAGGGAAACCAACGTGGGGTCTATCGTTCAGCGCCTGCTGATGCTGCACTCGTTGGTGCGACTTGGTGTTGGACGACTACCCAGACCCAGCTCGAACGACTGCGGGATCGTCTAACTCGCCCCCCTCAGGTGGTCTCGCTGGGAGGCTAACAACGGCGGGTACAAACGAGAGCTACAAGGTCGTTCGGAGAGAAGATTGACAGAATTAGCGAGCAGAATCGTGAAAGCGGGAGTGTATGAAGGTTAGCGCCGTGCGCCGACCCAAACGACGCGGCAGCTACAAGCATCAGGACACGATCAAGGTGGTGAGCAGAGCGAAGAATTGTCGGCTCAAGGTCCACCGATGGGGCAACTACAATGATCACAACGGCTGCGAGCAGCAACCAAGCGATGCTGTGTTTCAGTTTGCGCACTTTGCCGATTCCGGTAGGCTCATTTGGCCAACACACCCCAAGCTGCAACACATGTAACCTACTTAGGTGTTCGATGTCAAGAGATGTGTATGCGTTCGGCGGGCTCGTCTTCCGCTTGAGATGGAGTTTGGATCAACGTTTTTCTGAGCAGGGTCTGCTGATAAACGAGGGAGAATTTTTGGACGAAGCCAATCTTCTCAAACTCGAGGGAAGGGAATTCCTTATCCAATGCGCTGTAAATCCAAGCAGACTTCCCGGAAGCACCCAACCGTTGCGCCACGTTGTCAAGGACGGCCTCGCAACAGCTCCGATGATTCATCGATGAGGGGTTCCACCAGCCGAACAGGATCACTGATTCCGATGACGGCGCCCTCAATGGGTAATCTGCTTCGGGCATCGTGAATCCCTCGAATTCAGCCGTCCAGCAAAATTGAACTGGGACCCCATCTGGGTCAACAACCGCAAATCCCTCCCAGACCGTCGACCGCAGGCGCTCTGAAGCACGGAGCAAATAGTCCAGAGTCGGCTGGTCATCTACATAGCGGATTGCGCCAAGAGCAAGCAGATCAAAATCCAAGGCCTTTAGTTCAAGCGAGCACGCCTGAGCTTCTGCACGACCCGATGTCGAATCGTTCCACTCGAAAAAGCGAAACTCTTGCCGCGAATACACAAGTCGTTTCGCGCGGGCCAACAGCGAGCGTGTGAGAGCGATTGGTCCTTCCTCACGCAGACCTTCTCGATACGCCAAAACATGTGCTCGCAGTGCCCTCGCCCAACTGTCGAGCCTCGGCGCGGACCTGATCGCAGTCGCTGCGTGGTAACGCAGCGCCTCCTTGGCAAGCAGGAATGTCGATGTCGTTGCCGTCAGATGCAACGTCTGACGCCCTCCCTTCGCAAAGCGTTCCTTGTATCCCTCAGCTCCCAATCCGAGGTCGATCAATTCCATGTCGGGATCGTCACAGGCTGCTTCGACTGTTTTGGACAGCAAACAAAATCCCGGGGACAGGTTCTGCCATCGGCTGTCAAATGTGGGTTGGTACCAGAACCAACTTCCACGAAAATGAAAACCATAGTTCCATGCTACGGCTTGATCGCCGACCATCAGGCGGGTGACCACGACACTACCCGATCTGGAAAGCAATTTCGCCAGTTCGAAAAGGAAGTGTCGTCTCTCTGCCTTTGCCAGATTGCTGATTCGATCCGTCGCCAGGAAACGTGCAACATGAGCCTCAGCGAAACGGGGAAGCACGGGTTCAATACTCTCCCATGACTTCAAGTTCTCAATTCTCACCGGCCCCTGTTTCTCCATCCCGCGAATGTAATAGCGGAGATGTTTCCGTTTCGTAACAGCCTGCTTGAGTTGTTCCCGCTCCTCGCCCGCGCCCAATTGAATCTGGGCACACAAATATGCGTGACGAGCGAACGTCTTGTATCCGTGCAGGAGGGCAGCACGCCTTAGCGGCGCCACAGTGACAGAATCAGCCGGGAGGTTGGCAAGTACGAGAGTTCGAATGTCCTGCCTTCGTAGTTCACCGACCACAGCGTCGAGTACTTGGCGTCGGCGATCGGCACCCGACACGAAGTCGCAATAGTCTGCAGTGGTGCCGGTGAGAAAAAAGGCAGTCCGTCGGGTGGGATCCATGCCGAGCGCGACCAGGCCGATCAATTCCTCTTCATCGAAGACCAGGATAAGAAGAGGTTTGAGCGATTCATGGTACGCGCGATCTACAGCGAGCGCCCATTCGTACGTGTAGAACACCTGGGGCTGCTCCATCTCGCCTACCAACTCGTTCCACCGGCGGGAGAGGCTCGGGTCGTCGGGGATCTCCCGGTGCAGGACTATTCGCAAGATTCAGCGCTCTCCCCGTCTGCCTTCTTCGCAAACACGTAGTAATACCAGTCCGTTATGTATTGTCGACTCGGACGCGGATAATCATCCCCAAGCACTTGCAGCAAACTGAAACCATGCCCCTCAACTTCGTTGATCACATGGGAAGGGATCGCGTAGTGCAGCGTAAGTCCGCCGTGTGAAGGCTCCCACCTCCAGCCCTTCCCCTTCCAGAACATCTTTCGGGGCACACGCGTCACGACTCTCCGAATACTCGCCACACTGGCTCGCATTACGGTCAACGTCGCTTTCGCACCGGTTGCTACCATGGTCAGGGGAGTCAGCAAGAAGCTCTCGCGGCCGACAAGTTTTTCTGCGAAGGCCCGCACGCGCTGCTGGTTCCACAGTGGTCGCACGAAAATCGCCCGCGGATTGTGGCTCGAGAACAGAAGTGTGCCCCCTTTTCTAAGCACGCGATGACACCCCTGCAGACATCGTTGTCTTCCGGCGTCGGGGACAATGTAGTCGATACCGTTGAACGAAAAAACGACTGCATCGAACGAGCCATCCGGGAAGATCGAAAGGTCGCTGGCATCTGCTGTGCGAAAATCTACACTCGGATATTTGGCCCGACAGATCTCGATCATCTCGGGCGCATAGTCCACACCAACGTAGTGCCTCACCATGGCTTTGAGGTAGCTGGTGGTGCGACCACCACCAACACCCAGATCAAGAATGTCGGCTCCGGGCCGAATATAGGTATCAAATAGCTTCTTCTCGCACTCTGACAGATAATTCAAAGCTGCATAGTGCTCCGTCACCTCCGGCGCGTTGTAGACCGCCAAGTTCGGATTATCGGTCCTCTTGGCAGTGGTCGCTTCTCGGCGCGTCATCAGCTGTCCTCATGCCCTAAGCGCTGTCGCAGCATCCGATAAAATCCGGACACGTGCGCCTCGAGTTCGCCCAGCGACATATCCGCGGTCACATGCACCCGCGGAATTGCATATTTCTGCAAATTGGCGCCAAAGCCGCCGCCATAATTGATGAATGCGCACTCGAATCCCGCTTCTTGCGCCATCCGGATTTCTCGTGTCGTCACGGAAGCCACATCTCCAAATGGATATGCCAGCGCCCAAATATTTGTCCCGAGTACGTCCTCCAGCCGGCTGCGGCTCCCTGAAATCTCCGTCCAGGTGATCTCGTCCGGAGCCTCCGGCAGCGCGGGATGACTTAGCGTATGCGCGCCAACAGTCATGCCATCGGAAACCAGTTCGCGCAGGTCGTTCGAGTTCAATAACCACAAACGTTGCCTCCTGGCCACGTCATTCCAATGGACAGCACTCCAGTCATCTGCCAGACCGCACCGCTCTCGCACCTGGTCCATAAGAGCCCGGCGCTGCTCCCAGTCGTATTGGGAAAGTCGCTTCACAAGTCGCGACCAGAGCACACGCCGCGACGGCCCGTCGGCGAGCATCTCGCGGACTCCCAATTCCTCCATTTCGAACATTCGCGGAAGAGCCCCTGTGAGCATCAGATACAGTTCCTCGTACCAAAGCATGCTCTTTCCGTTTTCGGTCGATGCTCCAGTCACGAAAAAAAGGCAAGACACCCCTTCCTCTCGCAACACCGGAACCATGTCCGTCAGAGTATTCTTCAGACCGTCGTCGCAGGTCACCAGGACAGCACGTGGAGGCAACTCCGCCTTGTGCTGCATCCATTCGCGGAACTCGTTCGGCGTCACAGTGCAGTAGCGGGACTTAAGCAGGCGGAGTTGATCGCGAAACGCCGAGGCGCTGACCAGCCCCCCATCGAATTTCTCATCCAGGGAGCGATACCCCGGCGGCCGTATGCCGTGATAAGTAACAACGCATAACTGCCCGTCTCGTGCATGGTGGCGCAGATACCCACTCCGCGCGAGTCCTGGGTACACCACCCGTTTCAGAACTGGACTGATTAGCCTCATGATCCGCGACCCACGCTCCAACGCTGGAGAGCGCCTCGCTCAATATCGCTCGCAACGGCCTCCTCGCAAGCATGACGTCGTGCGCACTGTATTCCCGCTGGGATCGGTTCCACGGTTTCATCCCGTTTATTCACCCTCATCATTTTTCTCTGATAACGCGGCAGGGAGTTCCCACGGCTGTGCAGCGCGCTGGAATGTCGTCAATCACCGTGCTGCCAGCGCCGATGGTCGACCAGGCCCCGATCCGCCGGCGAGGAAGAATGTTCACACCTGTACCAAGCTCTACCCCTGTTTCCAGAATGGAACTGCCTGAAAGGTTACACCCTGATGGAATCAAGCAAAAATCGCCTATGCACACGTCATGAGTGATCGAGCAATTTAGGTAGACCACTACATGCGATCCTATAGTTGCATTGGTTGTGAATTGAGTGCCTGCCATGATCACGGTGCCAACGCCCACCTGGACCGACTCGGGCACTCGAACGCTCGGATGAAAGAGTGACGCAAATTCACAATTCATTGCCAAGAGATTTCCCACGGTCTTGGATCTGGCGTTCGGGTTGCCGATCGCGCAGATGAATCGCACCGACACATCGTTGTTCGTTCGACACCATTCATCTCCACCGAGTATAGGAACACCTCCAACTTCGCGTCCCGCGAGACTCGGATCTGAATCCAGAAAGCCGAGGACGTTCCATACGTTCTGAACGGCATTGCAAGCTCTTACAGTGGCGAGAATTTCCCTGCCGAGCCCACCCGCACCCACGATCACGATCTTCTTGAGGTCATCCATGCGAATCTGTCCAGTCCACTCGTTGGTCTACAAACTTTTTCATCAGCAGCGTTGGTCCGATCTCAACAGACTTCAAGATGGAAACAATCTTTTCCGCCGCCCTACCATTACCGTAGGGATTTGGAATATCCGCAATGCTGCAGCGGAAGTCAGAGCTGACCGCCCGCTCGATTCCCCGGCTGATTTCTTCCTTTGAGTAGCCGACATCAATCACATTGGCTGGTCGAACACGACCGGCCTGACGGGTTCCGATGTTCACCACAGGCAGATGAAAACTCGCCGCCTCAATAATTCCACTGCTTGAATTTCCCACCATGGCAGCCACATATTTCTGCACACTGTGGTATTTGCGATGACCGAGGTTTGGGACCAATCGCGCAGTCGGAGTCCGGTCGACAAGCTGTCTCACGCTGCGAATGATTTCACTGCTGTGAGAGTCGGCATTGGGATACGTGAACAGAAGAGAGTGCCCTGATGCCGAAACTGCGGTTAGAAGATTTGAGATGTTTTCTGCATTGTTGTCTTCAAGAGTAACCGGATGGAAGGTAATCAGAAGAGCGCGGGACAGATCCAGGCCGATCTCGGACTCAAGCTCAGCCCGTGGAATTGACTCGAGGGAAATGATCGAGTCGATCACAGGAGAGCCGGTTACGTGGACGCGCCATGATTCCTCACCGAGTTGCCGAATGCGTTGGGCATATTCCGAAGTCGCGGCGAAATGAATATGACTTAGCTTCGTAATAGCGTGTCGAATTGCATCATCAATTGCGCCAAAGGTGAGTTCGCCTCCGTGGATGTGTGCGACTGGAATCCTCAA
>JBKPCG010000103.1:0-4869 GCA_046727255.1 Acidobacteriota bacterium | reverse complement strand
TTCCGCGCGCCTGCGACACAGCAAAAAGGTTCATCAATCCGGCAGGGAGAACTTCAGCGTGACGTCGGTCTGGAACTGGGCCGGACGGCCATGGACTCGATACGGTTCATAACGCCAGGTGCGGACGGCGTCGGTGGCCGCCGTGACCAGCAGGGAATCGCCGTTGATTGGGCGAGTCGAAGCAACTGAGCCGTCAACGCCGACCAGCACTTCCAGGACAACGTCGCCGGTGCGGTGGGCGGCCAGAGCGTCGGCGGGATACTGCGGCTCATTGCGCTGAAGGAGGCGGCTCTCGGCCAGATCCGAGGCGAGCCAGACTCGTGTAGTGCCGCCACGAGTGGTATCTTCGGATGCCTCCGATGATTGCCCCGGTATCTTTGGCGCGGCCGGCTTGATGCGGAAGACGACTTTGCCTTTGTCGTAAACAACCAGTCCGCCGGCATTGGAGTCCGGCGCCGGCTTTGCGGCTGAACCGGAACTCTCAGTCGGCTGCTTCGCATGCGCAACTGGTGGAGCGGGGGTCTTCGGAGAATCGGCTGCCGGCAATGACGGTGAGTGGTGCGCTCCGCTCGATGATAGCCCAAGCCATCCGATGCGGGATCCGATCATGAAGCTCAGCGCGACCGCCAGTAGAATTGCTAAGCCGCCGAGAACCAGGCTCCAGATCTCGTAAGGAGCCCGGGCCTTCTGCGATGGCAAAGTTGTCCCTATTGAGACCGGTTGCAACAGCTGGTCTGGCGCCGTCGGCTCGGCTGGTGTGATCGCCGAGGCTGGCGGGATCGCCGGAACCGGCCGCTGCTCCAGTTCGAACGCGGCACGCCGGATGCGGGTCACGTCGCGGGCAAAGATTTCCAACAAATTCTGGTCGCTGTCAACGAACTCTGCGGGGTCGGTTGCGAACACTTCCAGCACGCCGACCAATTCGTCGCCGTCAAGGACAGGAACAACCAGCATGGACCGAACGCCCAAGCGACGGGAGGCGACGGCGTCCACGCGCGGGTCGGTTTCTGTATCGAGACAGAGTTGCGACTGGTGAGTACGCAGACAGGCGCCGGAAAGACCATCGCTCATATTTAGAGGAATGCCGAGGTCGGGAGCATGTTCGCCGGTAGCGGCGCGGCAAACCATTTCATCGCCGCGCCTGAGCGCCAAAGCCGCAGAACGCGCGCGCGTAGCCGTGGAAGCCCTCACTACCAATTCATTGAGAACCAAGTCCAGAGCGAGCCCGGGAGGAAAGCCGGCGTCGATTTGCCGCTCGAGAGCCTGAACCAGGTCGGTCTGGGCGAGCGGATTCAAATCGTCTTCTCGCGATTCCGACCACGACATGGGTTGCGAGAACATGGAGACGTCCCGGTTGGCCTACGGCTGGCTAGGCAGGCTTGGAGGGGAGTTTCCCCCGAATCCGGAAAGAAGTCAATTCGTGGGACCGTTACTCCTTTGAAATCCCGAAACCCCGGACCTAGTAATCAAATCGCAAGCGTACGGAGAAATTCCGCGAGGCGGCAATCGCGGTCCCTGAGAACAGGTTGGCAAAGTTAATTACATTCAGGCGGTCGTTCAAGTTTCGGACGTCGGCCTGCAATCGGAGCGCGCGCGATTCTTTCTTATACAAATCCACGGCTGCCGAGAGATCTGCCGCCAATGACGGCTTGACCCGCCCCGCATCAAGGTTCACACGGTCCACCACGGCCTGGCCAAACTGCTCTATCAGCGTTTGCAGGTCTTCGCCATTGATTTCTACCGGAAGCCCGGCGCCATAAGACGTCCCCACCGCCATCCAAAACCGAGACCAGGGCTGATAGCGCACCTGCCCGTGAACGGTGTGCCGCTGGTCTTGTGTAACCCAGATGCGCGCATTGGAATTCAGTTGGTCGGCGGCGTCCTGTCCCAGAAAGAGCCCGCCCACGACCGGGAGACGGGCGGACGCAACCTGGTACGAGTAGCTGACCCATGCGGTGACGGGTCCCCATTGCGGCAGGGCGAGCTGGCTTTCTACACCGTAAATGTTCGCGGAGCTCAGGGCAATCGGGAAGCTTACGCCCGTATTTAGCAGCACATCATCGTCAGAGACGTTGCGGATGTCGCGCCGGAACACATTGGCGGAAATGTGAGCTCTCTTGAATAGTTCCTTGGTGGCACCCAGTTCGTAGTAGTTTCCGCGCGACGGCCGCAGCGGCAGTTGCGCTACTTTCTGGTCCAGCGTGCGTACCTGGGCGGAGGTGCTCAGCAGCAGGTTCTCGATCGCCGGTGTGCCAAATACCCGGTCATAGGACCCACGAAACACCACTCCCAGCTTCGGCACGTACCACGCAAAGCCTACGCGCGGACTCCACGCTGATTCTTCTACCCGCACGCGGTAGTGGTCGAAGCGAATGCCTGCGCTGATGTTGAAGTTGCCAAAGTGCACCTTGTCCTGCACGAAGACTGCTTGTTCGCGGTCGTACCCGGAGTCGTGGAATGCAAAATCGAGGGGTGTTGAGGGATCGAAGATTGGGTGGCCGTTAATCTCAGTCCTCGTGATGTGATACGAGAATCTTTCGTGAACAAGCGTGTAGATCGTGTCCACGCCAGCTTTCAGGTCATGGTGCTTGAAGGCGGCCGCGACCGTGCCACTCACGTAGCTCTCGCGAAATCCGCGATCTTGAAAGACCTCGATTGGGGTGGAAAGGGCATTCGAGACCAGTCCCGCCTGCGCGTCTCGTACTCGGCCCTGCACGGTGGCCATCACATTCGAAGAGAAGGTGTGCTGATAGGAGAACTGGCCCGCGACTTCCTTATTGTTACGGTCCTGGCGCTGCCCGTTTTCCTCCTGAAGAAGTTCATTCGGAACGAGCAGACCGGATCGACTGAAGTTCACCGAAAAGCGCAGCCGGTCTTGCGGAGTCAGGTCGCGCTCAAAACTTCCCCTAACTCCCGCCAGGGTCGCGCGATTGGTGAAGTTCCCGATCACGGGCGGATCAAGGAAGCGGTCGGTACGTGCGGCTTGCATGCTTAAGCCAAACACGTTGCGGCCGTCGTAATAGCTAGTACCCAAGTAGCCGTTTGCTGTGGCAAAGCTGCCTCCCCCGAGGATGGCGGTACCATGTACGCCACGCGCGGGATTGCGGTCCGTTACGGTTTCGATTACTCCTCCGACCTTGCGGCCGAATTCGGCCGGAATGCCCGAGGTGTACACCTTCACCGACTGCACGTCCTCGAGATCCTCGGAAGCGGAAAATGCCGGCGAGCGGTTATTGAGAATCGGCAGTCCGTCCACCACATATTGCGTGTCGTATTCGGCGCCCCGCGGGTGTAAGACTCCATTCGCTTCGAGCAGCCAGCCGGGCTGGGATTGCACGACGTCAATCGCCTGTCGTCCTGGAACTGACGCGGTCCAGTCACGCAACGCCGCCTCGCCGAGCTGATAAGTGGTTCCCGTGTTGCTGGTGTCAAACAGCGTGTCGGAATCCTGCACGTTCACTGTCTGGGTGACTGAGGCGACGGCCAGCGCGGCTGAAAATTTCAATGGCAGCTCAGAGCGGATTTCAATCAGCACCGTGTACGGGGCGAATCCAGTTTGCTCCAGCGTCAACTTGTAGCTCCCCAGCGGCAACTTTTTGGCGGTGTATTCTCCGGAAGGGCTGGTGTCGAAACTCAACTCAAAATGGTTGGCCTGGCTGATGAGCATGCCATGGGCCGGCAAGGCCGCACCGGAGGCGTCGGCCACCGAGAGGCGCAGTTCGCCGGAACGATCCTGCGCGGGCGAAAGCGGCGGCAGGGCGACCAGGAAAGCGGCAAGAACTCCGGTACTCAAGAAAGTCGGCTTCACCTGTTTTTGTTAGATGCGGCGGGGATGCGCTGTCTGGCGGTTATTATATCTGGGCCAGAGGCGCGCTCGGAGTGACGGTCGTGCCACCTGTTTGGCGTTGGCCACATTAACCGAAGGGTCTGCTGCCCTTGTCAGGCCAGCCGTTTGGGCACCAGATGACCCAGGAGCACCTAAGCAATGCTGGCCATTTCGTAACCTTTACCCACAATGACGGCGGATCGACCTTCGCGTTTTCCACTTACTTCCGAACAGCGTCACGCCGTCAGCGCCAGCTTTCTCGGCTGGACCCTGGACGCGTTCGACTTCTTCGTGCTGGTGTTCCTGGTGGACGTGCTGGCCGAACATTTTCATGTGCCGCCGTCCAAGATCATCTTTACGACAGCTCTGACGTTAGGGATGCGCCCGCTGGGAGCGCTCATCTTCGGCCTGCTCGCCGACCGCTACGGACGCCGCACTCCGCTGATGGCAAACGTAGTGTTCTTTTCGGTGGTGGAACTGCTTTGCGGATTCGCTCCCAACTACACCGTGTTTCTGATCCTGCGCGCGATCTATGGCATCGGCATGGGTGGAGAGTGGGGCGTGGGCGCATCGCTCGCCATGGAGAGCGTGCCGGCAAAATGGCGCGGCACGATTTCGGGAATCGTGCAGTCCGGCTATTCGTGCGGCTATCTGCTAGCGGCCGTGGCTGCGAAGATCATCCTGCCGCTGTGGGGCTGGCGCGCGATGTTCTGGGCAGGAGGCCTCCCCGCGCTGCTGGCGTTCTATATCCGCTATAAGGTCACGGAGTCGGAAGCGTGGAAGCAGCATCGGATGCCAGGCTTCCGCGCTATCGTCAGCACGGCCGCAGCGAACTGGAAGCTGTTCGTGTATATGGTCGGCATGATGAGCTGTATGCACTTTCTGTCGCACGGAACGCAGGATCTCTATCCACATTTTCTGAAGTCCGTACACGGCTTTTCAACTTCCACAGTGGCCGATATCGCCATCCTGTACAACATCGGATCCCTATTGGGAGCGGTGATCTTCGGACAACTCTCCGAGCGCATTGGCCGGCGGCGTTG
>JBKPCG010000102.1:0-10012 GCA_046727255.1 Acidobacteriota bacterium | reverse complement strand
AACGAGCGCAACCGTCGAAATGGCCTTTTTCGACGACCGGCGTCCCAAGACACCATTGATCGCCCCCCCAGCCAGGGGCAGCACCGGGATGAGCCAGAGATAAGGGTTCTGCGTCATAGCTTGAGCAGGTTCACCTGATCGACGTTCAAAGTTTCGCGCGTTCGATACACAGCAATGATGATCGCCAGTCCCACGGCCGCCTCAGCAGCAGCGACCACCATCACGAAGAAGACAAATATTTGTCCGCTTAAGGCGTGCCATTGGGCAGCGAACGCGACAAATGACAGGTTCACGCCGTTGAGCATCAGCTCAATCGACATGAAGATCGTGATGATGTTGCGCTTGATGAGGAAACCAAGCACTCCGCACGTGAACAGAATTCCGCTCAGAATCAGATAACAGGAAAGAGGAATCGTCATCAGCGCTCCTTCCCTGAGGCGACGAGTTCGCGGATCTCTCTTGGTACGGGCTCCGCGGCACTCGGCCTGGCGATGGACTCTGGTTTGCTCGCCAGCACTACCGCGCCCATGATGGCGATCAGGATCAGGACGGACGTTACTTCAAACGGCAGCAGAAAATCGCGGAAGAGAACACGTGCTATGACACGCGGATCGCCGGGCAGAGCAAACATCGGAACCGACGCAGTGTTGGAATGCCGGAGTAGCGTCCAGGCAACCAGGACGCCGCCGATTGCGACGCCCGGAACACCGAGTAGGATCGCGACATCGCTGCCTTTGCTGCGCTCTTCTTCGCCCGCGTTCAGCAGCATGATGGTGAAGATAAAAAGCACCATGATCGCCCCGGCATAGACGATTACCTGGATGGCAGCGACAAATTCCGCACCCAGCAGAAGATATTCGCCCGCAAGCGAGGCCATTACCACCACCAGCGACAGCGCGCTGTTGATAGGATGACGCTGCAGCAGTAGGTTGACCGCACCCGCCACGCAGACTCCGCCGAAGAATAGAAAGAGGATCAGATGCATTTCACTTGACCAGCCAAATGTCCGGCTTCCATGCCACTACCAGCCCAGTCACTACCAGATTCGCAACCGCCGTCGGCAGCAAAACCTTCCAGCCAAACGCCATGAGCTGGTCATAGCGGAAGCGGGGAAGCGTCCAGCGTACCCAGACATACAGAAACATGAAAAAGAAAACTTTGAGACAGAACCACAGCACCGGCAGCAGCGACTGCACGATGGGAGGTCCAAACACCGGTCCAAGCCACCCGCCGAAAAATAAGAGCGTCGAGAGGCAGGCCACCGTCACCATGTTCGCGTATTCCGCCATGAAAAACATGGCAAACTTCATTGCGCTATATTCGGTGTGATAGCCAGCGACCAGTTCTGACTCCGCCTCAGGCAGATCGAATGGTGTGCGGTTCGTCTCCGCGTATGCCGAAATCAGGTAGACAAAAAAAGCGAGTGTCCCAAGGGGAAAGTAGAAAAAGTTCCAGTGCAGGTGCTGCTGCTTGTTCACGATCTCTCGCAAGCTGAAGCTTCCGGCTAACATCAGGACCGGGATCAGCGAAAGTCCCAGCGACACCTCATAGCTGATCATTTGCGCGCTGGCGCGCAGGCTACCTAGCAGAGAGTATTTGCTGTTCGAAGACCATCCGGCCAGCGCCACGCCGTAAACACCCATCGAAGTAATGCCGAGCACGACCAGAAGGCCGATGTTCAAGTCAGTGATCTGGAGTGGAGTGGTGATCGGGCCGATGGTGATCGAGTTTCCAAAGGGAATTACGGAAATGGCGGTGATGGCAAACACCACCGCGATGATCGGGGATGCTATGTAAAGCGTTTTGTACACATAGGGCTGGGTGAGATCTTCCTTGAAGATGAACTTGATGCCGTCCGCGAGCGGCTGCAGCAAGCCGAACGGGCCGACCCGCGTGGGTCCCCAACGGTTCTGAATATGTGCCGACACCTTGCGCTCCAGCCAGACGCTGTACGCGACCGCCGTAAGCAGTACGAAGATCACGGCGATCGACTTGATGATCGAAACGATGGCGAAGGTCGTTATGCTCAACGAAGTGTCCGGGAATTCCTATGGCCTTGTTCGTGTGGCGCGGGCGCCCTCGCCCGCGGATTTTAGTTGTGAGCTCTAGTCCGCGGCAACTTCCGTCTCCGCGGGCTTGTTTTCCATGACCGAATTCAACGTACGGGAATAACGTCCCAGCGTCCCCGAACTGAACAGATCATCATTTGCTGGAACGATGAGCTCGGGTTTGTGTAAAACGCTCGGGCCGCTCTCGGCAATTTCGGTGTGCTGATCGTTGCCCGCCAGCAGATTGATTCGCGAGACGTCGTATCCAGCGACCACACGCTGAATTTCATCGAGGATTGCGCTCGGATCAAAGGGTGTCATCCTGGGCTCGAGGTCGTGCGCTTCGAGCCAGACGGCATGACGATCCGCCTCGCCCGACTGCGCGCCGCGAGTTTGTCCCATGTCGGCCCGTGTGCCGCGGCCGAAAGGCACAAGCTTACGCACGTCGAAACCCATCGCGTCGGCGATGCGAACGATCATCTCAAAATCGGGCTTGGTCCCGCTGACGTCGCCCGCCTTCTTGGTGAGTTGAACGTCGCCGCAAGTATTCGTGACGGTGCCCTCTTTCTCATATGCATTTGCAGCCGGCAAAACAACGTCGGCGATGCTGGCCGTCTCGGTCAGGAACATCTCCTGGACCACCACAAAGCTCTTGGATAGCGCATTTGGATCGATGCCGAGACGCCCAACCGGATTGGAGCCAATGACGTATAGCGCTTTCAACTTGCCAGTTTTGGCAGCGTCCATCATTTCGGGCAGGCTTAGTCCTCTTTCGGTTGGGATGTTGCCCCATTCCTCGCGGAACTGCGCGGGATCGGCCACGGGTTGATAGCCAGGCAACAGGTCCGGGTAGAGTCCCATGTCGGCGGCGCCACGCGAATTGGAGTAGTCGCTCAGGCAGATCACCTTGTCTCCGGTTAGCGAAGCGGCGAAGGCTGCAAGTTCTTGAAGATCCGCGCCGCGCAATTCTGATCCAAATACGATGACGAGGTTCTGCTCGCTGCGAACTTTCTCTCGCAGGGTGGTCCATGCTTCGCGATTCGTCATGTCGGTAACGAGCGAATCGAGCAGGGAGTTATCGCCCGACAAGAACCCGACCGCCTTAGCCTCCGCTCCCGCTGGAACCAGCCCGAAGGCTGCCGACTGACGGCGCAGCTTGATAGGCGCTGAGTTTACGATATAGAGCCGCGAGCGGTGCAGCCGGACGTTGTTGCGGATCTGGTAAGCGAGCAGCGGATGCTGGTTGGTCGGATCGTTCCCGATCAACAGGACCGCAGGAGCGTTAAACACCTCGCGCATGGACGCGGTCATCCCCGGCTTGCCGTGCAAAGCGCCAGAAAAGGCCGCATAATCGGCGGTGCGGTGGTGGTCTACGTTGTTCGTCTTCAGAACGGCACGCGCGAACTTCGAGAGCAGGTAATTCTCTTCGTTGGTCGTGCGGTTCGATCCAATCACGCCGATGGCCGAGCCGCCGTCTTTGTCCCGCACTTCAGCGAAGCGCTTCCCGATCAACTCGAAGGCAGCTTCCCAGGTCGAGGGCGTCAGTTTGCCGTTCTTGCGAATCAAAGGCTGGGTGAGTCGCTCGGTGCTATGCGCAAAATCAAACGCGTAGCGCCCCTTGATGCAGAGAAAGTCGTTGTTAATGCCGCTTTTGTCGCGGTTATCGCCGCGAACGATTTCCATGCCGGTATCGGAGCGGCGCACGCCCAGAGTGGTCTTGCAGCCGTCGCCGCAATGGGTGCAGACCGTCCCGACGTGCTTCATCTCCCACGGGCGCGTCTTGTAGCGGTAGGCGCCGGACGTGAGCGCGCCGACCGGGCAAATATCGATGCACATGCCGCACTCTTCGCACTCGAGGTGGTCTTCCTGGTTGGGCGCAATTACGGAGCCTACGCCGCGATTCTGTACGCCCAGCGCCCAGACGTCCATGGCCTCGCCGCAAACCCGGACACAGCGATAACACAGGATGCAGCGCGGGCGGTCGAAATACACAACTGGAGACCACTGCTGTTCTTCCTTGTGGTTTTTGGCCTCCATGAACTTCGACTCGGCGGCACCGTAGGAGAACGTCATGTCCTGCAGTTCGCATTCGCCGCCGGCATCGCACACCGGGCAGTCGAGCGGATGATTGCCCAGCAACAGCTCGACCATTGCTTTGCGAGCCTGGCGTACTTCGTCGCTATCGGTGGAGACGGTCATGCCTTCCGTGACGACCGTCGTGCACGCGGTCTGAAGCTTGGGCATTTTTTCGATCTTGACCACGCACATCCGGCAGGCGCCCTGTAACGACAGATTGGGGTAGTAACAAAAGGAGGGTACTTCGATGCCTGCTGTCTTGCAGGCCTCAATGAGGAGCGTCCCGGCCGGAGCCGTAAGCTTCTTTCCGTCAACGATCAGGTTTACGTCAGGCATTTGGTTTTACGCGTATACCGGCAACTGCTCGATCTTTCCCGCTTTCTCAAACGGACACGGCTTGCCTTCCAGGTGATCTTCGAATTCTTTCCTGAATTTTTTCACGAACGCCATCGTAGGCATGGCAGCGGCGTCCCCGAGTGGACAGAATGTTTTGCCCAGCATGTTCTCGGACAGGTAGTACATGTTGTCAATATCTTTCATAACGCCGCCGCCGGAATGGAAGCGGATTAGAGTTTTCTCCAACCAGTCCGTGCCCTCGCGGCAGGGAATGCACCAGCCGCAGCTCTCATGCCGATAAAACTTCATCGTCCGAAGAGCGAACTTCACGATGCAGTTGGAATCGTCGAGCACGACCACGCCGCCGGAGCCGAGCATCGAGCCGGTTTTCGCAACGCTGTCGAAGTCCATCGCCACGTCAATCTCATCGGCGGTCAACACCGGAGTGCTCGATCCGCCGGGAACCACTGCTTTGAGCGTACGGCCATTGGGAATACCGCCGCCGACGTCGTAGATCATCTTCTTGAGGTTGTAACCCATCGGCAGTTCGTAAACGCCGGGCTTGCTTAGATTGCCGGCGAGGCAGAACAAGCGTGTACCACCATTCTTCGGCGTGCCCAAACCCGCAAACCATTCCGCGCCGCCCAACATAATGTGGGGCACGGCGGCCAGCGTCTCGGCATTGTTGATGACGGTCGGCCCGCCCCAAAGTCCGACTATGGCAGGGAAGGGAGGCCGGATGCGCGGGATCCCGCGCTTGCCCTCGAGCGATTCCATCAGCGCCGATTCTTCTCCGACTTCGTAAGCGCCCGCGCCGCCGTGCCAGTAGATGTCGAGGTCGTATCCGCTGCCGAAGATGTTCTTGCCGAGGAAGCCTTTCGCGTACGCGTCTTTAATCGCCTTCTGCATGATGATCGACAGATAGCGATACTCGCCGCGAATGTAGATGTAACCCGTGTGGGATCCGACGGCGACGGCGGCGATCATTACTCCCTCAATCACCGCATGCGGGTCATGCTCGAAGATCAGGCGGTCTTTGCAGGTGCCGGGCTCGCTCTCATCGCCGTTGCACAGGACATACTTTGGCTTGACTGACTGCTTCGGGACGAAAGACCACTTCATGCCGGTTGAAAACCCGGCGCCGCCACGTCCGCGGAGACCCGCGTTCTTGACCTCGGCGATGATGGCCTCCGGCTGCATACCGAGCGCCCTCTGTACGGCCTTGTAGCCGTCCAGTTCAAGGTAGCGATCGATGTTCGTCGCGCCCCTGCCAAAGCGCTTCGAAACCACGCGTACTTCGTCGGGATGGGAAACGAGAAAAGCCATTTTGTAATTTTGTAATTGCGTAATCGGACAATTTGCCGGTTGGACGAGCAAATCAAAATTGCACGATTACAAAATCGCAAACTTCTACCGCGTTTACTTTCTGCTGTAGTCGTCTAAAACCTTATCCATTTTTTCGATGGTCAGGTTCTCATGAAAATCGTAGTTAACCTGAACCGCCGGCGCCCAACTGCACGCTCCAATGCACTCGACTTCTTCGACGGTGAACATCCCGTCGGGCGTCGTGCCTTTGTTCTTGACGCCCAGCTTTTTCTTGCAGTGTTCCAGGAGTTCCTCGCCGCCCACCAGCATGCAAGCAATGTTGGTGCAGACCTGAACGTTATATTTTCCGCGAGCCTTAGTGGTGAGCAGCGAGTAGTAGCTGATCACATTACGCACTTCAAGTTCAGTCAAGTCCAGCCGCTGCGCCAATTCGGCGATCACCTGGTCAGTCAAAGAGCCTACTTCGTCCTGCGCGTAGAGAAGAGTAGGCACCAGCACCGAGCGCTTGGTCGGATAGTGCTTCAGCATTTCGGTGAAGCGGGATTCGAATTCTGCTGAGAATCGCATAGGGCTACCTGTCAATGTCTCCGACCACTACATCAATCGATCCAATCGCTGCGATCGCGTCGGCGATCAGCCGTCCCTCGCACATTTTGGCCAGCACTTGGAGGTTCGCATACGACGGCGCGCGCATGTGTACGCGATATGCTTTGGCAGTGCCATCGCTCACGACGTAGTAGCCCATTTCGCCGCGTGGCGATTCCACCGCCTGGTAAACCTCGCCAGCCGGAACTGTAAATCCCTCCGTGATGATCTTAAAGTGATAGATGAGGGCTTCCATCTGAGTCTTCATTTTTTCGCGGTCAGGGAGGACGACCTTGGGTGCGTCGGCCTTGGTCGGACCTTCCGGCATGCCCGCCAGCGCCTGTTGAACAATTGCAATCGATTCGCGTAGCTCCCGCACGCGGCATACGTACCGCGCCCACACGTCACCTTCGGTCGAAACCGGGACTTTAAACTTGAAGTTTTCGTAGCCGCTGTAGGGTGCATCCCGACGCAGATCAATATCAACACCGCTGCCGCGCAGTGTGGGCCCAGTCGCTCCCATGGCAATTGCGTCTTCTGTGCTCAGGTAAGCCACGCCTTTCACCCGCATCAGGAAGATTGGGTTCCCAGTCAGCAGCCCTTCGTATTCGTCCACGTTGCCTGGAAATCGGTCGGCGAACGACTTAACTTTTTCGAAGAATCCCAGGGGCGGTTCGAGTGCTAGACCGCCGATTCGGAAGTAGGAAGTCATCATCCGCTGTCCGCTCACCATCTCGAACAGCCGCAAAATGTCCTCGCGCTCGCGGAAGCAATACAGGAAAACGGTCACCGCGCCCAGGTCCATCGCGTGGGTTCCCAGCCACACCAGGTGCGAATTGATGCGAGTCAATTCGTTCATCATGACGCGCATCCATTGCGCCTTCGCAGGAATCTCCAGCCCCAACAACTTCTCCACTGCCAGGCAGTAGGCGAGATTGTTGGTCATGGGGCAGAGATAATCGATGCGATCGGTGAGCGGCACAACTTGCTGGTAGAACTTCGCTTCGCAGGTCTTTTCAATCCCGGTATGCAGGAAACCGATTTCCGGTGTCAGTCGCACGATGGTCTCGCCGTCAATCTCCAGGACAAGGCGGAGGACGCCATGGGTCGAAGGGTGCTGCGGCCCCATATTGAGGACGAGTGTTTTCTCCTCACCGGCCACCGGTTCGACCACTGCGGATGCGGGATATTGCGTCATGAGCTCACCGATAGCCCTCCACTGGGTAGTCCTTCCGTAACGGATGGCCTTCCCAGTTGTCGGGCATCATGATGCGTTCGAGGCGGGGGTGTCCGGTGAAGCGCACTCCGAACAGATCGAAGACCTCGCGCTCAAAATAGTTGGCGGCCGGCCATACCGATGTGACCGACTCGATCACGGGACTCTCGTCGTCGAGCCGCGCCTTGAGCCGCACACGTTCCTTCTTCGGGATCGACAAGAGGTGATAGACAACTTCGAAGCGTGGTCGTGACGGATACCAGTCCACCGCGGTGACGTCA
This sequence comes from Acidobacteriota bacterium, assembly GCA_046727255.1. GTDB lineage: Bacteria > Acidobacteriota > Terriglobia > Terriglobales > Acidobacteriaceae > Acidiflorens. The sequence continues at coordinate 2,144 of JBKPCG010000102.1, read as the reverse complement.
CAAAGATAGTTGAACGGGCAGGAGGGGTTGTCGCGCAGGATCGCGCAGGCTTCTCGGATCAACCCTTTTTCAATCCACAGCGTGAGTTCTTCGCGGTCGAACTTCGCCGCTTGGAGCGCGCCCGCGTTCCATTCCAGCAGGCGGGCGAGCGCCGGATGCGACTTCAACTCTTCGATATCGGTGATCGCGGGAGTGAGAGCCATCAGACATGTCCTCGCTTGCCAGCGGTCGCGCCCCAGTCGAGCACGCCCTTTTTCCAGACATAAAAGAGGCCGACCAGGACGATCCCGACATACACCAGCATCTCCCAGAAGCCGAACATCTTGAGTTCACGCAGGATGACTGCCCAGGGGTAAAGGAAGACCGCTTCCACGTCGAACAAAATGAAGAGCATACCGACCAGGTAAAACTTGACGGAGAATCGTTCGCGGGCGTCCCCAACGGGCGCAACTCCACACTCGTAGGGGGACATCTTGGCGCGCGTCGGTTTATGCTGCCCGATCAACCAGGACAAGGTGACAATAGCGCCTGCGACCGCGAAAGCGATCATGAAATGCAACAGAAGGGGCAGGTAGCTGGCGAAATAATTGTCCGGCATAGGAGGAGCTATATATAATCTGCGCCAAGCACTAGTAAACTTTCTAGAATAGTTTTTGGCTGGCGGAAGTGTCAAGCAAACCGCGCGTTTTTACAGAGGTTTAATTCGGGGTTCCGTTTTCAGGAAGCATGAAAGTCCAGTCTCTCGAATGATTTTTGGCTTTAATACCGACATCAAGCAACAGGACACGGTCTACCACGTGCAGAGCGAAGCGCGCGAAAGCGAGCAGCTCCTGCAGACACAGGTATTCGTCAAAGGCCGCTGTATTGGAAAGCGCGCGGTATCTTACTCCTCGATTGCGTCCGAAGGCGAAGATGGCGATCCGCACAAAGAAAAGATGCTGCGCGAGCAGCATCGCCAGGTGCTGGATGCGATCCGGGAAGGGAAGCTCGACTCGCTTCTCGACAAACGCGAGACGCCGGAAACCCTGGCGACGGTCAAGGAACTGGAATTGGAATGGCTCAATTCCAACTCGGTGCACGCCGGCGGCAACCTGATGATGCAGCTGCGAGTCACCGACGGAGGCTCCGCCGCGCAAGGCGCGCGGCTGACCTTCCGTTTCGCGCGTCCGGATGTTGCACCCTACTACGCCCAGGTTCTCACCGACGCAAGCGGTAATGCCGAAATGAGTTTTCAGGTGGATAAGGCAGCCCTCACCGACTCTTCTGTCCTCGTCCAGGCCAGCTACAACGGACGTACTTCCACTCGCAAGTTCCGCCTGCGCGCCTCTGGATAGCTTGATTTGTCTTCCCCTTAATCTTACTCGTCCGCTTGCCCCTCTCTTCGTTGTGCGAAAATTGGTCGCCGATGAACCTAACCATTAATGGTGAGACGCGCACCCTCAATTCAGTCGAGACCCTAAACTCGCTCGTCGAACACCTGGGGATGAAGTCTGATCGCGTGGCCATCGAACTCAACTTTGAAATTGTGCCTCGCGAGCAATGGGCGCAAACGCCACTGAAAGACGGCGACCGGCTGGAGATCGTACATTTCGTCGGCGGCGGATCTTCCTCCAGCGCATGCCGAAGAGCCGCAATTCAATTGGAGGAACCGATCCCAGTAGTACATCTTGAGAAATCGGAACGGTCGGGGGATTAATTCGTTGCCGCAGAAGGCTTTTGCAATTCGCTTGGTAGGGACCGCTGCGGCGCTGGCGATTTGGTTCTGGACCCAGTCACTGATCGGTACACCAGTCTTCCTGGAGTCGGAATCGGCGATGGCGTGCAGGCTGCCACGGCCACGGCGAACTTCTATTTGCAAGCGCATCCATTCGCGGCAAACGCGCTGCTCATCGTCAGTTCGGCAATCATCGATCTGCTGGGCATCTTCCTTTTATCGAAGTGGCTCTTCAGAGCGTCGGCCCGGCCCTGCTCTTGTGATTGCGCTCGGGCTGCGGCAAATCATGGAGGCCCTGGTCGCGCTGCCCGCGCCTCCAAATGCCATCTGGCATTACCCGGGGTTTCCTTCGCTACTGGTGGCTTACGGCGTGCCCAATGACTATTTCTTTTCCGGGCATACGGCGATTGCCGTTCTTGGAGTGACGGAA
>JBKPCG010000101.1:0-24159 GCA_046727255.1 Acidobacteriota bacterium | reverse complement strand
TCTCCGTACCGTTGAAAATTCCGCTTCGACGTATTTCCAGATACTTAGGCAGTCGAGGTCGTGGGCTTAAGTTGTTGTGAGTATTGAATATTCGGAGCGTGTCAAGGTAGCGCTCTAACCAACTGAGCTACGCGCCTACATGAACCGTTTCAATAGTTTACCAAACTTCTATTGACGGCCGACGACGTTTCACACCTGTAAAACGTCACCTGTAAAACTCAGTTTAACGCGTTCGAATCGTTCCGCAAAATCTCGATGAGCATATACGAGATGACATTTCTCCCATCGTTGCCGAAAGGCGATACTCAGGGCTGCTGGCTAGTCTGAAGGGCAAGAGGGGCACAGAGGGAAGTGCCGTCGAATCGAAAACCGCCAGACAATCGAGGATGGTATCGTAAACGGTCATTGACGATGCTCGGAGACTCCCAGTGAAAACCTTCACCCAGAACAAGCCGGTGACCGACGCCGACCTTGACCGCCTCGGAGACTTCCTCAAGGGTTGCAAGGGTGGCAAGGCAATGAACGTCGAGGCTCTCGATGGGTTCTTCGCCGCGCTCATCGCGGGACCGGAGACCGTGATGCCGAGCGAATACTACCCGGAGGTCTTCGGCGGCGAGATTTCGGACGCCTGCGAGTTCGGCAGCCTCGACGAAGCCAATGAAATTCTGGGATTGATGATGCGGCACTGGAACGACATCGCCGGGACGCTGTTCCAGGGCGAGGCCTATGTGCCGCTCCTGCTGGAGGACGAGAACGGCACGGCGCACGGCAACGACTGGGCTCGCGGCTTCATGCGGGGCATGGGCATGCGCCACGATGGTTGGGCCGAGCTTGTCAACGACGAGGAGCACGGTGGATGCCTGATCCCGATGATGATGCTCTGCCACGAGCACGATGAAGACCCGGAGATGCGCCCCGAGCCGATGAGCCCAGAGAAGCACGAAGAAGTCATCTTGCACATGACGGCTGGGCTCGTGGCAGCTTATAGTTATTTCCGGTCGCATCGAACGGTCAACGCGGGTATCCACGCGAGTCAGCTTAGTCGCACTCCCAAGGTCGGTCGGAACGATCCGTGCCCGTGCGGCTCCGGGAAAAAATACAAGCGCTGCTGTGGCGGGGCGACCATAAACTGACTCGTACTCCTGATTCCTCGAATGGAAGCGCCCCGACCGCGAGGTGCGATAATTACTGCGCAAGTTCATGAAGAGCGACAGGGATACAAGGGCTATTGTCATCGAGGCTCGACCTGAGGGCAGAAAAATCACACCTGTAAAATCACCTGTAAGAAGCCCGTCTTGGCCGTACTTACACGTACTGGGGCAGTCCCCGACGGTTTCTAAGTTATTGGAAGTATGGAACCACAGAAGCGTGTCAAGGTAGCGCTCTAACCAACTGAGCTACGCGCCTACACCTTCAAAATCATAACCTTGCAATGGCCCGCCCGTAAAGCCCGTTGTGGTCCGCAAAAATTCCGTCTGCCTTTGAGAGTCGGCAACTCCGAGAGCGGGCACGAGAAGGTTTCCCTTTTGCTTGAAGTTTCAGAGGTCGTTATCGGCTAGGAATCGGCCATGGTCGTTGACTTCCAGCCAATGATACAGGTGAACCTGGTAGAGGTACGAGGCGACATCTCTTCTCCCAGTTCGTGGGTCTCCGTGCACAGGAACGGAACCTGTAAACCCGTCTTTCGACTGGTATCGGAATCGCTTCTACTCAGAGACGCAGAGAGCACGAGCCGCCTTCGCAGCGGAATGAAAGATCTGGGGGAGGCAGGACTGCGAAGGCGGCTATCGCTCTTGGCACATTGCCATATGTTCCTCTGATGCTGCGATGGACGACTTCGTCGCGTTTTTTTGATTTAAACTCCATTGCTTGTCGAAATTAAGCACCACAAACTTCTTCGTACTGTGGAACGCGAAATGCATGCAGAACCTTGCTTTCACCCTCTGTCGCCCCGAAATGTGCACGACCTGAAGGTGGATGACGGGTAGCTGATAGTTTCTTGTCATTCGTGGAGGTGTGTATGCAGATAACGAGGTGGGGTGCAGACCGCGCGAGTTCAGACGTGATCTCCGGCATTCTGAATTGCGTGTGTCCTGATTGCGGCGGAAGCATGGGTGGTCCCGGCAAAGAGTTCAAGTGCCAGGGTGAATGTCAAACGGACTGGCGTCAGATTTGGGAGCGAGTCCTTTTAGCCAGACACTGACATTATAGGACTTGCTACAACTGTGTGGAGGAGGAAACCATGGTCAAGGTTGCGATTGACGGCATCGTTCATGCAGCCCAGCCCGACGAAGTGCTCATCGATCTGATCAATCGCAGCGGCGGGTCAGTTCCCCACGTCTGTTACCACCCTCAACTCGGCCCTGTTCAGACGTGTGACACCTGCATGGTTGAAACAAACGGTCGCCTGGTCCGCGCCTGTGCCACCGGAGTTACCGACGGAATGAAGATCTCCACCAAGTCGGCGAAGGCTTCGGCTGCGCAGGTCGAAGCATTCGACCGCATTCTCAGCAACCACCTGCTCTACTGCACCGTTTGCGACAACAACAATGGGAATTGCACTGTCCATAACACCACGAAGCTGCTGGCCATCGAGCATCAGCGAATCCCTTTTCGATCGAAGCCCTACGAGGTCGATAACACGAATCCGTTCTATCGCTACGATCCCGATCAATGCATTCTGTGCGGCCGTTGCGTAGAAGCCTGTCAGAACGTCGAGGTCAACGAAACGCTTTCGATTAACTGGGAAGATCCAAATCCCCGTGTGCTGTGGGACGGCGGCTCAACCATCGGAGAGTCGAGCTGTGTTTCATGCGGCCACTGCGTGACCGTCTGTCCCTGCAACGCGCTGATGGAAAAAACCATGCTGGGTCATGCTGGCTTCCTAACATCTCTGAAGAAGTCTGCTCTGAGCGGCATGATCGAAGTGGTCAAGGGCGTGGAACCGGAAACCGGCTACGGAGCGATTCTTCAGGTCTCCGAAGCGGAATCGGCGATGCGGCAGCACCGCATCCGCAAAACGAAAACAGTTTGCACGTACTGCGGGGTTGGCTGCAGTTTCGACGTCTGGACGAAGGATCGTCACATTCTGAAAGTGGCGCCGGAGCACGGTCCCGCTAACGGTATTTCCACTTGCGTGAAGGGAAAGTTTGGCTGGGGTCACATCAATAGCGAGGATCGCCTAACCACACCACTGATTCGCGAAGGCGACAAGTTTCGGCAGGCAAGCTGGGACGAAGCACTCGATCGAGTCGCTAGCAGACTATCTGAGATCAAAGCGAAGGATGGGCCGGACTCCCTCGCGTTCATCTCATCTTCGAAGTGTACGAATGAAGAAAGCTACCTGATGCAAAAGTTAGCGCGGGCGGTCATCGGCACGAACAACGTCGACAATTGTTCCCGCTACTGCCAGTCGCCGGCGACCCAGGGTTTATTCCGCACTGTCGGCTACGGTGGCGACTCAGGTTCCATCTCCGACATGGAGAAGGCTGACCTTGTTCTGATTATTGGCAGCAACACCGCGGAGAGTCATCCCGTCATCGCGACCCGCGTGAAGAGTTCTCATAAACTCGACGGGCAGAAACTCATTGTCTCCGATTTGCGTGAGCATGAAATGGCACGGCGCGCAGACCTTTTCTTGCACCCTAAGCCGAGTACCGACCTGTTCTGGCTGAATGCGATCAGCCGCTATCTGCTTGACAACAACCTTGCCCACACCAAGTTCCTCGATCAGTGGGTAAACGGACTAGATGAATATCAAAAGAGTCTGGAGCCTTTCACAATGGAAGCCGCCGCGCGCATTTCCGGCGTGCCTGAAGAGACTCTGAAAACAGTCGCGCATATGATCGCCGATGCGAAGGCCATGTGCGTTCTCTGGGCGATGGGAGCGACTCAGCACACTCAGGGTTCCGATACCTCCACCGCGATTTCGAACCTGTTGCTTGTCAGCGGCAATTACATGCGGCCGGGAACTGGCGCTTACCCGCTTCGTGGCCACAACAACGTGCAGGGCGCTAGTGACCATGGGTCCATGCCAAACATGTTGCCGGGCTACCAGTCGGTAAATGATCCCGAAGTACGCCAGCGATTTGAGACTGGTTGGAGGGTCAAGTTGCCCTCCACTAGGGGACTGGACAACCACCAGATGGTGGAAGCGATTCATGGTGGCAAGCTCAAAGCGATGTATCTCATCGGCGAAGAAATGAGCATCGTGGATTCCAACGCCAACTATGTCGGCGATGCCTTCGCCAAACTCGACTTCTTTGTCGTGCAGGACATCTTTTTCAGCAACACGTGCCGCTACGCCGATGTCGTGCTGCCCGGAGCACCGAGTCTGGAAAAGGAAGGCACTTTCACCAGTACCGAAAGGCGCATCCAGCGACTCTATCAAGTATTAGAACCGCTCGAGGGTTGTCAGCCAGATTGGAAGATCACTCAGGATATTGCCAACCGGCTGGGCGCGGGCTGGCATTATCAACATCCTTCCGAGGTCATGGATGAAATCGCTTCTCTCACACCCATGTTCGCCGGCGTCAACTACGAACGGCTAGCGGGATACAAATCCCTGCAATGGCCGGTCGCGGCTGACGGAACCGACCAGCCCCTGCTCTATACCAAACGCTTTGCGTTTCCAGATGGAAAGGCGAGGCTATTCCCGGTTTCCTGGATTGGTCCAACGGATCAGCCGGACTCGCAATTCGACTTGCACCTGAACAATGGACGACTTCTCGAACACTTCCATGAGGGCAATCTCACTTACCGCACCGCGGGGATTCAAGAGAAGGTTCCTGACACGTTTGTGGAAGTCTCCCCCGAACTGGCCGAAGAACGCGGAATTCAAAGCGGGACATGGGTACAACTCGTATCGCGGTACGGTCAGGTTCGGGTACGCGCTCTAGTTACCGATCGGGTTCATGGCCGGGAACTGTACATGCCGATGAACTCCGTTGAGAGTCCCGTGAACCGGCTGACCAGCAGCCACACTGATCCCGTTACCAATACGCCCGCCTACAAGGAGACCAGCATTCACATGAACGTGTTGGCCGAAGTCGGCGAGAATCCACTGCCTCGCATTAATTCTCGCTTCGGTCACCCGACCCCTCAGAATGGAGTGGAAGTCGAACGTAAGTGGAAACGACCGGACTATGCACCTCCGGGAAATGGTCTGGTGCAGTTACAGACGAAGAAGTAACGCGAGGAGAACTCAATGGCTCAACCAATTCCTCTTGAAATCCCGCCGCGCAACCCGCGTGCTGAGTTGCGCTCCCGACTGGAACAGGCTCCTGAAGAACACGCGAAAGCCGTGTTGGCCGCATACGAAGTACTCCAGGAATTGCACAATCGCGGAGTGCTGGAGATTATGCGCGGCGCCTTGGCTGCGAGCGACGAGATTCTGGAGAAGGTAGTCGACAACGCCAAGACGCCCGAAGCGATCCGGGCGATCAGGAACCTCCTCTTCTTCCGTCGCATACTTGGCAGCATTGAGCCGGAATGGTTCGAAGGAATCTTCCAGGCAATTCCAGAAGGAATCGCCCAAGTGACCGCAGAGCGAGATCAACCGGTCAGCTTTTTCGGAATCCTTCGGCGCCTTGTCAGTAAAGATAGTCTCCGCGGCCTGGCCGCCGCCATCGACTTCTTGCAAGCGTTTGGACGCCACCTCCAGGCGCTCAACACATACGTACGTCCCACGTCGGAAAGTCACACGCTGCAAACTTAAACGGGGATGAAGGGGGGCGAGAACCGACCTCTCGCGACCGGCGTCGCGGGCGTTCGGAGCCTGTGACGCTCGGCCAGGTTCGGGTTATGGATCCGTTTTCGGCGGCGGCTGCGCCGGAGAGGCTGTTTCCTCTTCGGGTGAATGTTTCATCAAGTCTTCCATGTCTTTTCGAAAGTGTTCGACGACCTTCTTCGTTGAACGCCCTGTGTACGCACTCTCGACGCCGATCCAAAGGGGTAACTGAGACTTTCCGAACAGGGTCTGCCCGCGGTAGATCTTGAGGCCAGACATTAATTTTTGGTGTTGGATCTTGTCGATCTTCTCGGCCACCTCATTCCACACCGTGATCACGAGCAAAAGGTCCGCGTTCCTGGGGTCATCCACGAGGGAATAGCGATTCCACTTGCGAAGTACAGTCTCGGCGTCCGCCTGCGCACGCGTAGCGTCGGCCAACTCCCATGGAGGAGCATTTCCGACGACAAAAGAATCAAGAATATTGCCCTTCCTCTTCAGCGGGCCAAAACTTAAGACCGCAACCGTTTTTGCTGAGGTTAGGGCGTCCTGGCGTTCTTCAGCAGTGAGAATTGGGGGACCGGGCCCGTCGTCGTCCTGGGGCTCCGGGCTTAGGCTTTGCGCGCCGATCAACACTTCAGGCGTGATGTTTTCGAAGGCCCCTCGGAATTCCGCCACGGCGCTATCGGCAGGCCCATAGTAGCCGATTTCACCTTCATACCAATGGCTTTCCCAAAGAGGCCGAAGATCTCCATCGGCAGGGCCGCCGGGGAGGACGAGGAGTTTTTCCTTTGAGACCACATGGATGTCCCGGGCCGCATCATTTCCTACCAGGAGAAGAAAGGTCAGATCAGCATCCTTGCGACTCTTGACTACCTTCAATCTCGTTTCCCCATACACTGCTAAGTCCAGCCACTCGAGCGCCAGCTTTTCACGACGCGCGGGAGTTTTAGGACCCTCCCGAGCTTCCGGCTCCAGTCGAACAGCGAGGGACACGGTTTTCGCCCTGACGAGTAGTAACCTGCGAAGAAGCTCAGTTTCGTTGCTGGACGAACTGGCGATCGGTGGGGGCGGTGATGATGAAGGGGTCTCCTGGGCAAGGGACTGGCCTGTGTACGCGAAGACGCATAGGAATAGCAGATTACGCACCAGCGAATTTCTCATGGCCATACCCTCTGCGCCGGACCTTCACGGTTGCATAAAACATCACGTCTGAAGCGCGTGATACTCCTGCAGCCTGAGCTACGATAGGGCTGCAGCATTGAACTGCGCCATGTCTGCGGGAGGGCGCCCAAGCCCAGTCTCTTTGGGCGGCGGGAGAGGGCGCGCTCCGCGGAAGATCTTGACGATCTCGATGGCCAACTGAGGAGCCGCGATGTGGCCGTCCCAGGCCACTGCCTTACCGGTGCCGAGCACTGCGCCGGTGCGGTTGTCGATTACCTTGAATTCCCAGTCAAAGGTTAAAAAGGGACGAGTGACGTCGATATAGACGTCGGCGCTGGCACGATCGTCGACGACGCGGATACCCCAGTCGCGAATCTCGGGCCTGGTGTAAAGCGCGTCCTGCAGCAGGTTGCCCTTCAGATAGATGGTATGGGATTCCACAAAAATCGTCTTGCAGGTGCGCAGAACGCTCGCGGGATCGGTCGGGCCCGCCCGATCAACATCCGCAGCGTGGACGGCTGACGGTGCATTCAGTGCGGAGCGCGGAAGTGCCGAGGCCGCCGCCAACTGTTCGAGAGCCGCCGCAGCGAGCCTGGGGCCCGCGTCGAATTCATCATCGCCAATGATCGTTCCGGTCGCCAGTGTCAGGTTGCTGGGCTGGAAAACGAGATTGTAGGTCCAATCAAAAGTAAGAAACGGCCGGTCTACGGTGATGGCGACATCGGCGGTCTGGTTGTAATCGGCAAAGCGCAGGCCGAGTCGGCGAAACAGGGGATGCTGGCGGAGATCGTCCTGGAAGCGCTCGCGCCGCAAGAAGATCGTCTTCGAATACACGGAAATGGTTTTGATTTGCAGCTGATCTGCTGGAGGAAGCTGGGGCGCGCCGGGCAGACGATTCGTCGCGGACCCGGGCGAAGACGGCGTTCCTGGTCGACCGGCACTGGGCAACTGCAGTTGCGATCCCGAAGCAAAAGGTGTTCCGCCGGCAATACTGGCCAGGCCCACAATGCTATCCAGCGGGATGGCGAAGTTTACGTTCTGGCCGGCCGAAAGGGAGCCGACGACAATCGCCAAGGCACGCGCCTCGGAGTCCACGAGAACGCCTCCGCTGGAACCGGGGGAAAGCGGTGCGGTGAATTGCAGGAGGCGGTAGCCGGAACCGGCTCCGGGCACCTCATCGGCTCTGCGGACCGCGCTGATTACTCCTGATGTCGCAGTCCACGGCAGGCCGGCTCCGTTGCTAACCGCAAACACCGAAGAGCCAGCACGGATATCGGCGAAATTGGCCACCGGGAGCACAGGAAGATCGGTTGCGGGAATGCGCAAGGCAGCAATGTCACGACGCTCATCGGCGGTGATTAACTCTACCCGGTCGTATACCTCACCATTCTTCAGTCGAATCTGGATCTCTTTCATACCCTTCACGACATGATTCGCAGTAAGCACAGTGCCATCGGAGCGCACAATGAGGCCGGAGCCGATGGCGACTACCTTGCCGTCTCCCGATCCAGCCAGGATCAGGACGACCGCCGGCGACGCGCGTTCAATAATCTGGTCTCCGGACAGAGGTGTCGAGCTTTGTGCTTGTAACACAACGCATGGAAGCCACAGGCTAGCGATAGCGAGCGATTGCAGGAGACGCCTGAGACCATTCATCTGAGAGCGTGCAATTCTGGCTACGATGGTCTTGGATGTAGCCGTCCCTAATATATTGTCTGTACTAACTCCTCGTTTTTCACAATGCCCCCCAATTAGCATTTTGAGTGTGAAGAGCAGCGCCTTAACTGTTGGGTACTAGTCTTCGCATCTTGCAAGTTCCCTCGGTTTGATCAGTCGAAAGATCGTTCTCCCTTCACTCGCCCTTGCGGCGGACTATTTAGAACATGACTTGGTTTCTTGCAGCTTCTTGAGTGCGCGTCGGGAGGCTTTGCCTTCCTCGGTGTCGGGCATTCCTGTGGCCACCTGCTGGTAGAGGGCGCATGCCGCGTCTGGACGCTGCTGGCGCACGTACAAATTCGCCGCCGCGAACCCCGAGAGATAGATGTAGCGATCCGTCCCCGGCAGGGCCCCAGCCTCCAAGTATCGACTAAGAGCGGTTTCGCCTTGCTGAAGATGTTCGTAAGACTGTCCTGATTTATAGAGAACTTTCGCAATGGGAACGTTTTCGTAGCCGGTGTCCCCCGCTCGATGTTTGGCAAGAATGGAGTCGTAGCTTTGGGCCGCCGACTTCCAGTCGTTCGTCGTACCCAGGAGATTCGAAACTTCGTACTGGAGAAGGTAGTTGCGGGGAAAGGAATGCGCCATCTCCTGGTAGAGCGACAAGGCCGGCGCGTACATTTTTTCGCGTTGGTAAAGCACCGCCAGCATCAGCTTTGAGTCTTCGCGCGCGTAGTTGCCTTGCTCGGTCACACGCTTGACTTGCCGTAAGCCTTCCGCGCGATCGCCATGCCTGCCTGTCATGCTTGCAAAAACTTTGAAGTACCAGGGAAGACTGCCCACCACGTAGTTGTTGACTCCAACCACCAGGTAGGAATCCACATAGTCGGCGTCGAGCTTCAACAGGTCACTGTGGTAGTTGTAAGCAGCTGTAGCCTCATGCAATGCCGACAGGTACTCTTTCCGAAGAGCAAAATGGTAGGTTGCGCGAGTGCCGTGGCCGACGCCGGCCCAATACATCGCGTCCTTGTCCTTTGGATCGCTCTTGAGTCGCTCCTCGGCTAATTGTTGGGACTTGTCCAAGATGGAAAACAGCTCCTGCTGAAAAGAAGGAGCCACGGCAACCTTGCTGGGCTTAAAGATGTCACCACCTTCGCCGTAGACGCCAGACTCCAATACGCCGCGCTCGAACATCTCGTCGTACAGGGTGGCGATGGCAAGGTAATTCCAGGCTTGGAGGTCCGACGGGTGAGCGTCAACGCAGGTTCTCAATTGCGCCTTGGCCGCGTCGTATTCGAGGTTGCGCAGATGTTCGATCGCGGGCGGCAGACTATCGTTTACCTGATTAATATCCGCGTGTGATTCGAACGAAATAAAGACCGCCAGAAGCGACAGCAAGATCCGATCCAGTTTCATGAGATTCCTACTTTCTTCCCCGTGTCACTTTTCGACGACGGTGGGTAGGCCATCTGAATGAGAGTGCGTTGTGAAAAAGGCAGATAGAGCAAACCGGCCATGGCGGCAAATACCAACCCCAGTCCGATCTGGTTGACTAGCATGAAGGGTGCGAGCGCCCAAAGCTGGTCCAGCGGCAACAGAAAGAAGAAGAGCTTGCGGAACTTTTCTCCTAATTCCGGATGCCTGAAAACGAGAGCCGAGAGCAAATAGAGGCGAATGGCGATCCCTATCGTCGCACTGACGAGGACGATAGCGGGTATGGTTCGGCCCGAGCTCGGGAATAGAAACTCACCAAATCTCTCCACTGACTCCAGCTTTGCGAGTGCAACGATATAGAAAACCAGGTACATCACCTGAATCAGCATCAGGAGTCTACAAAGAGCAGGAAACGAGGGAGACCGCGGCCCGGAGACGAGTGCGGATTGGGAAACAGAAGAGGTCGACTGAATCGCGGGGCGCTCGTGAGCGGGCGTCGTCAACATCAACTGGGCGGAATCGAGGTCCCTTTTCAAGCGCTTTAAGTCAGCTCCCAGCTCGGACGCGTGTTGGTAGCGCAGGTCGCGGTCTTTCTCCAGCGACTTGTTGATGATCCGTTCGAGATCTGGAGGAACCTCCGGGTTCAGACGCACCACCGAGGTAGGAATGCGATTCAGGATGCTATCCAGTACCAGACCCGACGTGTCGCCTCGAAATGGAAGGGTGCCGGTTGCCATTTCATACAGGACCGCGCCAAGTGAAAAAAGATCGGTGCGGGCATCAAGATCCAGGCCTCGCACTTGTTCCGTGGACATGTACGCCAGTGTGCCCACTGTGGCGCCCGGACTGGTCAGATGAGCATCCGTGATTCCTGCCGTGGGAAGCGCTGATACGCCCACGATTTTTCTCGGCTTTTCTTCCCAGACCAGCTTCGCCAGTCCGAAATCCATGATCTTGGCCTGACCCCGATCGGTAACGAAAATATTGGCGGGCTTGATGTCACGGTGAAGAATGCCCCGCGAGTGGGCAGCGTCCAGCCCATCCGCGACTTGAACTCCCAACTTGAGAACTAGTTCCATGCTCAGCGGCTTGCCCGAGATGAGCTGCTTGAGCGTCTCTCCCTCCATCAACTCCATCGCAATGAAAATTCGCCCTTCGGATTCGTCGATCTCGTAGATGGTGCAGATATTCGGGTGATTCAGAGCTGAGGCTGTCCGAGCCTCCCGACGTAGACGCGAAACTGCACTCTGGTCATTGGCCAGCTCGTCGGCAAGAAATTTCAGGGCTACGCGCCGGCCCAGTTTGCTGTCCTCGGCCTCGTACACAACTCCCATGCCTCCGCCGCCCAGCTTCGTCCCGATTCGGTAGTGAGAAATAGTCAGATCCATGGCAAGTACCCGATATGGTCTGCTCAGTTCGATTCAAAACGCGGGAAGCTTACCTCAACCCGGGTGACGTCGTCCATACACTGCGTGTCAGTGGCTGGTCATTCTGTCCTCAATAGCTAAACCCAACGGGAGCGCGAGCTTAGCCTTACATCTCAACTCCAGAGAGGGAGTGTCCTGGCGTCGGTCAAGCCTATTTGACGAACGTCAGTCCATGAGGAATGGCACCCGAGAAAACATAGGCATACAACATGACGATGAGCGCAACGATCGCGCCCAGAGCAATCGAATGCCAGACAACGAAACGGAATATGGTCCCTTCATTGCCCACTTGCGCGGTGGCCGCGGTCGCAATCGTGATCGATTGCGCGTCGACCATCTTGCCCATCACGCCGCCGGCGCTGTTGGCAGCGCACATGAGCACTGGATCGATCCCCAGTTGCTGCGATGTGATCCGCTGGAGGCTTCCGAACAACGCATTGGAAGACGTATCGCTGCCCGTGAGCGCGACGCCGAGCCAGCCGAGAAAGGTGCCAAAAAATGGATAGAGCCAACCCGCGCGAGTGAATGCGAGGCCGAGGACGGCGTCCAGACCTGAATACCGCGTTACATACCCCAAGCCCAACATGAAAGAAATGGCGACCATCGCCAGCCGCATGCGCACGAGCGTGCGCCAGAAGATCTTCATCAGCCAGACGGGGGGAAGTCCCAGCAACAATCCCGAGACAACCGCCGCCAAGAAGCAACTACTGCCGGTAGCGGAGAGCCAATTGAAATCGTATCGGGCGGGCTCGGGAGTGGGCTTGCTCACCACCGGCTCCGAGCGATAGATCGCATTGTGCAGATAGGGAACATCCCAACCCGGCGGCCCGGGACGAATCTTGCCATCCGGCAGATAGACTCGGAAGGCCGGCGTGGTTGCCAGGTTGATAGCCAGCTTGATCGGTGGAAGCCCAAATATCAGCACGAACACTGACAGGATCGCGAACGGCATCCACGCTTTCAAGACCTGCCCGGTAGAGTATTTATGAGTTGTGACGTATCCATCAAATTTATCGGCAGCCCACTCGCCTCCGAATTGATCTTCGATTTCTGTGGTTGGCATCGGCTGGGCCATTGGCACTCTGTCGTAGTCGAAGCGCCAGATATTGCGCGGCTTCCAGAAGCGGAGAAAACCCAGCGTAGCGACAATCGAGACGACGCCAGCCACGATGTCGACCAGATTGCTGTCCACATAGTTTGACCAGAAGAACTGAGCGAGGCCAAAAGAGACGCCCACTACCAGAATCGCGGGCAGCACTTCCAAGGTCTCTTTCCAGCCCACCATAACGCGCACCAGCCAGAACGGAACGATCACCGCCGTGTAAGGCAGGATGCGGCCGATCATCGCACTGAGATCCGATTCCGGTAGTCCGCATACAGCGGCCAGCGTGTGGACTGGCGTGCCGATGGCTCCCCACGCAACCGGCGCGGTATTGGCAATCAGATTCAAGGCGGCCGCGTGGAACGGACGGAAACCAAGTCCGATCATGAAAGCGCCCGCGATCGCCACCGGCGCGCCGAATCCGGCCGCGCCTTCGATGAATGCTCCAAAGCAAAATGCTACGAGAAGGACTTGCAGCCGGCGGTCGGCGGTGATGGCTGCAACCGATTCCTTCATGATTTCAAACTGACCAGTTTCTACCGTGATGTCATACAGAAAAACGGCGGCCAGGACGATCCAGGCAATCTTCAAGATGCCGAAGGCGACACCATAGCCAAAACTCGTCACTGCGAGAATGATCGGCATTTTGAAAACGAGAATCGCCACCGCGATGGCAGTGAGAGCTCCGGCAATAGCGCACCAGTGCGGCTTGACCTTGAACCCCGCGAGCAGCCCGAGTAGCACGATGACCGGAAGAGCAGCCACCAGTGTGGACGCCCACCAATGTCCGAGCGGGTCATAAATCTGGGTCCAGTGCATGAGACGTCCTTCGAAAACATTGCTGGGAATCGTAATCGATTCAAGCCTGCCAGTTCGGTGGAACATTCACAAAGGTGCGATCGAGCGCCGCAACTGATGGGCACCCGAGCAGCCTCAGGGTTCGCTCGAGATCAACCCGCAAGATGTCCAGTGCCCGAGTAACGCCAGCTTCTCCGGCAGCAGCAAGTCCATAGGCATAAGCGCGGCCGCACAGCACAGCGCGCGCTCCCAGGCAGAGGGCCTTGACGATGTCGCTGCCGCGTCGGATGCCGCCATCCATGAGCACCTCAATCCGGCCATCGACGGCGGCCACAACTTCCGGCAACGCACGCAAGGATGCGGGAACGCAGTCGAGCTGACGCCCTCCGTGATTCGACGCCACCACCGCTGCGGCCCCTTCGTCGATAGCTCTGCGAGCATCGTCTCCAGTAAGGACGCCTTTGATAACCACCGGCCCCCGCCAAAGCTCGCGAATCCAACGCAGATCTTGCCAGGTCACTGTCGAGCTAGCCAGAGCGGCATTCACATCTACCAGCGGCATCGGTCCCTCGCCGGGGATGACAACGTTCGGCAATGGCGGCATTCCGCCATCAAGCAGGAAACTGACCAGCCAACCCGGACGCGACAGCACTTGTGGCAGAAACGGGATCTTTTGCATCCATCCGCCACTGATCAGCTCTTTCATACCATTTCGCACGTCACGCTCGCGCATTCCGGATACGGCCGTATCGATCGTGACGAACAGCGCAGAAAAGCCTGCCTGCCGGGCGCGTTCAATCGCAGCCTCGGCCGCTCCGCGACCACCCAACAGATAAAGCTGATAGAACACGTGTCCCGAGGATGCTGCCTTCACATCCTCCAACCGGTGTCCGGAAATCGTGGAGAGAATGTACGCTGTCCCCGCTGCACCCGCAGCGCGAGCAGCCGCGACTTCGCCGCCCGGATGCATGAGACGGCTGTACCCCACAGGCGCAAGGAGCGCAGGCAAAGCAAGATCAAAGCCGAGTACGCGCGTACCCAGATCACATTGAGGCACTTCTACTGCATGGCGCGGCCGGAAGGTCACGTCCTGAAATGAACGACAATTCTCCCGCAGCGTCACTTCACCTTCTGCGCCGCCGTCCAGGTAGTCAAAAACAGCCCGCGGCACCCTGCCTCGGGCCAATGCACGGAAGTCCTCAATGCAGACGACATGTGGAGACGCTACTCGACGGGTCGCTCTATCCAGCCAGGACATTGGGTCGCGTGAATTATAGCCTCGCCATTTCGCGTTGACATGACGCATTGACATGAAAAGATGCCGGCACACGTTCGCAGTCCACCCGCGGAAGTCCACTTTCAGGCCAACGGGGCGCATTACTTCCGTGACCTATCAGCCATCATCCGCCCTGATTATTTTGGCGAGAGGGTAGATCATGAAAAGAACGGGGGAGGTTCTGTGAAACGGTGTGTCTTCGGTTGGCTGTTGCTTGCGCTCGTAGGCATCTCATTTGCAGAACAGGCTCCCTCGTCGGCCTCACACGATACTATTTTCTGGTGGCAGGCAGGAGGGATTTCAGGCGCGCGCCTCAAGCAGTTGACCCAGAAGCTCAGTCCAGCCTGCCGCACGACCACGCCCTGCGTTCAGGCTCTCGACAAAACAGAAAGCAATGCCGCCCGGACCCGCGCCCTCCCGCGAAAATCAGTGCCCACTGCGGCCTGTGCCTGCTCCAGCCCGGCCGCCCAGATCGCTGCTCTCGTGAGCGACAAGAAGTATGCCGCCGCCGAAGAAAAAGTCCGAACGGTCCTGCACGACGATGCCGACAATCCCTGGGCGCAATTCGTCCTCGGAACGATCCTTCGCCAGCAGAACCGCTTCGAAGAAGCGTTCGACGTCTTTACCGAGTCGGCGAAGCTGATGCCCAACTTCCCCGAAACCCACAGCCAACTTTCCTACTTGTTCTATCGCGACGACGACTCTGACAACGCCATCGCCGAAGCGCGCACCGCCCTGAGCATGGATCCCAAAAACGCCGAGGCCTATCGCTACCTCGGCTTAGCCTTGTACTCCGCCGGACGGTACGATGCGGCTCTCAACGCTTTTGAGCAATCGCTGATCCGCGAGCCCGCCAACGCCGACGTCTACTACGACATGGGAATCACGCTTCGCGATCAGGGGGACCTGCGCCGCGCTGCCATTGCTTACCGCCACGCCCTCAGCCTGCGGCCTGATTTCTGGGAAGCCCACAGCAACCTGGGCGTAGTCCTCCACGACCAGGGCAGGCTGGAAGACGCGGTTACCGAGTATCGCGCCGCCAAGCGCCTCAACCCACAGGAAGCGAGCATCCGCAACAATCTTGGCAACACCTACTGCGACCAGAACGAGTTCGACAGCGCCGTAGCCGAATTTCAGGATTTGTCTCGCCACCACCCGGAATGGGAAGGCGGGCACAACTGCTTGGCCCGGGCCTACATGGCCAAGCGTAATTACACTTCTGCGATTCGGGAACTGGCGGCGGCCATCCGTGCCAACCCCACCGGCGCCGCTGAACATCGCGTCATGGGGCAGGCTTTATTGCTATTGGGAAAAGACCAGGAAGCCGTTAGCGTGCTGCGGAAAGCAGTTTCGCTTAATCCCGATTCCGCAATGGCCCACCATTATCTGGGAACCGCCTTCGTGAATATCCAGCAATTAACGGATGCCGAAAAAGAATTTCGCGAAGCCCTTCGCCTCGACAAGAGCGCCCAGAACCACTATTCCCTGGGTGCTTGCCTGGTCGCCCTGAACCGCTACGAAGAAGCGCTCGGCGAGCTCGAAATCGCCGCCCGCATGGACCCCAGCCAGGACCTCTACCGCGCTCGCATGCAGGAAGTTGTAAAGCTGATCACGGCCTCCAAGTAGCTTCCGCCGAATGCACCAAAGGGCCTGGCCTAGTTATGCACTGACGTGCATCGCGCCCCAGCCACAATCGCCCTAAAATGGCTGGCAGGACAGCGTCTTGCCGGCCAGCTGTACCGCAGGGGTGCGACGATGGCAATCACAGGCACGCAACAAGCCCAATCCAAAGTAAAGCCCGTAAATCCGTCCGTGCTGACCGGCGCGGAAGCGCATGGCATGGAGAGATCCCTGCCGGTTCCATCTGCGTCGCCAGATCACAAGGCCGTGGGTTACGGCCTGCCCTGTTCCAATTGCCGGGCCTACTATCCTTCCGATCTCAATGTCTGCCCTATTTGCAAGTCGCCGGAGCGAGTGCCCGCAGGCTCGGTCGCTGCGATGCCGGTAGCTCCTATAGTTGCGAGTCCGGAATCAGGAGCCCAACTCGAGGACGAACGCGAACGTTTCCTGAAAGAGTTGAAGTCCCAGGCTTTCGCATCCCACACCCAGATCAACGCCGCCGCAACCTTTCGCTGTGTTCTGGAGCAGAACCACACCGGAGAGTTCGAGCCCGCCGCCGTTTGCCACACCTGCTACGGCGACACACGTCAGCAAGCCGACCGCCTCGAAGCAGCCCTCCACATGGATGTAAAAGAAGCCGCCCAGATTGTTTATGCCGCCGTGTGGGCGGACACATCCGATCCCAGCAAAACCTACCTCAATGCCGCCGCTGCTCTGCTCTCCGAAATACGTAAACGCGCCGGCATCGGCCTGCTGCTCGGTTCGAATTCGCCGTTGGCCCACTAGATTTTGGGCGGCATTGTTCGTGGGTGGCGCGGTGATTCACAATCTGGAAAGAGCCGGTTCGTATCAGGGCATCGCTTCAGCGATGCCGAAAGTTTGTTTTTCCTAGCGGCCCCTTCCGGGGCTGGGATTCAAACGCCGCCTTTCTGTATAGGCTATCTCTCTCCGCAGCCTTCAAGTCCAACGCCTACGCTCATTCCGCCTTAAGACCGACATATTTCTTCCCCGCATACAGCCGATACCCATCGCCGTCTTTCTCCAACTTCAGCGGTACCGCGTGTTTGATCTGTTCGTCCGTCTGGCTCGGCGCCGAGAACAAGTCCGTGGCCGCCACATTCATCACCAGGAACTTGCCATCTTTGAACCCGAATCCATAAGCTCCCGGCTCGAGCGTCCCGCCGTCGAAACTCAGCTTGGTTTCCGTGATCAGAAACCCCTGATACTTTTCCTGGATCGCAGTCGAGTATCCCGAGGTATCCACCAAGCCTGCGAGCACGAATTTGCCGGCGGCGGTTTTCAGACCAACCGAGTTACGCGCCTGCACCGGCGCGCTTTGACCGGCGAAAAAGTACGAGGCCGGAACGACCTTCTTCAGCGCATCGGCCGCCAGAATCTGCGCACCCGCTTGGCCCACAACCAGCGCCACCAGCACCATCATCCACATCCAATTACGACGTTTGTTCATCAAAAGCTCCTCAGTAAGATTTTTGATTTCCAACCTCGAACCCCGCATACTACATGACCAGCATCAAATTTGCAGTGACGCTCGAACGCCCTTCTTTGCGTCCTCTGCGGCCGTTCTCTGCGCCCTTGCGGTCAGAGGCTCTTGACGCTCTCATCGCCCGAACCGCAACTTCCCAAACGCCTCCGGCACATGAAAGTTAGGCGCCGGGGTCTTCGTAGCTTGCCAAGCTGAGTAGAAGCGCGGCTCCCGCGGACCCTCCACACGAAAAAAATTAGCCCGCCAAACCGTCCGCGGATCGAAGTGAGCCGTAAGTGCCCGCATCGGAATCGCCAACTCCGCATCCCAGCTGTAATGCTCCCGGTCCAACCACACCGAGCGTTCCATTCCGCTCTCAAGATTGCGAAGCCCCTCAGGAAAAATGTCCAGATCAATCCACATCCCGTTAGGACTAACCTCAAACTCCCGGTAGTGATGCAGCCGAGAGGGATCCGGCTGCAAGAACGTCTCCGCTACATCGCGGTCCCAAAGCTGGTCGCGGCGCCCGCTGGCATCCGAGTCCTCGAACACCGACAGCTCTCGATACCGGCACTCAAACCGCAAATAAAGAGTCTTCGGTGTCCAGAGCAAGCGCACCTGAGTTTGCCGGCCCGTATCCGCGTTCTTTCCCTGCCAGTCCTCACAAAACGAGATGCCCTTCGCCGTCTGCCACTCCGTTGCGGGATGTCGAGCGTCGAGCGAAATTTCATGCGCGACCAGAGCCGCTGTAACCGTGTCAGTTGTAGTGGAACAATCTTGCGATTTTTCCTGACCCATAAGCAGCTGCGGCAAAACGCAAATCACCGCGATCATCCACTTTCGCATAACAGACCATAGCCTAAACAGTCGATTTCATATAAGGCGTGCTTGATCCGTATCCGGGCATTTGGTCAGTTCGTATCAGGTTATGTTCGATTCGTATCAGGGCATGCCTTCAGGCATGCCGCAAGTCGCGCAAAACGAACCGCCTTCAGGCGCTGCGCCAAGTTGAGCCCGCATTCCGGCCATAAATCACTTTGACCGCAACATTCGGATAGCCCGCGCGCCCGGCCTGCCCTATGTTATCCGCATGGCAACCAATGCGATACTTTCCGAGGCAGCAATCATGAAGTCAAATCCAATCGACGCCCGCCGCTGGCAAGCCGTGACCGCCCGCGACTCCGCGCTGGACGGCGCCTTTGTCTTCGCCGTCTCGAGCACCGGAATTTTCTGTCGTCCGTCGTGCCCATCGAAGCGCCCGCGCCGCGAAAACGTCCGCTTTTTCGACCGCGCCCGCGAAGCCGAGCAAGCCGGATACCGCGCCTGCCTCCGCTGCCGCCCCAAAGCCGTAGACGGAAATCCGCAGGCCGCGCTGGTCCGCTCCGTCTGCCGCTACATCGAGCAGAACATAGAAGACCGCCTGACCCTGGGCCGCCTGGCCAGCGAATTCCGCCGCAGCCCGTTCCATCTTCAGCGCACCTTTAAATCCGTGCTAGGCATCTCCCCCAAAGCCTACATGGACGCCATCCGCCTGCGCCAAGTCAAGCACAACCTCCAGTCCGGACATTCCGTAACCACGTCCCTCTACGCCGCCGGATACGGCTCCAGCAGTCGCCTTTACGAACGCACCGCCGGCCAACTAGGAATGACGCCCGAAAAATATCGCCGCGGCGCAGTAGCCGCCGTAGTTCGCTACACGATTGCCGATTCGCCACTCGGCCGCATGCTGATCGCCGCCACCGACAAAGGCATCTGCGCCATCCAGTTCGCCGATTCCGACCCGGAACTGATGCAAGGCCTGATGCGCGAATTCCCCTTCGCCACCCGCCGCCGCGACGACGAAGCCATGTCCGACTGGCACGAAAAACTGGAACGGCTGATTGGCGGAGAAGAAGCCAACCCGTCCTTACCACTAGATATCCGAGCCACCGCCTTCCAGCGCCGCGTCTGGGAAGCCCTGCAACGCATCCCTCGCGGAGAGACCCGTTCCTACAGCGCCGTCGCAAAAAAGATCGGCATGCCCAAAGCCACCCGCGCCGTAGCCCGCGCCTGCGCGACTAACCCGGTGGCCGTGGCGATCCCCTGCCATCGCGTCGTCCGCGCAGATGGCGAACTTGGTGGATATCGCTGGGGGATTGAGCGCAAGGAGCAGTTGCTGGAGATGGAGCAGTGGGCGGGAGGGTAGGCTCCCATGGTTGTTAGTAAGAACCTACCGAAGTGATACGATTAGTGCACAGTGAACGCAGGTTCGAGAGATTTTCACCTCTTCGAATTATTTAGTGCCGCAATCCAAAAAGGTTTGGAGTATGTCCGCCTTGCAGAAACTGGTAAAACCCACATTGGGACGCATGCCAATTGGCCTCGCCTCCAGTGGCACGATAACGGACTCCCGTACATAACCAACGGCGTTTCTGAAGGCCCGAAGGATTATTCGGAGGCAATACGTGGATCTCTCTACTCACTCATGTACGGATTAGGCTCCAGCGAGCAACCACCTGACTTTCGCAAGGAAGACCATTTTCTTTCTTTGGTCCGTTATGCAAAGACGCAACCCCGGTTATGTAGCTACTTCATGTTTGAAAAATCGTCCGATTACAGCGAGGTCCGGCTGTTGGGAGTAGTTGGAGAGGTTCTTGATCGTTATGTCCATATCAGCAACCTTGTCGAGTTTAAACAAGATAAGTTCCTTCCCATCTACTTGCCAATCGAGACGTACCTGCTTGAGGAGACACTTCCTGCCATCCTAGTTGTACCGATTCTGTTCGTTAAATTCGAGGCTGAAAGCTTTCACGTAAACGAATCGATTTCGGTCCAACGGCTGTCGGATGACTTGCACGTGGCGAGAGGATGGCGTGGCCCTTGGGGGAAGTTCGGACAACGCACTGGTGGAGGGTGCCGCCACTCACGCCCTCTACATATCAAACCTCTCACTCACGAATCACGACTGGGTGACCCCAGGACGAAAGTAAGATGTGGTCTCAGTCATTGGAGCTGGTCAATACTTTCATCGCTGCACTCCGCATATCTACAGGCTATACAACAGGATACGACCAGTTCCTGACGCTTCCAGTTGGGTGGACCTCGGGGTACACCGCAGATCTAACACCCCTCGACGCGGCCTCCGTGCCGAACTATCCGCCAGCGTTCGAGCGCGGAGCCTGGAACGACGAAGTGCCTACCGTGAGCTCAAGTCAACTGAAAGCATAGGAGAGATATTTGGGAATCTGCAGCAAGCTCTTGATACGAAGCTCGGACAAAAAATCCGTCTTGCCATCCATCGACTAAACCTTAGCTCGATGCGGACGACCGACGAAGATGGAGTCATCGACGCAATGATTGCGATGGAGGCCCTCTTGTCGGATGGCACACAGGAGATGACACATAAAGTTGCGATGAGGCTAGCCGGGCTCTGTAAGCTTAAAGGTGACTCACGCTGCGAGCAGGCGTTCAAGGAAATGAAACAGATCTATTAATTCCGATCGAAGATCGTTCACGGAGATTCTGGCCTGGACAAGTCTCGCGAACTCGATCGCGACGGAACGACAGTAGCCACTGTCGATGCAGCTGTTGATCATCTACGAACTGCGCTTGCGGTGCTGAGCAAGAATCCTGCTCTGCTAGATCCACAAGAGATAGACAACTACCTGCTGACCGATCGTTTTTAGGTGTCGCGACGACAGGGGATTGAGCAGACGGACATCGAGTCAGTCCGCGACCGAAACGCGCTAGTTACACTGCCCGCAGCATGAGGGACCCCGAGACTGTCACTTCAACCCTTCCACCAGGTACAGATCCGACAGCAGCCGCCGGTACCCATACGCATACGCCCTGCCGTCCGGAGTGGGGAGAACCGGGCCGACGTATTCCACGCCGGCCGGGTCAGGCGGCATGAGTTGCTTCCAAAGTGTCCGGCGTCCGCTGGCGATCTCCAGCCGATTAACCTTGGCGGGCAGCTCACCACCACGATAGACGTATAACGAGCTGCCATCGGCACTCCAGGCAACGGGGGTTTCTCCCGCCAGCAAGCCGGCAATCGGCTTAGGATCGCCCGCAGCGACCGGAAAGAAATAACCCTTTCCGTCCGGGCTCACGGCGGCGACCGATTGCCCGTCCGGCGACAACGCAAACGACAGCCCATTGATACCTTCCGGGCTGATGGTCTGGATCTTGCTGGTGGCGATGTCCTGCACATAAAGCCGAACGCCGTGATTGGCCTCGGTTCCCGAGAACAGAATCCGGGTTCCGTCCGGGAACCAGCAGGCCGCGCTGTGAATGATTGCGTGACCCTCGAGTTGTTTAGGTTCTCCCGGGCCCGTCGGGAGAAGAAAAAGGTCGGTTTGGTTGTCTCCGCGGCTCGAGAGCGCCCATTTCCCATCCGGCGACAACGCCAGCGACTGCCCGTCTCCGAGCCGCACCGCTGGCGATCCATCGGTCTTGCGCAGATAAACGGCGTAGCTGGGTCCGCCCGCCTCGCCTTCCTCGCGGAACAGAAGCGTCTTGCCGTCGGCAGAGAGCGTCACCGGATAAGACCAGTCGAGCCAGGTGAAGTCGCGTTCCGACGTATCCTCGGCGGCGTGAACGATAAGCCCCCGTCTCCAATTGTCCCGGGCGAGAAGGGCGCGGCCATCGGACAACACATCCTGCAGCGTCAGGTCGGCGGGTACCCGGGCCACCAGCCGCTTCTTACCTGACAAACTGACCGCATACAGTGCGCGATCGATTCCCAGGTCGGTAGCGGTGACCCAAACCTCGTCCCCCTTGGGCGACCACGCCAGGCCAATCGCTCCGCCTCCGTAAGGTTCGGTCAGAGTCTTCTTCTTGCCACTGAGGTCCACCACAGAAACGCCGGCGATCGAATCCCCCTGAATCGCGTGGTCCAAGAACGCGATCATGTCGCCATGGCGTGAGATCCGCGGATGGCTGATCCAGCCTCCAGTCTCATACAGCACCTTGCCGACCGGATACTCCAGACGGTTTCGTCCCGCCACATCGCGCACTACGGCAAGTTGGCTGCCGTCCGGAGACCAATCAGCCCACTGCACGTTCTCCAGCACCTCACGGGGAGCCCCGCCCACCAGCGGCATGCGCGCGAGAGTTCCGCTGAAGACCTGCGACTTGGTCTGCTGGCTGCCGAGCAGGAGAGCCGTCTCTCCCGTAGAAGAGATACCCAGAATCTCAGCGCCAGCGACTCCCACCGGGCGGGCCTCCGGCGTACCTACACGTGTGGTAAAGACCTCCACCGGCCTCCCCTCCCATGCAGCGCTGTAGACCACGGTTTGCCCGTCGGGAGCGAATCGGGCCATGCGGATCGCGCCCCGGCGATAGGTCAGCAGATGATACGCAGGTGCATCCGTTGCTCCTCTGTGCTCAACGATGAAGAACCCCATCCCCACCCCACCCAGCAACGCGACCCCGGCCACCGCCAGCACTCGGCGGTAACGACTCGCAGGAACCATGTCAACGGCGTGCGGGGTGGGACTAGTGGGAACCGATCCACTCTGTTTCGTAACCGGTTCGGGTTCCTGCACACTGGTCGAAATACGAGACGAATCCAATTCCCGTTTGAGACGCTTCAGATCGCCGCGGATTTCGGCGGCGGTCTGGTAGCGCAACTCAACATCTTTTTCCAGGGCCTTGCTGATAATCCGCTCCGGCTCCTGCGGCAAATCCGGGTTCAGTCGAATGGGAGCCGTGGGAGCACGGTTGAGGATCGCTTCCGTGATGACGCCCTGCGTCTCTCCGCGAAACGGCAGTTTGCCCGTCGCCATTTCGTAGAGCACGACTCCGAAAGAAAACAGATCCGTGCGAGCGTCCAGTTCTTTGCCCCGCACCTGCTCCGGCGACATGTAGGCCACGGTCCCCAACGCTGTTCCCGGACTGGTCAGATGGAGGGCAGCAGCATCGGCCATGGTCTGGGAATCGCCGCTGCAGGACTTGCTTGCGTCGGCGGCGATCTTGGCCAGTCCGAAATCCAGGATCTTGGCGTGCCCACGTTTGGAGATGAAGATGTTCGCCGGCTTGATATCGCGATGGATGATCCCTTTAGTGTGGGCCGCATCGAGCGCGTCGGTGACGTCAATGGCCACCGCCAGCCAGCGCTCCATTTCGAGCGGCCGGCCCTCGATGAGATGCTTGAGCGTGGTCCCTTCCAGGTACTCCATGGCAATGAAGGATTGCCCGTCATGCTTCCCGATCTCGTAAATCGTGCAAATACTGGGATGGTTCAGGGCGGAAGCCGCACGGGCTTCGCGCCGGAACCGCTCCAGCGCGTGCGCGTCGGGCACTACTTCCTGGGGAAGAAACTTGAGGGCCACGAAGCGGCCCAATTCGGTGTCCTCGGCCTTGTATACGACACCCATCCCGCCACCGCCCAACTTCTCGAGGACCCGGTAGTGCGAGACGGTTTGGCCAATCATGGACGGGTTATGGTAGGCGGGATGCTGGGCCAAGTCAACGAACTTCGCCGATTTG
>JBKPCG010000100.1:0-14466 GCA_046727255.1 Acidobacteriota bacterium | reverse complement strand
TGCGAGCGACCGGGTGGTGCGCCCGGCGCTCATCTGGTGTGATGTGCGCACCGACCGTCAATGCCGTGAGTTGACGGAGGAGATTGGAGCGGAGCGGCTTATCCAGTTGACGTGCAATCCAGCGCTGGCCAATTTCACGCTCACCAAGTTTCTATGGGTACGAGAGAACGAGCCGGAGCAGTGGAAACGGGTTCGCTCCGTAATGCTTCCGAAGGACTACGTTCGCTACCGCCTGACGGGCGATCGCGCGATCGATATGGCCGATGCCTCGGGAACGCTCATGTTGGATGTGGCGAACCGGCGATGGTCGAAAGAGATGCTGGCAGCCACTGGAATCGATCAGGAGTTACTTCCAGTGCTCTACGAGTCGCCGGAAGTTTGCGGGAAAGTATCAGCGGAAGGATCGGCGGCAACCGGGTTGAAAGCGGGAACACCGGTTGTGGCGGGCGCGGGCGACCAGGCGGCGGGGGCGACGGGTATGGGCATCGTGACGCCGGGCGCGGTCAGTGCCACGATCGGAACTTCCGGCGTCGTCTTTGCGGCCACCGATCATCCGGCGCTTGATCCTAAGGGGCGATTGCATACCTTCTGCCACGCAATTCCGGGGCGTTGGCACGTGATGGGCGTGACGCAGGCAGCAGGGCTTTCGCTGCGCTGGTTTCGCGATCAGTTCGGGGCGGGCAAAGACGACGGACGAGATCCATACGAGAGGTTGACCGAGGAGGCGGCTGCCGCCGAACCGGGTTGTCACGGGCTGCTCTGGACTCCTTACCTGATGGGAGAACGAACGCCGCATCTGGATCCAAACGCGCGTGGCGCGCTGGTCGGGCTTACGGCATCGCACACACGGGCGCACGTCATTCGAGCCATACTCGAGGGCGTGGCTTTTAGCCTGCGTGACAGCTTCACCATCTTCGGCGAGATGGGCGTGCCGGTGAATAGTATCCGGTTGGGCGGCGGCGGAGCGCGTTCGCGACTGTGGCGGCAGATCCAGGCGGACGTCTACGGGAAGGAAGTAGAAGTCGTAGAGGCCGAAGAAGGCGCGGCCTACGGAGCCGCGATTCTTGCGGGAGTCGGCGCCGGGATGTGGACGACGGTGGACGAGGCATGCGCGGCGGTTGTTCGGGTGGCCGCGCGAGTCAAACCGGCGGACGACGCGGTCGCAACTTTGAACAAGCATTACCAGGCATATCGCAAGGTTTACGCGGCGACGCGCAGCATCTTCAGTTCGTAGCGACATCGCAGGAGGAACGTTCTCATGGCAAAGACTGGGCAGTACGGTCCCAAACCGGAGCACAAATTTTCGTTTGGCCTTTGGACGGTGGGCAACCGTGGCCGCGATCCTTTCGGCGATGCAGTAAGGGAATCGATCGGTACAACCGCGCTGGTCGATCTCCTGGGGGAAGTTGGCGCGTGGGGCGTGAACCTGCACGACAACGATCTGGTTCCGATCGATGCCACGCCGGCGCAGCGCGATCAGATTGTTCGCGAATTCAAAAAAGTCTGCCAGCGAAATGGGATCGTGGTGCCGATGGCGACGGTGTCGCTGTTCTTTCATCCGGTGTTTCGAGATGGAGCATTTACTGCAAACGATCCGGAGGTGCGCGGGTACGCGCTGCAGAAAACTCTGCGCGCCATGGATCTGGGAGCCGAACTGGGAGCCAAGATATTTGTCCTGTGGGCCGGAAGAGACGGCGCGGAAACGGATGGGTGCCGCCGCGCGGACGTCGCCGTGAAGCGAATGCGCGACGCCATCAACTACCTTTGCGAATACAACATCGACAAGAACTACGGTTACAAGTTTGCGCTGGAAGCGAAACCCAACGAGCCGCGGGGAGACATCTATTTTGCCACGACCGGACATTATCTCGGCCTGATTCCCACGCTGGATCATCCCGAGATGGTTGGGCTTAACCCGGAAGTAGCGCACGAGCAGATGGCGGGCCTGAACTTCATGCATGGCGTTGCACAGGCGTGGGAAGCCGGAAAACTGTTCCACATCGATCTGAATGACCAGGCACCGGGGCGTTATGACCAGGACTTGCGGTTTGGCTCCTACAACCTGAAATCCGCATTCTGGCTGGTGAAGTTTCTGGAAGAAGTTGGCTATGATGGTCCGCGCCACTTCGACGCCCATGCATACCGGACGGAAAATTACGAGGGTGTGAAGGACTTCGCGCGGGGTTGTATGCGCACCTATCTGATTTTGAAAGAGAAGGCGAAACAGTGGAGCGCCGACAAAGAAATCCGCGCGATTCTCCAACAAATTGAAGCGGACAGCACGGGGATTGCGGCCGGGAAGTTCTCCCGGAAGAATGTCGCGAACCTGCTCGAATCCACTTTCGACAAAGAACGAATTGCCAAGAAGCCGCTTCCCTACGAGCGGCTGGACCAGCTTACTGTGGACATTCTTCTTGGCGTCCGCTAGTTAAATACAATACGACACGGCTGCTTGTAACTGGCCTTATTTGGCAGCGGTCACTGCGGCTACCGTCAGCGGCGCGTCGAGCGTGCCGATCTTCTGCGATCCGTGGTCCATCACGCCCAAACGCAGTATGTACTCACCTGCCGGAAGTTCCAATTCCTGCGGCACCACCAGGCCGTTGCGTAGTGCCGAGTCATAGTCGGACATGGGCAACGTGGCATCCATGGTGTTGGAGATTTGCCCTACCGGCGCGCCTTGTTTGGTAAATGCCACTGCGATGCAATCGATTACGGCTCGCTTGCGGTGCTCGGGGGTGTCGGCAAAATCCATCCCACGAATATCGATCGTATAGGTAATACGTGTCTTCTTGTTCGTGGCGTCGGGCGGAAGCACGACCACCGTGAGCGGCACAACAGTCGAAGGCGGCACACCCGGCTGCATAGCGACAATGAGCGGATGTCCCTTCGGGGGCTCTCCTGCTGGGCTGCCACTCGGAAAATAGCCAGGACGATAGGCTAGCTTCAGCCCGGTGCGGTTAAGCTTGACTTCGATCTTACGGAATTCCTGACTCTTGTCGCTTCGAGCCGGTGCATAAGCGATCGCGTAGTAGGTCGATCCGTCCTCCATCGCGCGTCTAATCGAGCCGCGGACGTCATTGCCGGCCAAGACTTCTCCGCCGGTTTGTTCTGCTACTTCCTTCATGGAGCTGCGATCTTCGAAGCGCGCTGCCGACTGGGTACTCAGGTTCTGCCCAAACGCTTGAGGATTGTCCGTACCCGCGAACGTGGCGCTCTCACCGGCGCCCACTGAAATATCCACGCCCGAGATCTGGATTCCGCGGACATCAATCGGGTACACCGCGATACGAGCAGTGGCGAGCGTGCGCGTAGCAACGCGCAACGCGGCAGGGAAATTGGGCGCGGTTTCGAGCCCGCTGGTGGGAGCAAAGCTTCCGCTATTCAACTGCATCAAGTCGCCTGCCGACGGCTTCAAACGGATAGGGAAACTTCCTGAGAGCCATATCAAATTCTTGCGGCCTGGATAACTTGAAACCGATCGAGCGAGCGCGCTGAGCGCGTCGAGAGTGGTGAATACTCGCTCCGCCGTGCGGTCAGCTTCCAACATTGCATTGGTACGCTGCCGCGATTTTGAAGCTCCAAAGTCCAGGCTGTCGCCCGAATTGACATTCGCGCTTGCGCTCGCAGGGGCGTTCCCGGGAAGGCTCGGCCTGGCGATGCGTCCGACGTCGTCCGCAGCTCCCTGAAATACTTGCCGTTCTGCATCGGTACGCAGTAGAAGCGAGCGTTCGTTCATTACCTTTTCGGCCGATGCCACCAGCGTAGCCCGGTCATCGGTGAATCCCTGCACCAGAGTTAGCTTGCTCCCCAGCACGAATATGGCAACCGTCTTTCCCGCCGGAAGGCCTTTGAGAAATTCGACGGTCTGCTTTCGCGCATAAGCCTGATCGGGGACTGGCGTATTCCAAAGGTCAAGAAGCAGAATGCTGAGCGGTCCTTCCGGCGGCGCGGCCACCTGATTCGTAAAAGTATTGGGGGGCAGGCTTAGCTTCGGAGCGGCCGCGCTCTTCGCCGCCTGAACCGTATTCGGTAAGTTTGGCTCAAATGTGCGGATGACCTGCGGTTGGCCGTCTTCCAGCACCGTAAAATCAGACTGTTTTAGTCCCGCGATCGGACGGCCAGTGGAGTCCGTCACCGAGACATCGAGTTGCACCAGTTGCGCCTGGGTGTGAAACGTCGCGACACTTGTCTCTTGCGTTGCTGCCGAAGTCTTCGGCGCATTCACTCCGGGCGGGATATTCCCCGACGCTACTGTTGAGCCGGTCGCTGGCAGAGAAGCCGGAGCCGCTCCCGATGCTGTTTGGGCTGCGGCGGCAGTCGGCTGAGTCGCTGTAGCTGGTGCATTCACACTAGCGGGAACATTGCCGGGCCCAGTTGCGGCGGCCACTGCGGTCGCCGGCGTGGTCCTAGGGATGCTCGGTTGCTCCAGCTGCACCTGTCTTATGTCGTCCGGTTTTATGCCGAAGTCTTCGATTTCGAGCTCGTGTTTCTTATTGAAGCGGAGCTTGACGGAGGCGTAGAACAAACCGTCCCCCCCGCCTTTGCTATCCAGATTCAGCTTGATCACGGTAAAGCGGTAATCCTGCGACGTGCTCCCCCTCGGTTTGAGGCGCGTACCCACCAGGAAGACATAAGGCTTTGTCCCAGAGTTCTGCAGGACAATCAGCTTGACGCTAGTGGCCAGATCGAGTCCGAAACGGTAGGTGCCTTTGACATTTTCATTCGCGAGCGCCTCAGCCAGAGCATCCTGCGCCCCTTTTTGCAGGATCAGTTCGTAGCGGCGCAACTCTCCAGGAGTCGTGAAGCGATCGATATTCACCGACAATTCGATGGGGCTGCTTGTAAAGAGCCCCGCCGTGTCGATGAGCTTACCCGAGTAGATGCCTCGCTCGACCAGCGGCCTGCCTAGATTGCGGTCCAGATACAGGACGTATACGCACATGAGCCGGTACGTATCCTCGTATGCATCCATGTCAAAGGCGGTTCCGGTAACACGGTCGGGGAGAGCACCTTGCTTTCGCAAGGCAGACAACATCGCGGGTGTGGCCGATTGCACGGCAATCGCTGGAATGTGTTCGTGCTCAAAAGGCTTCGCGTTTGCCCATAGATCTTCGTCCTTGACCGCCAGAGCTCCGTTCTGAAGAGGCAGGTTGGCAGTGCTCGCATCCACGCGGGGCGGATTGGGGAGTTGCAGCGAGACCGCCGCCACTTGCAGCCACTTGGCGAGAGTTCTATCGGACTGGGCCAGTGCATACACAGCCGGTGTCCTGCCCAGATTGTCAAGGTCGACCATCGCCTGTATCGGCTTGCGCTGAGCCTCAGTCAGTCGACTCAAATACCAGTTCGCGCCCCGCATCCCGTGCTCATGTCCGGTGAACGCTATGAACATCAGAGTAAATCGGTGCGGCACGGAGCTCAGCGATTCCGCCAGCATTGGCAACAGGGCCAGCGCGCTCCAACGGGCGGGAGTCTTCGCTTCGTCCGGCGCGTAGTCTAAGGAGGCACCTACGATGATCGCGCCCTCCTCGTCACCGGGCAGGAGACAGATCAGGTTAGGGAATTCCTCCTTGGGCACTTCCTGCTCGAGCACCTGGGGGCAGCCTGCCTTCTGAAACAGACTGCGCAAAGTGCGAACGCGCTCTGCCTCCCCATCATTTGCAAGCTTGAGGTGCTCTGCGATCAGCGGCCTGTTGACGCGCACGTAGACAATACTGTCGGCGATGCAGGTGGTGGCCAGAGCTACAAAAACGAGCGAGCGCAGAACGTATTTCATGAGGCTAATCCGCCACAGGCAGGCTAGCACGAGACTCGGGTCTAGGGGAGGAAATTGCTGGGCCGTTTGCGGGGATGTTTGGTGCGGCGGGCCGACTTGGCGGGCTATCGGCGCCCTGTTTCCCCGCCCTCCAAGAGCTTGACGTAGGGAACTGTTTGGTACACTTCGACGATATCCATGCTAGGAAAGTCGCCATGAATTGTAAATCCAGGCCGGCGTTGTCTGGAGTCTTCGGGGGAGCCATTGCCTTGATGATGATCGCGCTGTGTGCGTCATTCGCTGGCGCTCAAAGTGTGGCAACCCCCGCAGCGCCCAAAACGACTGATCAAGCCTTCAAGAACATTCAGATCCTGAAGGGGATTTCAGCGGACCAACTCATCCCGTCGATGCAATTCATCTCCGCCTCTTTGGGCGTTGAGTGCGAATACTGCCACGTGGAGGGTGCGTTTGAGAAGGACGACAAGAAGCCAAAACAGACCGCGCGCAAGATGATGGAAATGATGTTCGCCATCAACAAAGGTAACTTCGAGGATCATCGCGCAGTGACGTGCTACACCTGCCACCGTGGAAATGCGCATCCGGTCGCAATCCCGATTATCCCATCCGAGGCAGACACAGCGGCTCACCCCGAGCGATGAAAACCGCGGATGGGAAAGATACCCACGCAGAGGATTCGAGCGCGAGTCCCAAAGCAGCCGTCGATCCGATTCTCGAGAAGTACATCGCGGCGCTGGGCGGAGCCTCGTCCATTCAAAAAGTCACGAGCCGCGTTCAAAAAGGATCCGCCGACTTGGCCGGCAAACAGTTCCTGATTGATATCTATGCACAGGCGCCGGACAAGCGGGTTTCCGCGATGCACCTGCCAAACGGCGACAGCATCACCGCGTACAACGGAACGGTGGGGTGGCTGAGTGTGCCGGGGCGTCCGGTGCACTGGATGAGCCAAGCCGAAGCGGAGGCCTCCCGGCTGGACGCAGAACTCTATCTTCCGGTGCGAATGAGACAGATTTTCACCGATTTTCGGCTGGCGGCGCCGGACAAGATCGCTGGCCGCGACGTGAGCGTCTTGCAAGGACTGCGCGAGGGCAAGCCGCCGGTGAATTTCTATTTCGACCAGCAGTCGGGATTGCTGGTGCGGCTGGTAAAGTACGTAGATACGCCGCTGGGACTGAATCCCACGCAGATTGATTATGCGGACTATCGAGATTCGGGTGGGGTGAAAATCCCGTATCGCTGGACCATCGCTCGGCCCAGCGGACGGTTTACGATCCAGGTCGAGTCGGTGCAGCAGAACGTGCCGATAGACGGGGAAAAATTTGTGCCCCCGGCACTTCCGCCAGCAGAGCAAAAACCATCCCCGTAGACTTCGTGTTGAACAGTGGGCGCTCAGCCAGAGCTGTCACTGCGGGGCACCGCCGGCTGCAGGAGCAGTAACTCCGCCATTTGTGTTGTGCTGAGCCCTGGCATGGTCCATTCGTGCGGCCATCATATCTGCGGCAGTCATGTGCCCGCCCGATCCTTGCGCCTTGCCGGCCTCATCCCGCCAAAAGATGTATCTCGCCTGAGCATCGACCATTTCCTGGGGAGTCACATTGAAATCGGTTCGCACCGCATCCCGCGCAATGTCATATTTCTCGGCTCGGTCGCGCTCCTGATCCGCTTCATCATTCTTCTTGTTCAAAAAGTGCCGGTAGATGTAGTCCTCGATCTTGCTGTTTTGCTTCTTCGCATCCGCGGCAATCTGGTTCCAGTTGGCGTGCTGCTCGTCTCCGATTTGCCAGATGGTCTTACCCGAGCTCAACGCCGAAACGATGTCAGTCATTTTGACTCCGATGGCGACGAGTTCGTAGGCGATAAAGAAGGAGCCGTAGTCCAGACCGATCTTGCATCGTTCCTCAACCAGATCGGGGCGACGGATCTTGAGGGTGTCGGCGATGCTCATGCTCACCATTCGCCGCCCGATCCTGTCGGTAGCCATGGCTGTGATTTTCCGGACCTGTTTCTCTGCTTTTTGCCGGTCGTCACCGGAGGCGACAGTCGAAATCGTAACTGAAAGGAGAAGCGACAAAAGCCAGGCAAAGTCGCTCATTCGACCCTCCTGAGACTCGTGGAAGTCGGCTAGAATTATACCCAATCGGGCGTGGAGAGGACAGGACATACAGCAACAGTTATGTCAGCCGCCGAACGGCGTGAGAATATGCCAGGGCTGCAAAACCGGCACCCAGAAGCCGCCGAGCATGCTAGAGTGGGTTCAGCTTGGAAGGAATTTTGGAGGATGCGATCATGAAGCGTTTTTCTGGTTTCTCCATTATGCTTCTTGCGTTGACCCTCGCGGTCCTCGCGTTCGGCGACGATCAGCAAAAGGCAGAAAAACAGCTGCACAAGATTACGGCCATGGCGACCGACGCCACCGGTCGTCGCGTGGTCAGCATCACGGTGGCGGACGTACTCGAAGCCAAGCGTCCCGACCTGGTGATGGAGCGCCGAACCATGAACTTGAACTATGGCGACCTTTTCGTGGCACACGTGCTGGTGAAGAGCGGCACCAAGATGGACGATATTGCCGCCCAATTGAAAGCCGGAAAGAACATCGGCCAGATTGCAAACGACCAACACGCCGATTGGAAACAGATCGCGGCGGACGGCAAGAAACTGAATGCGAAGATGGAGGACAACCTCTACAAGCACTTTCTCAGCGGGAAGGCGGACGCAGCGCGCGATGCAGCGGACAACTACGACCCCCTGATTGATGGCGTGGTGGCCGACAATGATGTTTCCAAGAATGACATCGCTGATGCCGAACGCACCTACCAAATCTGGCATGATCGGGCGGATCAGGCACGAGACTCGAAACTGGATGCGTCCTCCGAGAAGGCGGCGCGCGGCGCACGCGGCGATCCCGTGAGAGCAAAGGCTGGTTCGCTAGAGCCGCCTCCAAAATAAGACTTGTCTCATTCTCAAAGCGGCCCAACCGAAGGCGGCGAAAATCGCTTCATTTCGGGATCGGGTCACTGCGGCGGACGACTCGGATCTGGTGATCTGTGAACTCTACCGGGATATCTTCCACCCGGTACTTCGGCATGTGGCAGCTGACGCAATCCTTGCGGGCAGCGGGGCAAGCCGCTCCGGGGTGATCCGCCGTAGTCTTCGCGCCCGGAGAATTAATGTGACAACTGAGGCAGTGTTGGTCGTATGACGCCGCGTCACGGTCCAAGGGCCGGTGGGGGTTGTGGCACGCCACGCACGTCAACCGGGCATCCCCTTTCCCCCAACACCGACTGTTCTGTATCCGGTACGGGGGGAATCGCACCGACTTCATTCCGGTAGACCCACTAAGCGTTACATCCCACCACGTGCGGTGGCAGGCGCCACAAAAATCTATGGACTCCACGGGATTGAGATGACGGGGGTTCAGGATCATCGTTGTTCCCTGTTCGGCGAGGCCCGCCTTCACAGCCGACACATGATCTGCGCCGGGACCATGACAGGCCTCACAAGTGACCCCGGGAATCGAGCGCTCGGGATCAAACCGGTCGTTGGTGGTGGATGCGGTATTGTGACAGTTAAAGCAGCCCCGGACCTCATTGTCTGAAAGAAGCCTGCCGACGGCCCGATCAAGAGACTCGGGCACGGAGTGCGGCTGGTCTACCGTGAAGTCCCACACGCCGGCCTCTGGATAATAGGTAAGCGGCGCCATGTAAATGCCGCCGTTCTTTTCAAAAAGAAACGATTGTCCCATCCGGATGCCGAAAGCCCACTGCAATGGCGCTGAAAACGAAACGGCGCCGTCGGTGACGGAGAAGGTCGCAGTCCGGCCGTCCTGGGCCGCCTGGTAGGCGTAGGGGCCAAGTTTGTACTTCAGTGGATGGTCGGCGAGTAGTTTGGAACTTGAAGCCCGAGTCACCGTCTGGGCCATAGCACTCGACTTCTGGGCGGAAGCTATGTCCGCATGACACCGGGAACAGGTTCCATCGCCCACAAAAGCGCTGGCCGGGAAGCTGCCTTTCGTCGGCCACCATCCCGATTTGCGAAGGCGATCTTCAGTGGCCAGCTGGTCTGCGATGGTGGCGGGATGAGCCTGGGTCGCAGACTGGCTCCACAGGCCCAGGCTCCCTAAGCCAGTGACGACGGCCACCGCGAGTACGGTTGCGCAGAACTTGGGACGCCCTATCCACAGCTCTCCATTCTGTTATCGCTGTCCGGCGACCGCAGGGTTGGCTTCGGCTCTGTCAGGTCTGACTCTGTCTGACGTTACGATCCCTTCGCCTTCTTTCACAATATAAAAACGGTCAGACGCCAGGTTCTGCAACGTTTGGGTGCTGCCAGAAGGCCAGCGAACCTCCACCCGGTCGACCTTGTCTGCTGGCCCAAGTCCAAAATGCAGCCGTAGATCATTCTGCGAGAGATAGCTGCCCCCACTTCGGACCTCATCGATCTGCGAGAGGGAACCGGCAACGACTCGAACCTTCGCTCCCAGAGCCAGCCGGTTGCTGCGCGTACCCACCAACTGAAAAGTAATCCAGTGGTTGGAGATCGTAGTCTCGTTGTGGAGAACCATCGGCAGACCATCGATGTTTTCGACGACCACGTCGATCCTGCCGTCGTTGTCGAGATCCCCAAAAGCCGCGCCCCGGCTGGGTTGTGGGATCGTCACGGCAGGACCGACGGAATTGCTGATATCAGCGAACGTGCCGTTCTGGCGGTTCAGAAACACAAGTTTGCGCTGGCGATACTTCGCGCCTGCGGCCAGCGAGTCGACCTGCGGGTAGACGTGTCCGTTGACGACGAACAGGTCGGGCCAGCCGTCGTTGTCGAAATCGACGCACCCTGTGCCCCAGCCCAGGTAGGGGATCGTGATCTGTCCAACAGCGGCCGCATAGGCGACATCGGTGAATGCCATGTTGCCGTCATTGCGATAAAGAGAATTGCTCTGGTCCTCGAAGTTAGTCAGGTGGATCGAGAAGCGCCCAGTGTGATTGAAGTCGCAAACGGCGATCCCCATGCCGGCCATTTCTCCGCCATCGGTACCAACTGCCGTGCCGGAGATGTAGCTCACGTCGGCAAAGTGCCCCTTGCCGTCATTCCGGTAGAGATAGTTAGGGGTGGAATCGTCGGCCACAAACAGATCGGGACGGCCGTCGTCGTTGAAGTCGCTCCAGACGACGGCGAGTCCGTAGTATCCAGAGGCATCGTCGACGCCGGCCACCTGCGAAACGTCGGTGAACGTGCCATCTCCATTATTGCGATACAAGCTGTCTCCCAGGCCTTTCATGCCGCGCGGGCCACACTGCACCGGGATGCCGCGAAAGCGGCACGTGGCTCCGACGCCGAACTGTGGAAGATGATTCAGATCGAATTCCACGTATCGCGAAACCATGAGGTCAACAAAGCCGTCTGCGTCGTAGTCGCCAAAAGCAGCGCCGGTGGACCAGCGCGGGTCGGTCAGGCGAGCTTGTTTGGTGACGTCGGTGAATGTGCCGTCGCCGTTGTTGCGATAGAGCACCATGCCTTCTTCGCAGGTGATAAGCATGTCGGGCCAGCCGTCATTGTTGTAGTCTCCGACCGCGCCTCCCATAGCCCAGCAGGGATAGCCGACCCCCGCTTTCTCAGTGACGTCCGTGAAAGTTCCATCGTGATTGTTCCGGTAGAGTCCGCTCTTGGCTTTTTGACCTTGTACTGCCATCCCGACGCTCGGCGAATTGGTGAAATAAATGTCCAGCCAGCCGTCGCCGTCGTAGTCGAGCAGCAGGACTCCGCCAGGCATGGATTCAATCAGATATTTCTTTTCTGGGGAGATGGTGTGCTGAAACGTAATTCCGGCGGCTGCCGTGATGTCAGAAAAATGAACCGTGGTCGCAACAGGAAGCTTTTCGGCCGCCCTTCCTGCGGTTTTTTGTGCCGCACCTACGGTCAGAAGGCCGCCAAACATGAGGAGAACACAGCTGACTACGGGTCGCACCCGCATACACATTTTGCTAGAATACACGAACCTTCATGGGCTCAATTTGTACCGTCTTGGCGCTGCTGTTCCTCGTGGTTTCATCTCTAGCGCAGGGCACCGAGCCAGCCTTGCCAGTGCCACGTTTCGAAGACGTCAGTAAACTCGCCGGCCTCACTGTGCCCCACAATTCCACTCCCGAAAAACGCTACATTCTGGAGTCCATGAGTGGGGGCGTGGGCTTCATCGATTGCGACAACGACGGCAAGCTCGACATCATTACCGTGAATGGGTCTTCAGTGGATCGTTACCGGCAAGGCGGAGATCTCATGATCACCCTCTATCGCCAGCAGAGCGATTTGAAATTCCACGAGATCACCCAAGAGGCAGGACTCACCCGGAAAGGCTGGGGCATGGGGGTGGCGGTTGCTGACTTCGACAACGATGGCTGGCAGGACATCTACGTGACTGGTTATGGCGGGAACGTACTGTACCGTAATCTCGGAAACTGCAAGTTCGAAGACGTAACGGAAAAAGCAGGACTGCGGGTGGGTGGCTTCAGCACGGGAGCGGCGTGGGGTGACTTCGATCGCGATGGATATGTCGATCTGTTTGTCCCACGCTACGTCTATGTGGACAGCAACAAGCTTCCGGTATTTGGAAGCGACGACAAGACCTGCAAGTTCCGCGGGATCCCGGTGCAGTGCGGTCCGTGGGGGCTGCCGGGAGAGTCGGACTTCCTTTTCCGCAACCGGGGAGACGGGACATTCGAAGATGTCTCGAAGAAAGCTGGAGTCGATGACCCGAATCACTATTTTGGAATGCAGGGCATTTGGGCGGACTACGACAATGACGGCTGGCCGGATCTTTATGTAGCTGACGATGCCGGCCCGAATTATCTCTACCGCAACAAGCGCGATGGCACATTTGAGGATGTGGGGCTGCTCTCAGGCGCAGCCCTGAGCGGAGATGGGCAAGAAGAGGGGTCGATGGGCGTCGATTTCGGCGACATCGATCACGACGGAAAACTGGATATCATCGTCACTGATTTCACGGAACAGCCGGACTTACTCTTCTGGAATCGTGGCGCGCAAGGGTTTACGGACATAGGCTGGAGTTCGCATATCGCCCAACCAAGTTATCCGTTGGTGGGCTGGGGAACAAAGTTGTTCGACATGGACAACGACGGATGGCTCGATCTCTTCATTGTGAACGGCCATGTCTATCCTCAGATGGACCTGGTGAAAGGCGGTGTGCCGTATCGCCAGCCGGTGCTGCTGTTCCGTAACCATCGTGACCGGACGTTCGAGGACGTCACGGCGCTCTCAGGACTCGACAAGCTTCCTCTGGAATCGAGGCGGGGCGCCGCTTTTGGAGATGTCAACAACGATGGGAAAATTGACATCCTCATCCTGAATGTCGGCCAGCCCCCTACTCTGCTCATCAATCGCACGGCGGGCACTGGCCATGCTGCACTGTTCAAGCTCATCGGCACAAAGAGCAACAAGGCCGCAGTTGGCGCTCGCGTGACGGTGAAATCCGGCGAGCTCATGCAATTTGATGAGGTTCGCGGCGGCGGCAGCTATCTCTCGCAAAACGATCTGCGCTTGCATTTCGGTTTCGGACAAAGAAATGTCATCGACACCGTCGAAGTGAGTTGGCCGAGTGGGAAGAAGGATGTCATCCAGGATCTGGCGACCGATTTCATCTATACGATCGTCGAAGGCGAAGGTGTCAAGAAAAAGGAACCTTTCGCCGCCAGCACACCAGCGAGTCTGTCCAGTAACAAGGCTGGCCCGGCAAAATAGCGAACCGCATCTGTAGTTATGGCCCGAGTGGTGGCCAGCCCGCGGGGGTCTCGCATGCTAGACTCGGGTACTTCCGAACCGCCGATGCAACTCTGCGCGAAATTCATACGGTCATTCGTGTTCTCGGCTGTAGTAACCGTCTGCTGTCTCGCCCAGAAACCTGCACAACCCCAGCCTCAATTCGAGGATGTAACCGCACAAGCCGGCCTTACCGCTCCCAATCTTGCACAACCTGGAAATCGATACGTGATTGAGTCCACCAGTGGCGGAGTCGGGTTCATCGACTGCGATAACGACGGACGACTGGACATTGTCGCCGTGAATGGCACGTCGGTGGATCGCTATCGCCAGGGAGGAAGTCCGATGGTGACGCTCTACCGTCAGACCGGCGATCTGAAGTTCACCGACGTCACCCAAGCTGCGGGTCTGACTCGGAAGGGCTACAGCATGGGAGTTGCGGTGGCCGACTTCGACAACGATGGATGGCAGGACCTGTACGTGACCGGCTACGGCGGGAACGTACTCTATCGCAATCTAGGCAACTGCAAGTTTGAAGATGTCACCGAGAAAGCGGGCGTTCGGCTGGGCGGCTACAGCACGGGAGCGGCCTGGGGAGACTACGACCGTGATGGGTACGTCGACCTCTTCGTGCCGCGGTATCTGCAAGTGGACATCGACAAGCTCACAAAATACGACAGTAAGCTCTGCGATTTTCGAGGA
This sequence comes from Acidobacteriota bacterium, assembly GCA_046727255.1. Classification (GTDB taxonomy): domain Bacteria; phylum Acidobacteriota; class Terriglobia; order Terriglobales; family Acidobacteriaceae; genus Acidiflorens. The sequence continues at coordinate 224 of JBKPCG010000100.1, read as the reverse complement.
GTGACGATGGAGTGTGCCCGGCGCGGTCACACGGGTGAATCCGATTTCCTGTTGCGTAACCGCGGTGATGGCACCTTTGAGGATGTCTCGAAGAAAGCGGGCGTGAGCGATCCCGGCCATTACCTGGGGATGCAAGGGATTTGGGCGGACTATGACAACGACGGCTGGCCGGACCTGTATGTCACCAACGATGGCGGCCCGAACTACCTCTATCACAACAAGCA
>JBKPCG010000099.1:0-13361 GCA_046727255.1 Acidobacteriota bacterium | reverse complement strand
CGAAACTTGTCGAGCGCCATCAGCATCTGCTCGGTAGTCTGCGCCTGAGCCACGATGCGCATTTCGTCTTCGACGGCCAGCACTTTGGCGATGCCGGCCCGGAATATCGCCTGATTGTCGGCCAGAATGAGCTTCAGCATGAATTGCGCTCCACGTTAAGAGTTGCGAACGAACTCGTACGAATCGATTACGCAGGCCACGCCCCGGTTGTCTCCGGGTGCGGCGCCGGCCGCGGGTTCGTCAGTCCGCACAACGCGGCCGCGGCACTGGATGACGACATCTTCTTTGCCACCGGTCACATCCGGCGGAAGAGTGATCTCAAACTCGACAGGTGAGCCGACCTCGAGGGCAGCGTCGGCGCGAATGTAGACTCCGGCAGCACTCAGGTTGCCGGTTACGCCGCTGGCGTCGCCCGCGGACTCGCCCTTATGAATCTTGATCGGCAATTCCAGCGGAAACCTTTTTCCGGTACGTGCTTCGGACACGACCCCTCCTCTATCCTGGCCCTGGAGTTGTTCGGAAGCCAGATTCATGCGAATTCCCAGCACAGAGCCTGATGAGCAGCTTAGGGCGGTTATATCACGGAAAACATCGCCGTAAAAGCCCCAAACCCTTGGGATCACGGTAAGAAGTAGGTACCTCCGGTTAGTTGGGGTCGCATGAGCGTCAGGATTGACCTGGATCGACTGTGGGTTCAAGGATGAGGCTGCTCCGGCGGAAACGGCGGCGCTGCGATTCCTGGACCGACCTGGACGCAGCGATGGCGCACAGGACATAGAACAGTGCGGCATTTGCTGGAATCTGGAGATTGAAGTCCAGGAAACTGTGGACCAGGATGCCGATACAGCCGATCAGCGCGGCCACAGTAAGCGTGCCGTTGCCGGTTTCTGCCCAGTTTTCCAATTTCGTCCAGGCTCGACGGAAAACGAGAACGAGAAACCATATTGCAATGGCGAAGCCCGCGATTCCGGTCTCCACGAGCAGTTGCAAATAGTCATTGTGAGCCTGATTGACGAAAAACCTGGTGTAGAAGCTGCGAAACTGCGGATATACCACCGGGAAGATTCCGAGTCCCCACCCCAGAAATGGTTTTTCCCTCCACATGCGCAGGGAATCCCGATCAATAGTGAGCCGCACTCCTCCAGTAAGCTCCTGACGGGTTTCCGACTGAATGCTGGCCAATCGACGAGTGAGTTCGTTTCCACCAATCCACACCAGAAAGCCGATCATCACTGCCAGAAACAGACTAACAACCAGGGGCTGTTTCCAGGCCCAGTACTGCGGACGAAGAAGGAAGGCGAGCATGACGACTTGAACGCCAAAAGCAATCATTCCGCCGCGAGAGCCGGACAGAAATATTGTTCCCGCCATAAGAGCGGCGATTGCGGCAACCACCAGCTTACGGTTTCCTCTGGCATGGCGAGACAGGGCGAGCACCAGAGGGAATGGAGTCAGCATCTCCATTAGCCCGGCGTAGTGATTGTGATTGACGTACGGGCCGTAAATTAGGCCTCCCTGTTCGAGGGGCCATATCCAGTAAAGCTTTCCATTCGGGGCAATCCCTTGGAGCAACGCAAAGGCAGCGAGGACCGCACCGTACGTGCAAACCAACCAAGCGAGCGGGCGAAGCTGGGACGACCGCCGCAGGGTTTGCGTGATAACAAATGCGAGCATGGCATAACCGCAATACAAAAGCAGCAGAGAGTACGTCACATGCTTGTAGGCGGTGATTCCCGTCAGCCACTGCATTACGACGAGCGCTCCGAACGCCAGCGTTGGGGCGTGCAACGGGTGCGGAGTAATCGCGAGCTCCCGATTGGCCCACTGCCGGAATCCCCAACCCAGCAAGAGCAGCGTGGCGCTCGACTCCAACAAAAAAATGGCCCAGGGTTCGACCGCGCCGAACGCCAGCGGCGCGGCTAACAGGACAACCGTTGCGCCGACGAGCAACATGGAATTGGACAAGCCGCGGCCGCGCTTCGGAGCGACACGGTCGGATTCTGGCCGGTACGCCAAGGCGGAACTCACGGTCGGACCTCGGAAGTGTCGGGAGAAAGTTGGAAATCGTCGAGCCAGAGTTTACCGCGCATCGGGCTTCCCGGTGGAATACGTTCGATTTTCACGACCAGAAGCGCGGTTGATGCGGGCGTGGTGAAGCGTGAATGCACAGGCTTCCAGAAATCGGCGTCGGTTAAGGTATCGCTCGTGAATACCGGCTCCCCCGTGTAGAAGTCACGCACAACGATTTGTGGCCCGCCGGCCCCTTCAAACGCCGAAGACTTGTAGTAGGTGGTGAATTCATAAGCGGTTGCGCCCTGCACCGGAATCAACTGCCGAATGCCCGCGTCGGAAATGCCCGGTCCTTCAAAGGTGATCGAGAGCGACCGTTGTCCCTCGCGGAAATCACTAGGATCGAGCTGGAGTTTCACCCCGGGCTGCGTCTGGTAGGTCCAGTCGAAACCTCCGTTGAGGACGTCGAGGCTGAAGTTTCCGTTGACCATCAAGTTATCTGGACTCTGAAGATAGGCGGGAAGGTTCAGCACACCTGACGCCTGCTGCCAGGCTGTTTCGGCGGCATCGGGACGGTGGGCCTGAATCAAATACCGCACGTAATCGAAAAGATAGCGAGTCTCGAACTTTTGATTTACTTGTACTAACTGGGTCCAGACCTTGATGGCGCTTTCAGTTTCCTGCTTGGCCTGAAGCAACGAAAGGAAGGCGATTAATGTGGCTGTGCGGTGCGGGACAATGTCACGGAGAAGTGCGTCTGCATCTGGACGCACCCGCCAGCAAGTTTGAAGCGCGATAAGCGCTAGTGAAGAATCGTTCTCAATGACAACTCGAAATTCGTGGAGAGCGCGATCGGTATCTCCCGCAATCAGAAAAAAGTTGGCTGCTTCCCACGCCACATCTGGAGCTGTAGGCTCCGCCCGCAGGGCGTTCTCCAGCGCGTCACGCTGACCGTCCGGATTGCCCGAAACCTGATAAACGGCGGCCAGATCGAACCAGTAGCGTGCCTGGTGCGGATTGAGCCGGGTGGCTGCCTGATAGTTCTCAAGCGCGGGTTGCGGTGTGGCAGCGACAAACGCGAAATAGCGGCCCAACCGGTACCGGTATTCAGCATTTCCGGGCGCGAGACGTACTGCGCGTTCGAGGCTCGGCAAATCAGCGCGGAAGGCGTAATGGCGGGCAGCAAATTCCCTTGCGGTCAGCAGCAGGTACATAACAGTCAGCAAGGCTGACCCTGCGAAAAGCCAACGTTGATGACCGGCAAGAGGAATGACCATCATGACAAATCTGGGTCCGAATGAGTTGCAGTCGTTTCAGGCGCCGGAGGCCACCTGCGGGTGATCTTGCGCTTCCGCGGGTGGGTCTGGTGGATCTTCCTGATAGTACTCACTGTACTTCCCCTGGTACTCGTAATAGTAGTAGTAATCCGGCGAGGTCAGGTCTACAGCGTTGAGCAGCACACCAGTGATATGAGCGTTGACCTGCATCAGAATGTCTCGCGCCCGTCGTAGCGCCTGCCGCGTGGTCTGACCGGAACGGATCACAAGGATGATCGCATCGACCCGGGGGGACAGCACGACAGCATCCGTAACGGACAGCGTGGGCGGAGTATCAATCACCACATGATCAAACTGACCCCGCAACTCGCCAAGAATTTCCTTCATTTGGGGAGAGGCCAGGAGTTCTGCAGGGTTGGGGGGAGGCGAGCCTGCCGGCAGAACGAACAGATTGGGCAGGATCTGAGACTCACAAATCGCCTGCTCCAGGGCGGCGTTTCCGGTCAGCACGTTGCTAAGGCCGCTGCTAGGGCCCAACCCCAGAGTCTTGTGAACGCTCGGACGCCGCAGATCGGCATCCACGAGCAACACCCTCACTCCTTTTTGCGCGAGCACGATGGCCGAGTTGATGGCGGTCGTGGTTTTTCCCTCCTGAGGACGGGCGCTAGTGACCATGATCACCTTGGGTGGGCCTCCCAGGCTGGAAAGCAGTAGTGAAGTACGTAACGCCCGGTAAGACTCGGCCATCTGCGAGTGCGGGCGGGAAACCGTTACGAACTCTACGGCTTCCCTCGAGGCTGTGATCAACCGTTTGAGACTGGTGGAAGACGTACCGTTCGGGGAGCCGAGCGGAATCATGCCCAGCGGTGGCAAGCCCGATATGGCCTGAGCCTGCTCCGTCGTCCGCACGGTGTTGTCCATGTTCTCGAGCAGGAATGCGAGCCCGATCCCAGAGGTCAACCCGAGCACAAAAGCAAATGCGAGGTTGCGTGGGATATTCGGTTCACTCGGCGCCGCGGGAGTGCGTGCCACGTCGACTAGTCGGATATTGTTGGATTTCAAGCCCGCTGAGACACCGGCCTCTTTGAGTTTTTGGAGAAGGCCCTCGTAGAGTTGGCGGTTGGTATCGACATCCCGCTTCAGGAGGCTGTATTCGATTGCGCTCTCGTTCAGCTTGTTGGCTTCCTGCTTCTGCTTTTCAAACTGGGCGCTGAGCAACTCCTCTTCTTGGAGCGCGGCCAGGTATTCACCTTTGACACGCTCAGCGATTTTCTTCAATTCCAGTTGGATCTGATGGTCGAGTTCCTCCAACTGGCTCTTGAGTTGCGCGACCTTGGGGTATGCGGGGCCGAATTGCGTGCTCATTTCCGCAATCTGAATCTTGAGGTCGGCTTGCTTCGTTTGCAACCCGGTCAGGAGAGCAGAAGGTGACGAAGCCCCGCTGCTTCTGGCCGACTCCAACACGCTCGCTGCGGAGGATACCGCGTTGGTATCCCCCGACTGAATCAATCGGTACAGAGACTCTTTCTCCATACGAACCGCTTCTGCGGAGGTGAGCTGCTTGTTCAACTCGCTGAGTTTTTCAGTGATGATGTTCTGCTTTTCGTCGGTTCCCAGGATTTCGTGTTCTTTCTGGTACTTGACGAGTTTTTCTTGCGAGGTCTCGACCCTCATCTGCAAGTCTTCCAATTGCTTGGTAAGCCAGTCAGAAGCTTGCATTGTGGATTCGAACTTCGTCTTGAAGTTCTGCTCGATATAGGTGCTCGCGAGCGTGTTTACAACGGTCGAGGCGACCTGCGGATTTGTGCTCGTGTACTGGATTACCACGATCCGAGTATTCGGTTTGAGCGACACACGCAGACCGCTTTTGAATGCGCTGAGCAGGGCAGCTGTGTGAGGAGAATCGACCTGCAGCGGATCGGGAGACAAGTTTAACGTGGGAGCGTTGCCTGGCTTGCCACCGAACTCGGGCATCTTGTCCAGGTTCAACGTGCGGATCACTTGCAATGCTAGAAGATCACTTTGCAGAATGTTGACTTCCGTATCGAGGTCGGTGGGATCGTAAAACTCGCCGCCCATGTTCCCCGAGTCCTTGAAGTTTACGAGGTTGTAATCCGGCTTGTTGATCGCGATGCTGCCGGACGCACTGTAAATCGGCCTCATTTTCAACGTGGCGATGGTGACCACGCTGAAAATGAATAGCAGGCATCCGATGATCGTCCATTTGCGCTTGATGAGGACACGCAAATACTCGCGCAGTGCGGATTCCTGCGGAGGAAGCCAGGTTGGCAGGTGGGGCGGCGGATTGAACTCGAACTGCGCACCGGGAACCACTTCTCGGATCGCCTGGCTGCCTGGCTTTACCAGATGGCCTGAATCCATCAAGACTCCTTAAATCCTGCTACCCAAACGGGCGTGTAACGATGGCCTGTGTAAGAACGTTCGAACGAGTCTATTCGGCGTGAGTCAGGCACAGCGGACGACGCCTTCGTAATGCCGAGGCAGACGTGTTTCAGCGGCCATTCTAGCACCGGAACGCTCAAGGCTGCTCGGATTTAGAGTCACAGTCCGTGAGAGTAATCTCAATGAACACATCGCGTTACACGGCCTGCGTTCGCTATACTGAACCCTTTTGAAATCGAAAAGGGTTTGTTGGAGAGTTCCTAAAGGGTTTATGAGGCAGTAGGGGATGAATTGGAGCGAGCAGTCGTTACTAGTGACGGGTGGAACGGGGTCGTTCGGCAAGAAGTTTATCGAGATCATGGTGAGGGATTGCCAGCCAAGAACGCTGGTGATCTTCAGTCGCGATGAGGTCAAACAGCGCGAAATGAAGGCATCGGGATTCGACCATCCGAGCATCCAGTATTTCGTTGGTGATGTTCGAGATGCCAGCAGCTTGGAGCGGGCGTTAGCCGGTGTGACCATAGTCATTCACGCGGCGGCAATCAAGGATATTCGCATCTGCGAGAACAGGCCATCCAGACGAACATCATCGGCTGCCGCAATGTTGTCAATGCATCTAGGCCAGCACGCAACGCGGATTCTTCTGCTCAGCACCGACAAGGCGGTCAACGCGGTTAGTCTTTACGGCGCCACAAAGCTCTGTGGTGAGAAGATGTTTGTGCAGGCCAATGCGTTTGGGGGCGAAGGTGAATCCCGGTTTTGTTGCGTTCGTTATGGAAATGTTTTGGGCACCCGCGGAAGCGTGATTCCAATCTTTCTGGAACAGAGTAAGCGGGGCAAAATCACTCTCACGGATCGACGGATGACACGGTTCTGCATCACTCTCGACGCCGCCGTGAGGTTTGCCATTCTCTGCATCGAGCAGATGCAGGGAGGCGAGATCTTCATCCCGAAAACCTCGAGTTTCCGCCTGGCAGACCTTGCCGAGTCAATTGGTCGCAATTGCCAAATTGACTACGTCGGCATGCGCCCAGGGGAAAAGGTCCACGAGGTGCTGGTTTCCGAAGATGAATCGCGCAACGCCCTAGAGCTCGAGAATATGTATGTCATTCAGCCAGTCCATCCTTGGTGGAGGAAGGACAATTGGATGCAGGGTCGAGCACTGCCCGAAGGCTTCCGCTATGCCAGCGACTTAAACGCAGACTGGTTCACGAAGGATCAGCTGAGGGAACTCGTCCGGTTCGAAGAGAGCGAGGTGACACATCGTATGGATCCAGTGAGCTGAACAACCTTCTACTTGTTACGGCGCACGCTATTCAGCATTACCAATCGACAGCGGAATACGTGCAGAAGCGCTTTCCCGCATGCCGGGGCTAGTCATCGGCGCCCGCGCGTCAGCGTCTGGTATGTTATTTTCTTCTAACATGAGGGATCAAAAAGCACAGCACACTGTGCTGGGCATCGTGCCCGCTCGTGGCGGATCCAAGGGCATTGTCCGAAAGAACATCCGCTTGCTTGGCGGAAGACCATTAATTGAGTTCACTGCGAGCGCCGCGCTAAGAAGTGTCTATCTCTCTCGCGTATTGCTAAGCACCGATGACGCCGAAATTGCTGAGATCGGCAAAGCAGCAGGGTTGGACGTACCCTTTATCCGACCGGCGGAACTTGGGTTGGACTCTACTCCAATGATCGACGTCGTGCTCGACACGATTCGTTGGGTTCGGACCCACGGAGAGGAGTATGACGCGATTTGCTTGCTGCAGCCGACCAGCCCGCTCCGGACCGCACGCACCATCGATCGCTGCATTTCTCAATTGTGGGAACGAGACGTGGACAGCGTGATCTCGGTGCGGCCAGTGCCAACCGAATACAATCCACATTGGGTCTACTTTGAAACGGCCGATGGACTACTGCAGTCCTGTTCCGGAGAGCGCGAGCCCATTCCCGCCCGCCAACAGCTTCCTCCCGCGTACCACCGCGACGGGAGTGTTTTCGTGGCTACGACGCAAACCGTGATTACCCACGGCTCCTTGTATGGTGCAAAGACAGCCGGAGTGGTGTCGCCCGAAGAAGAAGCTTTCGATCTAGACACTGAGGAACAGTGGCAGGCCCTTGAGCAGAGACTCCAGTCTGCCCATGAAACAGATGCGATGCGCCATTAAGATTTGTGGGTCGTGTCGACGAGATGTGAACGAAGATCTGCAACATTTGCGCTGACGCCGTGAATTGTCAGCCCGGCTTGTGCAGCCAGCAAGACGCGGTCAACTCATGTCCAAGACTCTTCATCTTTATGCCAGCGGTAGTGATCTGGCAAATGTCGTGGGTACGGTAGGCCTGCTTTGTGAATTGGCGCCAGATAGTCCTTGGCTCCAAAACGCCGAGCGTTCTTACGGGCCGGATGAAATCCTCGGCTCAGCCGACGCTGCCCTAGCAGTTGCATATCCGGTGGTATGTAAGCTGCTCCAGAGTGCGCCAAGCATTGAAGGGTTGCCGATACTGAGCATTCTCGAGGAGACGCTGCTCGAACAAGTGAGTTATATCGTCCAGACATTCCACCTGGATCGCTGGATCTCATCTGGCGGCTTTTCGATCTGCCGTTTTGCCTCGTACTCACCGTGGCTGGAACGACTGCGTCAGGTGAAAGCCTTCAGCGCTTCAACCTACGCCATCATTGGCGATGTGCCTCTGTTGCAAGCGAACCGAGGCGCCCGAGCGATGCGCAAGCTTTGGAGTTCCCGTCCCACGCTTGGCGAGTTCTTCAAGCGGGTGACGCCGCGATGGTTTCGCTACGTGTCTGCGATGCCCGCGCGCAAGCAAGCGCAAGAGGCTCCGCGCGGCGGAATCTGGTTTTATTCGACTGCGTACAACTCCACCAAAATCGGATTGGAATACGAAGCGTACCTGCCGGGGAAATTGAACTTTCTCGTTGAGGATGCGGCGACCGGTGGGCGGCGGGTCCGCGAGCTGGGACGCGAGTGCTACGAGCTGTATGCCTGGTCACGTGCATCGGACATTCCTTCAGCTTCGCAGGTCCGTACCGCCGGAAATCAAATCACAGAGGCCATTGCTGCTGCTCCTCTTTCGAATGAGGAGAGCGCACTACGAGCCGTTCTCTTGAAAGATGAATGGTGGCATTTCTTCCTCACACGCTGGCTGCCATTCGCTATCCACAACAGCCGTGCCTTGGAGCGGTGGCAGCAGGCTGTAACTCCTGAGATGATCGTCGTGGGAAACGCTGGCGATGAGCGAGCTCTGTTGATGCGCGACAGAAGAGAGCGCGTCCCTGCCATCATGCTGCAACATGGCATCATGCACTGGGTCTATGCAGTCGCTGACCAGCCCGTCGACGTCTTCCTTTTGCGCGGACCGTTCTTCCAGCGCGTCATCAACGAAAAGTTGCGTCAAAAAACGGTCATACTAAATTTCCCCGAAACGAACAGGGCTGCGATGGGCGCATCCGAGAATGTGCGCGCGGACATCTTGTTTATCACAGCTCCCTATGACGTTCCTGTGCTCTTTCACTCTAACGATCTACGTGACATTCTTCGCTCGTTATTGCGTGTATCCCATGCCAGCGGCCGCTCCTTGGTGATCCGCGTGCACCCAATGGAAAGAATTGAGACGTACGAGCGTGCCGTCGACGAGCTGCGGAAAGAACTGGGAATCCGGGCCAATGTTAGCTATTCCCAAGGGGCGGGAGTCGACGAAGTTTTTGCCCATTCTCGCGTAGCAGTGCTCTATTTTTCAACCATGTTCGTCGACTGCCTGAGGCATAAAATTCCCGTGGTCAGCTTCGGCTGGCACTGGTTTCCGAACAAGCGCCAATTCGAGGAGGAGGGCATCTTTAACTTTGCTTCCGACTTACGCCATTTTGAGTCGCTGCTCTGGCAGGGAATCGAAGGCAAACTTCCCCAAACTCGCGCCGGGCTTGAGGAGTTCCTCGCTCCGAGCCATCCGGAGGGAATTTCAAACCTCTTCCAAGAGATTTGGAATACGCGACGATCCGCGAACAATGGGATGCTGCAGCCGATTCCATAGAACGTTCTCACAAACCTCGCCGACGAACGCCCCTCGCTGATTAGTGAGACCTATTTACGCAGGATCTTTTGACCTCGCTAGCCGGATTACAAGTTCCTCCCATTGGGGCGCGATTCGGTTCCAGTCCCATTCGTTTGCCATCGCGGCGCCACGCTCGCCCATTTTCGCGCGAGTCTCCGAATCGTGAATCAAAGCGCCCACATGCTCAACCAGTTCCTCTTCCGACCATGCGACCAGACCGTTGCCCTTATGGATGACCGTTGGCGCCTCGTAGAAGCCGTTGAGGACGATGGGCAAGCCACATGCGGCAGCTTCCTGCGTCACCTTGGGTACGCCCTCGGCGTTCGAGGGCAACACGAAAATGGAAGACTTCCGGAATTCTTCTGCCAGTAGTTGGGGTTCGATCGCCCCTGCAAAACGAAGATTCTCGAGAGCCATTCGCTCAGCCTCTGCCGCGAGCGGGCGCAGCATTTGTCCGTCACCAAACCAAACAAAATCCGCTTGCTTGTAGCGAGCAGCGAGGCGAAGGAGCACTTGCGGGTTCTTGCGGCCTTTCACCGTCCCGCAGGAAACAACCCGACAGCGTGACGGCTCTTGCCGCCCTGCATTGTGGAAGATCTCTCTCTCGATGCCGAGCGGCAGACATGAGACTTTATCGCCGTAAAGGAACTTGGCTACTCGAGCCAGGAATGGACTGATTGCAATGATGTGGTCGGCAACTCCATACATCCACCGAAGGCGTGGAATTGTGTTCTCCGCGAATGGTTCTGAAAACACCGGATGGCCAACCAGGTCCGAGAGTTCCCGAACAGCATCAGGTGTAGCGATGATTCCTTCGATCGTCGCGATGACTGGGACGCGCCTTCCGGAAAAGAGTCGAACCCTCATTCCGAGTTCATCGGACCAATGGGGGCCAGGATAGAAGAGGGCATCGAACCGCCTTTGATAGGACAAGGCCAAGCGGTAGTTCCACCAACGAGTCCGCGACAGGCGAATGGTTTCAATGCCGTTCCTGCTGATGGAATCCGCCGGCTTCTCGCTGCAAACAGCCGTCCAACGTGCCTGCGGATCGGAGAAACGTGAGAGCAAAGCTCGAGCGTTCGAATTCTGCGCATTCGTCTCCGTTCGATCCATCCACCTTGGAACAAAAACGTGAGCGCCCATTCAACTAGTCTCTTCGAAGTTGTCGCTGAGATACGCTTCTTGGGTATACCGCTCAAGGCGTGAGGAACGAATGGGTGTCGGACAAGGATATGCCCGCAGTTTCCGAACGGCAGAGGTTTGACTGGGGAACGGCGGGACAGGCTTGCCCGCGCACCGGTCGATTGGATCCAGAGAGAGCAATGTCTAGCCTCCCATCGAAGAGGTTGTCAAACGTTGCAGGGATTCGATTACGTGGTCCTGATCCGCCTCCGTCAGCCCAACCGAGCACGGCAGGCTTAAGGCACGGGCATGGAGCCAATCTGCAGACTCACATTGAAACGCCTCACAGTTGCGATGCACCGGGCTGCGGTGCATTGGCTGCCAGAGAGGGCGAGTTTGGATACCTCGTGTCTCAAGTTCTTTGAGGACAGCTCGCGCACTCATTCCAAATTGTTCTTCCTCCACCAAAATGGTATACAGCCAAAAAATACTTTCCGCCCAGGGCGCTTCGGGCATCACCGTAATACCCAGCGCCTTTAGACCTGCTTCATAGCGGGAAGCGATCGCCAGCTTGTTTGCAATGTATTGTGGCAACATCTCAATTTGGGCGCATCCGAGGGCAGCTTGAATGTTGGTCAGCCGGTAGTTGTAGCCGATCTCTCCGTGCACAAACTCCACCGGGTCGTCCTTTGCCTGAGTTGTGAGATATTTCGCCCGCGCGGCCCATTCCGCATCTGAAGTAACGATTGCTCCGCCTCCTCCCGTCGTGATGATCTTGTTGCCGTTGAAACTGAAGCAAGCGATATCACCAATTGTTCCAACATTCTGGCCACGGTATTTTGCTCCGATGCACTCCGTAGCGTCTTCAATCACAGGAAGATCAAATTCGCGAGCAACAGACACGATCGGTTCCATGTCGACGGGATGGCCGAGGATGTGTACTGGCAGGATGGCCTTTACACGACGTCCCGTCTTCCGATTCCGAAGCTCCCCATTTGCGTACTGACAGTTGCCTCTCAGAAAGTCCCTCACCTTCTGAGAATCGATCTGCCAAAACTGTGGTTCAGCATCCATCAGGATTGGCCATGCGCCCGCATAGCGAATCGCGTTGACTGGAGCAATAAATGTGAGAGTCGAGACCAATACTTCGTCGTCAGGCTGGACGCCGCTCACGAGAAGTGCGATGTGCAATGCGGATGTTCCACTGCTGGTCGCAACAGCGGAGCGAGTTCCCACGGTTTCGGCGATCATTCGCTCAAAACGGTTTACATACTCGCCTACCGACGAGACCCAGCCTGTATCAAGGCAATCCTTGACGTACTTCCATTCATTGCCGCGGATCTCGGGAACGGAAAGCGGAATGTATGCTGTGCCGGTAGCGGGCTTGGTCATGATCGGGCTCCAGCAAAATAACTCAGACGACGTAGACCTCCGGTCGATAGCGCTCAAGGTTCAGGCGCATCCAATCGAGCGTCTGATGCAGGCCGTCGCGCAGGCTGACCTGGGGCCGCCATCCTAACAACTCGTCTGCCAGACGGTTGTCCGCGAGAAGTCGATCCACCTCGCTTCCGGAGGGCCTGATTCGCTGCTCTTCTTGAATGATCTGGCACTCCTTTCCAACCAAGGAACATATCGTTCTGGCGAGATCTCCGATTGATATTTCTGTGCCCGTGCCGAGATTAATGACTCGACCAATCGCTTTCTCGCTGGCGGCGTTGGACTTGAAGCCGCGGACGGTGTCTTCGACATAATTGAAGTCCCGCGTGGGGGCGATATTTCCAACGCGAATCGGTTCATTCGCTAATGCCTGCGTCATTATGGTGGGAATGATGGCACGAGCCGACTGGCGAGGACCGTAAGTATTGAATGGACGAACGATGCTGACCGGAAGCCCAAAGGATTTGTGAAACGACTCCGCCAACTTGTCTGCCCCAATCTTGGTTGCGGAGTACGGAGATTGTCCCTGAAGAGGGTGTTCTTCAGAGATGGGAATCTGTCTCGCCGTTCCATAGACCTCACTGGTGGAAGTGTGCACAACGCGAGAGACACCTGAATGTAGCGATTCCTGAAGAATGTTCAGTGTGCCGAGAATGTTCGTGCTGACATAGGAGGACGGGGACACGTACGAGTATGGTATGGCAATCAGCGCGGCCAGGTGGAACACCACGTCGACACCCTTAAGAGCGGCTCTCACACTATCAACCTCTCGGATATCGCCCACGATGATTTCCATGTCATCCTTAAGATCACTTTCATCGAGCCATCCGCGGCGCCCAGCGCTGTTGTAGTGGACCATGGCGCGCGTGCGCGCACCGGTTCTGACAAGCGCGTCAGCGAGGTGGCTGCCAATGAAACCGCCGGCACCAGTAATCAGAACGGATTTCGATTTCCAATTCACTGCCTCCCTCCCATCCTTCGAACGTCTTGCTGGGCTTGCTCGTAGTCCTCGTGGCGTCCGATGTCGAGCCAATACTCCCAAACAGGGAAGCT
>JBKPCG010000098.1:0-10958 GCA_046727255.1 Acidobacteriota bacterium | reverse complement strand
TCCGGATCAGACCGGCGTACGGCCTTGGCTTCTCCACTGATTACTCAACCTCGCCGCCTTCCGCCTTCGTGGATTATGGCTCGTCTCTGACTGATTTTCATGCCGTTTCGCGGGCTACACGGCCCTAAAGGGACAGGCGTGATTTTCGGCATCGCTGAAGCGATGCCCTGATACGAACCTGGGCTTCTTCCCTCCTTTTTCTGGAAACGGGAAGCGATGCCCTGATGCCGGGGGCACCCTGTATTGAGCCGGAGAAATCTTGCGACACCGAGCCAGGAAAAGCTAAGTGCTGAATGCTGACCGCTAGGGTCCTGCTTTTCTGGTGCGGATGAGAGGACTTGAACCTCCACGACCTTGCGGCCACTAGGTCCTGAACCTAGCGCGTCTGCCAGTTCCGCCACATCCGCATTGAGGAAAACAAACTGCAGCGGGCCCTTCTTCAGGGGGACTACACTAATATCTACTGGCCGCCCGCAGACTGTCAAACCTGCGGCGTTGCTGAAGGACGATGAACTGAAGCGCTGAGTCCGCCGCCCGGCGCGCTATCGCCAGCCGTCCGAGGCAAATGCAATCATGGGAACGGACAACAAAATTCCTCAGGAAATAGCTCGCGAGCTGCGTGGCCTTGCCCACGATCTCAGCAATTCCCTCGAAACCATTTTGCAGGCCGCCTATCTCGTGTCTCAGTCCGAGCTCCCCGAAAACACCCGGCGCTGGATGGAAATGATGGACCAAGCCTCCCAGGAAGCGGTCGCGATTAACCGCAAACTGCGAGAGATCCTCCGCTCCCAAAGCTAGAGCGTGTGCGCAACTTCGTAAAGACGCGACTCGCCGTGTCTTGGGTACGAGTTGAGATTGCGAGGATTTATTTCGGTGGACGGGGGAGACGCGTCGCGTCTCTACGATGGCATATCCTAGGCCAGCTTCGCATCCATTGTAATCTTCGCGTTCAAGACCTTCGATACGGGACACCCAGCTTTGGCATTCTGCGCCGCCGTGTTGAACGCTTCCGCGCTCGCACCCGGAATCTTCGCCGTGACGTCCAGATGCACCGCCGTGATAGTCCAGCCCGGCTCCAGTTTCTCCATGGTGAGCGTGGCCGAAGTGGAAATGCTCTCGGGCGTCAGATTCGCGCCGCCCAGTTGCGCCGAAAGTGCCATCGAAAAACATGCTGCATGCGCCGCTGCTATCAATTCTTCCGGATTTGTTCCCGGAGCATTCTCAAACCGCGTGGTGAACGAATACGAGGTGTTCGAAAGCACACCGCTCGCAGACGATACTGTCCCTTTTCCGTCCTTCACTCCACCCTTCCACACCGCACTGGCTTTGCGTTGCATTCCAATCTCCTCAACTCAAGATGACCATTTTAGACTCCAGCCATTGTAAAAGGGCCAGCGATTTTCAGCATTACACGCCCGCCCTGAGTCGGAAGCAAAAGCTGGAGCTAGAGGCCAAGGGCCACACTACCTGGTTACCACTGATTCGCCCGGGGTAATCTTTTCGACTGCAGGCACGCCTCCTATACTTTCCCGGTGATTACAAATCCCGACAGGCGCATGGAGCAGGCCGCGACGCGGCCGGAGATCGATCCGCTCTCTACCGAGAGCGGCGGCACTCGCCGATGGTTTGCGGTTGCAGCGGTAGCTTCCGGCATCCTGTTGGGAGCGCTTTTTATGGGTGCCGGCACCGCGCGCGCCGCCTGGCAGGAGATCGCTCAGCTTCTGAGCCTGCAAGGGAAGCCGGAGCCGGCATCGGCCAACGTCCTCTCGGAACATGAAATTGAAGGCCTCGACCAGATGACGCCACAGAATCAGGCGCAGCTTCTGCTCGAACGTTCCATCAATCACTACCACGGGGCCAACGATCAGATCGTGGAGCGCGTCGATCGCTGGCGGGGAAGAATCAAGCTCGACCAAAGCCTGAATTCGTTGTTCATGACTGCGCTCAACTCAGACGACCTTCGCGTACGCGCCGCCGCCATCGAGATTGATCTCGCCTGCCGCAATCTCGAAAAGAGCGCGGCCACGGTGGACCGCCTCGAGCATGACGCGCGATTCGGAGAACAGGGTCCGCGCGCCAATGCGCTGTGGGATATCGCGCTGCTCGGCAATCGTGGCATTGAACCGGAGCGCGCCGCGCAGATCGTGCTTGCTTCCATCTACGATCAAAACGTCAACATCCGCCACTGGGCAGTTGAAGGATTAGCGTACCTCGGCACGGACGAAAGCGTCGCTCCGCTCCTGCAGGTTTTCCACGATGACCCGTCGCCGATGATCCGCGAGCGGGCTGCCTGTGGGCTAGCGCAGTCCGGTATGCTGAGCGAAAAGCAGCGCCGCAGTGCGGTGCCTCGGTTGCTCGACTTCGCCGAAGATGCGGCTCTGGATCCGGACACGCACAAGTGGGTCTTCCAGGCGCTACGCGACATCACCGGACAAAATCTTCCGCACGATTCTGCGGCCTGGAGAAGTTGGTACAACTCCAATGACGGACACTGGGCTCCCGTCACGCGGGATAGCCAATAGCGGCAATCAGATTGGTAGAGACGCGACGTGCTGCGTCTCTTTTCTCAGCGGGTGCGGCCGCTGTCCGCGGAGACGCGGCACTCCGCGTCTCTATCCCTGGACACTTCCTCAGTAGAAATCTGAACAACTCAGGTAGAAACCGCACTTCTTACATACCACCTTGCAGCGGTGGCTTTCTAACTGCGCCGAACAATTAGGACAGAAGCCGGAAACGTCAGTGCTACGACTCTTGCCGAGATTGGTGAGAGCCTCCTCACCGGGAGGTTCTGGCGTGGTGGGAGGAGTCACATTCATATCCCTCTTTTAGCACAGGACTGCCCCGCCACGGAAGATGAACAACGGTCCCGCAGATCTCTGTACCTAGACAACAACACCCCGAAGTCTTACTGTCTACGAGGGCGCGGTACCCAAGTGGTAAGGGAGAGGTCTGCAAAACCTTTATGCGTCGGTTCGATTCCGACCCGCGCCTCCAGAATTTTCTTGTACCGGGGACAAGTCGCCTCAGTTCGAATGGCGCACTCGGGCGGGGGCTGGGATCGAACCAGCGACCTCGCGAAACAGGGACAAGTTGGAACGCAGAACGATCGCAGGATTCAGATAGTTCGCGGGCGCGATCATGGCTTTTTCCAGAAGATGGTCGAGCACGATTCTGATCGCGTCGCGGCCTTGTCGATAGGGATCCTGGTACACCGAGGCGCCAATCGTTCCGTTTTCGATAAACGGGGCCATTTGCTGAAACAGATCGGTGGTGATGAGACGGAGTTGCCGGCTGCGTCCCTGTTCATGGACGGCGCGGCACACGGGAAGGCAGTTGACTGTATTCACGTAGATGCCGCAGAGCTGCTTTTCACGGACGAGCAACTCGCAGGTTTTTTTATAACTCTCTTCTTCCGACTCGTGGGCTTCGAGGACAGCAACGACTCGGCCTCCTGCGGAGTACGCGGCGAAGCCCGCCTGAAAGCCTTCTGTTTTCTTGCGATGGTCCTCGGTAGTGAGCATGCCGGTGATGATGGCCACCTCCGCTTGCGGGGGGACGAACTTTGCCATGAGCTCGGCTGCCAGGCGGCCGTTCAGTTCCGGGTTAACACACACAACGGTCGAGCGGCGACTGAGCGGCGCGTCGGTTGAGACGCACACGACCCTGACGCCGCTGGCCTCGGCTTTGTCGATGAGTGGAGTGACAACCCTGGGATTCCCCGGCACAATTACGAGCGCATGCAGTTTCTCGCGAAGCAGCGCGGTGACCTGGCGCTTCTCGTTTTCTCCGAGCTTGGGCACGGGTCGATAGATGAACTCGACGCCTAGACTCTGGCCGCGGCGGGCTTCATCTTCGATCCCGGCGCGCATCTGGTCGTAGAAGAAATGGATTTCTTCCGGAATGCAGACACCGACACGCAGAGTCGAGCGCCGTACAGATAGCGCGCGAGCAGCCGGGTTGGGACTGTAGCCGACTTTCTTGGCGATGCGCAGGATCTTCTCGCGGGTCCCCTCGCTGATGCCTGCGCGTCCGTGTAAGGCGCGATCGACGGTACCGATCGAGACCTTTGCCAGGCGAGCGATGTCATGGATACCGACGGCCTTCAACTGTGCATCTCCATCCATGTGTGGGACGGACACTCTTGTCCGTCGCAGTTGCGGTTGCTGTTGAAGTTGTTGTTGCACTTGCCCCTTGATCCTGCGCTGGCCCATCCGCCGACGAGCAAAATCAACAGCAACGGCGACGGACAAGAGTGTCCGTCCCACACACCATCACTTCGTGGTCAGTGTCGTCTCCACTAGGTCTACGGAATTGCCGCCAACCATGACTTTGAAAGTTCCGGGCTCGACCACACGATGCATATCGAGATCCAGAAACGAGAGTTGATCGAAGCCCAGAGTGAACTCTACTGTCCTGGTTTCGCCAGGGTCGAGCGCGATCCGACGGAAGCCGCGCAATTCTTTGATGGGGCGGGTGACGGAACTCACCTCGTCGCGGATGTAGAGTTGCGCCACTTCATCACCGCGAACTTTGCCGGTGTTGCTGACGTCTACGCTAACCTTGGTCTCGCCCGAGATCCCAATGGTTGTGGGGTTGAGATGCAGATTGGCGTACTTGAATGTCGTGTAGCTCAAGCCCCATCCGAACGGGAACAGCGGCTGGGTGGTAGAGCCGAGGTATCCGCGCTTGGCTGATGGCTTCTGATAGTAGTAGTCGGGCAGTTGGCCCACCGAGCGCGGTATGGTGATGGGCAATTTGCCGCTGGGATTGGCGTCGCCAAACAGGACGTCCGCAACCGCCGTTCCGCCTTCCTGCCCGAGGTACCATCCGTCGAGAATCGCGGGAACGTGCTCGGCGACGTAGTTGATCGAGTTGGGACGTCCCTGGAGCAGCAGAACGACGACGGGCTTCCCGGTTTCCACGATTGCTTTTGCGAGGTCATCCTGGTTGCCGAGCAGGTCAAGGTTGTCGCGATCGCCCAGATGCGTCACCGCCCACGCTTCGCGGGAGGTCTGCTCGTTCTCTCCCAGAACGAGCAGGACCGCGTCGGCGTTACGAGCTACCTGGACAGCTTCCTGTATGCGCTTTGCGTTGAGCGCGGGATCTCCGAGCACCACCTTGTCGGCGTTCCAGTCGGGCGGCGTTTCCGTGATCCGGCAGCCTTCGGCAGAGAGAACTTCACCGCTAGAGCCGACTTTGTTCTTGATGCCCTGCAGGACGCTGATGCCGCGTCCTGGATTGTTGCTGTAGCCGCCGAGGTGCACTTCGCCGGCGTTTGGACCGATTACGGCGATGCGCCGGTATTTTGCGCGATCAAGCGGCAGAAGATTGTTCTGGTTCCTGAGAAGAATGAGCGCTTCGTGCGCGGCCTTGAGGGCCAACTGCTGATGCTCGAGGCTGTTGGTAACTTTCTCGGCGTAGGCGGGATCGACGTAGGGGGTGTCGAAGAGTCCGGTGAGGAACTTCATGCGGAGCAGACGCGCGACGGCGCGGTCTACCAGCGACTCGGACACCCTGCCATCGCGGACCTGTTGCAATAGTGTGCGAAAGGTGGCGACCGCGGGGAGTTCAACATCGACGCCCGACTCCAGAGCCGTCCTGGCAGCGACTTCTTCGTTGGCTGCAACGTGGTGCAGCGTGAGCAGGTCATTCACTGCAAAGTAATCGGAAACGACCACACCCTGAAATCCCCATTCATGGCGCAGCACGTCATCCAACAGGTGCCGATTGCTGTGCGAGGGGATTCCATCCACCTCGTTGTACGACGGCATGAGACTGGCGGCGTGGGCCTCTTGAATGGCGGCCTGGAAAGGTTTGAGAAAGTATTCGCGAACGACTCGCTCTGAGTAGTTGCCCGGTGCGACATTGGTGCCGCCTTCGGGTTGGCCGTGCACGGCAAAGTGTTTGGTGGTGGCCATCACGTGAAATTTGTCGATGGCAGGGCCGTTGCCCTGAAATCCCATGATGGCGGCCACTCCGATGCGTGAGGTCAGATAAGGATCTTCACCGTATGTTTCTTCCGTGCGTCCCCAGCGCGGTTCGCGAGCCAAGTCAAGTACCGGAGTGAGGCACTGTTGCGCGCCGCGGGCACGCACCTCCAGAGCGGTGGCAGAGAAGACGTCGTGGACCAGAGTCGTGTCCCAAGTGGAGGCGAGAGCGATTGCCTGGGGATATGCGGTACCCTTCGGCGCGGCGTGGCCGTGCAGACATTCTTCGTGAAACAGGATGGGAATGCCGAGCCGGGTGTGCTCGATGATCCACTTTTGCAGCGTGTTGGTGAACTCCGCCATCTCACGGGGTCCGCGTTGCTCGCTGGGACGCGACATCTCACCCAGACCGTTCTTGAGAAGCACAGCGGCGCGGTCAGGAAGGAATTCACGATTCTTGCCGACGAACAGCAGTGTCTCGTCATGCACTTGGCCACGGTTCTGCCAGGTTCCGCCCAACTGGGCGATCTTTTCCTCGAGCGTCATGCGCGAGAGCAGGTCGGCGACGCGTTGTTCTACGGGAAGACTGGAGTCACGGTAGGGGAGCTTTTCCTGGGCCGGAGCCATGCTGAGAAATCCGGCGAGGGTGGCGAGCGTTGTGACCAGACGAGCAAGGCGACGAGACATGAGAGCCTCCGAACGTTGAGAAATTTAGAGCTTGCGGGTGCGGAAATCGATGGTACTATATCACTCCGTTAACGTACACGATGCGGATTCTTTACATATTTTTTGAGCCAGCCCGGAAGCCAGGCGGGGCGAGAAATGCCCGCGCCATCGCTTGCCTGCTTGAAGTGTTCCTGCTGGTTTCTCTGTGCCTCTTGTCGGGTTGCAAGCGGCCTCCTCGAACAGACGGAAAGATCCGCATTGGATTTTCGATGGACTCGCTGCAACTCGAACGATGGCAGCACGACCGAGATCTGTTTGTCCGCCGCGCCGGGGAACTGGGAGCAGAAGTCTATGTGCAGTCGGCAAACGGCAACGACGCAGTTCAAGTCCGCCAGGCCGAGAATCTGCTGACCCAAGGCGTGGACGTGCTGGTGGTAGTGCCGCACAACGGACAGATCTGTGCTTCGATCGTGGACAGCGCAAAGCGCGAGAATATTCCGGTGGTCAGCTACGACCGTCTGATCCGGGACAGCGATGTGGACTTTTACGTTTCCTACGACAACGTGAAAGTGGGCCAGTACCAGTCGCAATACCTGCTGAAGCGCGCTCCGAAAGGGAACTATGTGTTGATCGGCGGATCGCCCACTGATAACAATGCACATCTGTTCCGCGAAGGTCAGATGGAAGTCCTCCAGCCGGCGATTGATCGAGGGGATGTTCATGTCGTCGCCGATCAGTGGGCGAAGGATTGGCTTCCGAGCGAAGCGCTACGTCACACTGAAAATGCGCTGACGCAGGCACGGAATAATGTGGTCGCGGTGGTGGCCTCGAACGACAGCACTGCCGGCGGAGCCATCCAGGCATTGGAAGAGCAACAGCTTGCGGGCAAGGTGCTGGTCTCGGGACAGGATGCGGATCTGATTGCTTGCCGCCGCATCGTGGCCGGAACGCAGTCCATGACGGTGTACAAGCCGATTGCGCCGCTGGCCGCGCGTGCAGCAGAAATTGCCGTGGCGCTGGCACGACATCAAGCGGCAACGTCCAATGGTCAGGTCAGCAATGGATTCAAAGCTGTACCGTCGCTGCTGCTGGAACCGGTTCCTGTGGATAAGGACAACCTGGTGCAGACCGTCGTCAAGGACGGGTTTCTGTCGCTGGCTGACATCTACAAAAACGTCCCACAAGAACAGCGGCCGAAGAAAACGAACTAGGCGGAGAGACTGACTTGGATTCGCAATCGCCAGAGCGTACACCGCTACTCGAGATGAAGGGTATCGGCATGAGCTTCCCGGGTGTGCGCGCTCTGAATGGCGTCAGCTTCGATTTGCACCCGGGTGAGATCCACGCGGTGGTCGGGGAGAACGGCGCGGGCAAATCCACGCTGATGAAGATCCTCGGGGGCGTTTATCCGTTTGGCAGCTATGAGGGCGAGATCCAGATCGGCAGCCAGCTGCAACGGTTCCGCAACGTACATGACTCGGCTGCGGCAGGCGTAGCGGTAGTGTTCCAGGAACTCTCGTTGGTTCCTGAAATGACGGTGGCGGAAAACATTTTTCTGGGCCGGGCACCCACGCGAAAGGGCGTGGTGCAGTGGAATGCAATTCACACGAAAGCTTCGCAGCTTTCAAAGGAATTGCAGCTTGGGCTCGACGTGAGCACTCCGGTCGGGCAGCTGGGAATCGGCAAGCAGCAACTGGTGGAGATCGCAAAGGCGCTTTCTCACGAGGCGCGCCTCCTGGTTCTCGACGAGCCGACGGCGGCGCTGACGGACCGTGAGGCGCAAACACTGTTCGCCATTCTTGCTGATCTGCGCCAGCGCGGGATTGGAATGATCTACATTTCCCACCGGCTGGAGGAGGTTCTCCGGCTGAGTGACCGGATCACAGTTTTGCGCGACGGGAGAGCGATCGCAACCGCGCCCACGAAGAAGTGGACGGCGGAGACCATGATCGGCCAGATGGTGGGCCGCGAGGTCCGGCAGTTGTTTCCCGCAAGAAGGCGCATGCCAGGCGAAGTGGTGCTCGAAGCGCGGTCCATTACGGCAAAGAACTCGCCCGTTCCAGGAATTGTTGCGGTGGAAGGAGTCAGTTTGAGGGCCCGGCGTGGAGAGGTACTGGGCATCGCGGGCTTGATGGGCGCCGGACGCACGGAATTGCTGATGGCGCTGTTTGGCTGTTACCCGGGAACTGTCACGGGCGAGATCCGCGTGGCGGACGAGGAAGTGAGAATCGGATCCCCCGCGGATGCGATTGGCCATGGGATCGGGCTGGTCACGGAAGACCGAAAGAGAACGGGGCTGATACTGGAGCACACGATCCTTGTGAATGTGACGCTGGCAGCGTTGCCTCGCGTTTCGGGCAAGTACGTAACCGAGGAATCGCGCGAGATCGCCGCCGCTGAGCGCGTGCTCCGAAGTCTGCGGCTGAAGGCGGTTTCTTTATTTACTACCGTGGGCACTTTATCGGGAGGCAATCAGCAGAAAGTCGTTCTCGGCAAGTGGCTTCTGACTGACCCCAAGGTTCTTTTGCTGGACGAGCCGACGCGCGGCATTGACGTGGGTGCGAAGCAGGAGATCTACGCTGAGATTGACGAACTGGCGCGATCCGGGTTGGCGGTTGTGCTGGTGTCTTCGGAATTGCCCGAGGTTCTCGGGCTTTCGGATCGGGTCATGGTGATGCACGCGGGTCGAGTGACCGGTGAGTTCCCAGTGGACAAGGCAACTCCAGAGTTGGTGATGGCCTGCGCGACCGGGCAGGCGAACCAAGTAGTGTGAATCGTGTGTGAGCGAGGTGCTTTATCAGCGACCCCCTCAATGCGAAGCAAGGTTCGGCGGCAGGGAACTGGCGAGCCTATGGCCTGGTGTTGGCCTTGGTCGGCGTTTGGATCATCTTCACGATCGTGACCGACGGAGTTTTTCTCGAGCCGCGAAACTTCTCGAACCTGATGCGCCAGACGGCGGTGACCGGTGTCCTTGCGGTCGGCATGGTGATGGTGATCCTGGCGGGGCAGATCGATCTTTCGGTTGGATCGCTGGTGGGGATCACCGGCATGGCGGCGGTTCTGGTGCAGACCTCCTTGCATTGGGGATTATTGCCATCGCTGTTCGCGGGGATCGCCGTGGGAGCGTTGATCGGCTCGTTGCAGGGTGCATTGGCGGCGTACGCGGATATCCCGGCTTTTATTGTCACTCTAGGTGGACTGCTGGCTTGGCGTGGTGCGACGAAGGGCATCAGCGCGGGCAATACCTATCCGGTTGAAATCCGGATGTTCAAGAACATTGGCCAGTCATACCTCAGCCCGACCACAGGGACACTGTTGCTGGCGCTGGGAATTGCGGCCTTTTCTGTGCTCGTCCTTCAGCGCAATCGCTCGCGGCGACAGCATGGTCTCGCTGCGTGGCGCGCCGGCGGGCTCGCGGTGCGAATTCTGCTGCCATCGGCCATCGCGGCGGCTTTTGTGTGGGCTTTCAATCGATACGCCGGCATTCCGATTCCGGTTCTAATCCTGATCGTGGTTGCGCTGGCGGGAACGTTCGTCACCAAGAACACAACTTATGGGCGCTACCTGCATGCGATCGGCGGGAATCCAGAAGCAGCGCGCCTTTCGGGAATCAACCTCCCGCTCAATATCATGGTGAGTTTCTGCGTGCTTGGCGCACTCGCAGGAGTCGCGGGGATTATTTATACGGCGCGGGTCGGCGCCGCTGGGCCCGACGCTGGAACTCTACTGGAACTCGATGCCATTGCCGCCTGCGTGATCGGAGGGGCCAGCCTTATGGGTGGGCGCGGGACAGTGATCGGAGCCTGCCTGGGCGCGCTCTTCATGGCGAGTCTCGACAACGGAATGTCGCTGAAGAACGTGCCAGATTTCATCCAGGACATTGTGAAAGGGAGCGTCCTGGTGGCGGCGGTAGGACTGGATATCTGGGGGCGGCGTCGCCGATAGTAGAAGGAGACAGGTTATCTTCGTACTGGGCATTGACGTTGGAACCGGCGGGACGAGGGCGCTCGTGATAGATGGGCAGGGGCGCGTGGTGGCGTCTGCGACCGAGGAGCATGCGCCGTTTGCATCGCCCGAGATCGGATGGGCGGAGCAGGATCCGGACGACTGGTGGCGTGCCTGCACAATTGCGGTTCCGCGGGCTCTGCAGCAAGTGAAGCTGCGGGGCGAAGATGTCGCCTGCGTTGGCTTTTCCGGGCAGATGCATGGCGCCGTGATGCTCGATGCGAGCGACCGGGTGGTGCGCCCGGCGCTCATCTGGTGTGATGTGCGCACCGACCGTCAATGCCGTGAGTTGACGGAGGAGATTGGAGCGGAGCGGCTTATCCAGTTGACGTGCAATCCAGCGCTGGCCAATTTCACGCT
>JBKPCG010000097.1:0-23061 GCA_046727255.1 Acidobacteriota bacterium | reverse complement strand
GGCTGGTCAGCTTTATGGATTATGATCTGGGATACTTCGATCTGGAGACCCGAGTGCTGGAACCGCTGGAGAATCCCTTCGGCCCAAAAGTGTTACCTATGTGACCGGTACATTCTGTCACCCATGTCTCCGGGCCGGACCCGGTCTAGGTTGGTTGCGGGGGGTGGATTTGAACCACCGACCTTTGGGTTATGAGTCTCGTGGGAAACTGCAAATTCAACTACTTTGCGGCGCAGATGACAACCTACGAGGCCGCATAAATACTGGAGACTACGAGGATCGTGACCTTTGTTTGACCCTGTTCTGGAACCGCGAAGGATTTCTCATCTATCGCTTTGATGGTTCTCGCAGTTCATCGATTCGCCAGCGGTCTCTCCCTGCGGCCGAGGTGCGGACCCCAGTTGTGAGGAACGATTTCGGCGTTCTTCACGCAGCTTCGGCTTGCAGGTCGAACGCTTACGCCATCGCTCTTCAGCATCATGAGAGTCAAGTTAGTCCTGGGAAGCGAACAAGTCTATTGAGCGTTCGTACTTCGATCTTCTCAAAAGGACGATGCTTGTAAGCTTTGGGTTACGAGGGCGTTTGGACTTGTCGGATCATTTTTATCAATTCCGCAAGCGATTTCGCTTGCTTGTCTCCATTGCGAGGCTGCGCTGAACCCTTACTGCGCTTTCCGCAGTTCAGACTTGAGCAGCAATTTGTTGGTTCAGGATTTCCGCAAGTGTCGGCTGTAGGGCAACCGGCAGGTCCCCGATTTCATTCCTAGTCACGTCGTAGTCGCACTGCTTTCGTCATCCCGCAAGGTTGCGCGAATGGTTTCGAGCAAGTGTTTGTCATTAAACGGCTTGCTTAGGAATGCGACGGCGCCAGCTTGCATTGCCTGCTGACGCGATTCTTTGTTGTCGTAAGCAGTGAATGGCGCCTTACCAGTCTCTTTAACGCTGTTCAGGCAAATCTCCCCGCGCGAAGAGCTGCCACTGGCAACCTCGAATCGTGTTTGGCGCGCAGATGTGTATCGCATGGCCGGAAGAGTACGTGGAAAACGGCGGAACCGCTGTGCCGGCTAGCACAGGATACTGTGACTGTAATCACACGGAAACGCTCGCATCCCAGCGGTAAAGCCCCTGCTTGTGATTTAGATCACGGAACCACGTGACGACAATCATCGCAGCCCAAGCGGCGTTGTGCGAGGCTACCTCATATCGAGAGGTGACGTATGGCACAAGATGAGCGCGAAATGCTGGAGCTCCTCAAGTTCGAGCTGAAATTCGTGGAAGATGGAGGCTACGGGCGCTCTCCACGCACACCCTGGCGCGCTCCGCTCATCTTCGAAGACTCACCCAGTTGTCCGAACTTTGGCGACCCCGCTCGGCCGCATCCGTGCAGCGAGTGTCTATTGATGAAGTTCGTTCCCGATGAGTTGCAGAATGAAAACTTCCCGTGCCGCTTTATCCCCCTCAACGAAGCGGGGCAGACCATTGATTATTTCTATCGCTGCGGCACGCAGCTCGAAATGGAAGAAGCCCTCGCCGACTGGTTGCGCAGCCAGATCACCCGGCTCGAACAGCAGCTTGCGAAATCGATAGGGCCATTGCCGGAGGAATGCGACGAACTCTCGAAGGTCGCAGAGACCTAAACAGGTCGCCTGCCAGTTCGAGCAGGGTCTCCTGGAGCACGGCGCAGTTAGAAGTTGAGCATTTTCTCCAAGGCAGGTTTATTGCGAATGATCAGGGTCGATCCCTTCAATTGCAATAATTGCTTCTTCTTGAAATCAGCGAATAGGCGGCTGACCGTCTCGCGGGTCGTGCCAATCATCTCCGCGATTTCTTCGTGCGTGAGCGTCAATTTCAGTTGCGCAGGGTCGTTCGCTCTCCCCGCTTTGGGCGACCAGGAGAGGAGCAGCTTTGCGAACTTCTCTGAAGGTGAACTCGTCAAACCTAGAGTTCGGATTTCCTCATATGCGGTGTAGTAGTTGCGGCTGAGTTGCTCCGCAACTCGCAATGCTACCTCTCCGTATTCGCGCAGGAATTGCAGGAGCGCGTCGCGGGCGATGAAATTAGCCTGGCCCGGCTCCATCATCTCGGCCGTCACTTCATAAGGCCGATTGGAGATGGTCGCGTTCAGACCCAAGACATCCCCAGCTCCCGAAATCTTGGTGATGATGGTTTTGCCATCGCTCGAAGATGTGAAGAGTTTGGCCTTTCCCGCACAGAGCACGAACACGCCACGCGGCTCTTGACCCTCGATAAATAGCATCGTCGTTTTCGGATACACCGCAGTGGACTTGATTTCATTCAGCCTTTGTACTGCAGGCAAAGGTAAATTACAGAATAAATGCTCCTCACGGACCGGGCAGATCATGCAGTTATCGATGATATTTAAGCCGTAAGGAGCGCGCATTCAGCACCTTCCAAGTGAGCGTATTGTAGCACCCGATGTGTGATTGGCATCACGAACATCCGTGATCTCGGCCACCGCTTTGATGGGTCCGCTGGCACAAAATCATCGGGAACAATGGTAGTAGTGACCGTGACACTTCCATCTCCAGAATCAGTTGGCGGAACAGCAACCCGACTTTTGATAAACGCAAAGCAGGACACTGGGGTACTGAACGGAAAATGAACATAAGTACCGCGTTGTAGCGTGGTGGACGTCCGGACAGACGGGAATCGCCAAGTCTGATTCGGCTCCTAACGCAATCCACTTCACCGCGCCATCGCAGTTCGGCGGTCTCGAAGGCAGGTGGACACCGGAAGAGCTGTTGATGAATGCGCTCGCGAGTTGCTTTACGACAACCTTCCACGCAATCGCGAGCTACTCGAAATTCGAATACACCGACCTGGAAGTGGAGGCGGAGGGAACCGTCAGTAAGACGGACTCTGGCTATCGCTTCAGCGAGATTGTCATCCGTCCCAACTTGAAAATTGCCAGTGAAGAGAGCCGTCAGCGGGCGATCAGTCTCTTGCATAAGGCGAAGGAGCTGTGTCTGGTGTCGCGTGCGCTGGCAACACCTCAGAAATTTGATATCCAAGTCGAGATCAGCAAGGATTCACTCGTCTAAATGCATTCTGAGATCGCGGGCCGCTCTTCACCCTTTGGGCAGGAGGTCTTATGAGTCAAGTTCAAGAAAGTCTGATTGGCCAAACGAAGAGCGCCGCGGAAAGGCCAGCGAAATCTGAATCGGAGATGGCTGTCGGGTTGGTTTCACGATTTACCATGAAAGATGGAACAGACGTTTCCCTTCGGCCGATCCACCCCTGTGACGAACCGCTGATGGCACAATTCCATCAAACGCTTTCTGGCCGAAGTGTCTACATGCGCTACTTTCGCTCCCTCAGCTTGGAGTCACGTCGGGCGCACGAGCGCCTGGTTCGCATTTGTCACGTTGATGGTGAGCGCGAGGTCGCTTTGGTGGTCGACTACACAAATAAAAGGACGGGGCAGCAGCAGATCCTGGGAGTGGGCAGACTGATCAAACTCGGCGCAGAGAATGAGGCCGAAGTTGCCATCCTGGTGTCCGATCAGTACCAGAAACAGGGTCTGGGAACCGAATTATTGCGCCGGTTGATCCAGATCGCGCGTGACCAGAAGCTGCACCGTGTATGCGGTGAATTATTACGCGACAATCTGGCCATGCAGATCATTGTCAAAAAACTTGGTTTTCGTTTTCGTCTTTGCGCCGACGGCGCGTCCATTCCGGCGGTTCTCGGACTGTGATTCCCCCCTGTGATCACTATCACAGGGAACTGTAACTACGGTCATACGTCCTGTTCTCGGAAAGGAATACAAGTACGAACAGAAAGGAGTAAGCCATGTCACAAACTTCTTACGCATTACTGACAGAGCGGGAGGGAGCAACCTCCACGATGAAGGCACTGGTTTTTTACGGACCACGAAAGATCGGCCTCGAAACAGTGCCCATCCCGAGGCCGCGAGCGGGTGAGGTGGTAATTCGCGTAACCCTCACCACGATTTGCGGTACGGACCTCCACATTCTAAAAGGCGAATATCCCGTCAAACCGGGCTTGATCATCGGCCATGAGCCCGTGGGCATCATCCACGAGCTTGGAGAAGGCATTACCGGATATGAAGTTGGAGACCGCGTCCTGGTGGGCGCAATTACACCGTGCGGACAGTGTAACTTCTGTCTGGGTGGAAACTGGTCGCAGTGTGATGGGCCGCTTGGCGGCTGGAAGTTTGGCAACACCATCAACGGCGCTCAGGCGCAATACCTGCTGGTGCCGCACGCCCAGGCGAACCTGGCGAAGATCCCCGACGAACTAGCCGACGAACAGGTAGTACTGCTGGCCGATATTGCCTCCACCGGCATTTCGGCGGCTGAGAGTGCCGACCTGCAGATCGGCGATTCGGTCGCGGTCTTCGCCCAAGGGCCGATCGGGCTGTGCGCCACGGCTGGAGCAAAACTGAAAGGTGCGAGTCTGATCATAGCGGTCGAGTCCGACCCGGTGCGCACTGAGATGTCAAAACGCATGGGCGCGGACGTTGTGCTCGACTTCACCAAAGAAGATGTGTTCGAGAATATCAAGCATCTCACTCGCGGCAGGGGCGTCGACGTGGCCATCGAGGCATTGGGAACTCAATCCACCTTCGAGAGCGCACTCCGCGTTCTGAGACCCGGTGGTACGCTCTCCAGCCTTGGTGTGTACTCTGGAAAGCTCTCGTTGCCGGCGGAGCCGTTTGCAGCCGGCCTCGGAGATCATAAGATTGTCACAACGCTCTGCCCCGGTGGCAAAGAGCGCATGCGCAGGCTGATGGAATTGGTCCGGCATGGCAGGCTGGATCTGACCCCGCTCCTGACCCACACGTTCGCACTCGATCAGATCAATGAGGCATATCAGGTCTTCGCTGAGCGACGCAACGGTGTGATCAAGGTTGCAATCAGGCCCTAGTTGGAATCCGGGGAACCGCAACTCGGCAAAACGAGGTAGCGGTTCCCCTATCCAGAACAAGTCATTCACCGCCACCCCGTGCCCTTCGGCGCGGATGAATCACATCAACCCTGTTGTTAACGGGCCGATCCTGGCTGGAGATGGGACTCGACGTTGCACATCCTTGTCCCCAGTCAGACCCCTGTCTTACTTTCTGGTCACGTTTTTCTAGTCATGTCGCTGTGTGATTTGGATCACAAACGGGTGTGCCTGTCGCCACAGACCATATCGTTGCCCAGCCACATAATCGGAAAGATACCAAGTTCCTGTGTAGTTTTCATTCTCGTTTGAAGGAGAACGCTATGCGGTTCACGCATTGGGCACTAGGTTTTTGTCTCGTTGGAGTGGTCTTGGCAGCGGGCCCATACAGTCAAGCCATTCCCGCGTTTTCACGTCAGTATGGCACTTCTTGCAGCACCTGCCACGTCGATTTTCCTAAGCTGAATGACTTCGGGAAGGCCTTCAAAGATGCCGGTTTCAAGTTTCCAAAAGACGACGAAACCTTCATGAAGATTCCGCCGGTGCTTCTGGGCGCGCCGGCGCAGAAGGATATCTGGCCCCACTCCATCTGGCCGGGCACACTTCCCGGCATGCCCATGATCGGCCTGAGGTTCAACACTTTTTTCCAGGTCTATGGAAGGAACCGCAATAACTTCCGGCCGGCGAATTCAACCGACCCCACCATTCCCCGCACCGATTTCCAGCCCGGACTGTTCAGCATCTTCACTGCGGGCAACTTTGGCAGCGGCATCGCGTTCTGGGTGGATGACGACTTCAGCGTGGGCGGTGCGAACAGCAACGGAGGTCTGGGCGACGGCTACCTGAAGTTCCACAATATTGGTCGGCTCTTCAAGCTTCCAAATGACTCGCTGAACCTTCGCGTCGGGCAGTTCGAGATTGACTTGCCCTTCAGTCCAGCGCGCTCCTGGAATTTGAGCGGGTGGGACATTTACGACGAAGCCAACTTCGGGGCGCTAAACGGCGCGAATCCGCAGAACGTCAACAACAGCTTCGCTTTCTCGTCACCAGGACAGGGCGTTGAGATCAGTGGCGGGCACATGTACAAGGGGTATCACTATTCCCTGGCAGTGCTGAACCAGAACACGAGCGGCACGACCGCTCCAGGGGACAATGTCAGCCCGACGGTAGGGATCTTCTCCGATTCCAACTTCAAGGATCTCTACGGGCGATTCCAATATCGTTTCAACCTGGAGAAGGATGCCGCCAGCCGAAATGAAATCCAGGCGGCGGGACCCACTGGGCCGCGTGATCACACGTATCTCCAACTGGGCACGTTCTATTTCTATGGACGTTCCGTACAGCGCACTAACGGCGAAAGCGGAGTTCTGGTGGCGCGGGAGCCCTTTTACCGCACCGGCGGCGACTTCAGTTTCAACTACCACAACTTGAATCTGTTCGGTCTCTACATGTACGGACACGACAAGAATCTGTTACCGAATGCGGATGGCACTGGCTTCGTATCCGGTGTTCCCGCGCACTTCAACGGCGGATTCTTGGAAGCCGATTACCTGGCACTGCCCTGGCTGATGGCGATCATGCGGTATGACCGGGTGCAGTCCACGGCGGACTTCATCAATGGGCAGAGCGGCAATTCGACCAACTTCTTTTCGCCGGCGGGCTCGACTCGCGATCGCATCACTCCCGGCGTGCAGTTCCTGATCCACGCCAATATCAAAGCGTCGTTCGAGTATCAGATCCGGCCGCAGCAGCGGGTCTTTGATGGCGACGGCAATCCAGCATCAAGTCCATTCCGCACCAATCAGGGGGTGGCTGGACTGGAATGGGTTTACTGAACTAATCGTTTATAAGGAGAAATCATGAATCGCAGCATTCTGTCAGTCTTAACGGCCGTGATGGCGATCGCTGTCGCTGCCCATGCCGGCAGCATCAGCGGAAAAGTTTCCGGAGTCGCCGGCGAATCCGTCGTCTACGTTGACACCATTGCGGGCAAGACCTTCCCTGCACCAGCGGAGCATCCTGTGATCGACCAGAGGGGCCTTGTCTTCCAGCCTCACATTACGGTGGTTCTGCGGGGTACTACAGTCGAGTTTCGCAACAGCGACAACGTGGCTCACAATGTCTTTTGGCCGTCCATCCAGCAAGGGGCGAAGAAGCTGCCGGGCAAGAACCTTGGAACCTGGCCGCAGGGAGAGAAGCGTCCTTTCAAGTTCGACCAAGCCGGGGCCGCGGCATTGCTTTGCAATGTCCATCCTGAGATGGCGGGCTATATCGTGGTCAGCCCGACGCCCTATTACGTAACCACCGACAACAGCGGGAACTACAAGATTGACGGTGTTCCAGATGGCCAGTACAACGTAGTGGCCTGGCATGAAGGCGCCAAGACTCAATCCAAGGCTGTCGCCGTAGCGGGCAATGGCAAGGCTGACTTTACCTTAACTAAATAGACACGAAAGCGGGAGAGCGAGCCCAGATTCTGCTCTCCCGCTTCGGCCCCGGATCTTTCATGGTTGCGACAACGTCGAAATGAAGCCGCACCGCATGACCGACGGCGACACACTGAACAAGATGAGTGATGCCGACCTCACCGCGATCATCTAGCATGAGGACCCGGTGCTGAACAAATCTCCGCTTATGGCTCCCTACGGATATACTTTGTCGAAATCCGAAATCCAGGCTATGGTCGCCTACGTTCGAATGTTGTCCCGTCCCCGTCATGGAGCTCTAGTAATCGCTTATGCGCGCTGGCTGTGTATTGTTGTTTTAACCCTTGCGCCATTCTCGGCTCCGCAAGCGCTTACCCCCGCAGAGATCAAAGAACCACAAATGCGAGTCCTGCAGGAGAAGTACTTTCAGCAGTTGCAGACCATCGGATCCGAAGTCCAGGCTCACATCTTTCCTTATGCCTTTTATTTCAGCCGACTGCTCGATCTCGAACTCTCGCAGCAGGAGCGCGCCGATCAGCGTTCTCTGCGTTTTGACAATTACGGTGGAATGACTGTGGTCGAGATTACCGGAAACTACTTCGCGTCGTACTCTTCCGACATGGTCGACAAGAGCCATCGCGCCCTGCGTACCTTTCAGGATGTGATGCTTCCCATCGTGGAAATTGCGATGTCCGAGATCAAGGACAATCCAGATGTGGAAGGGTTTGCGATGGAGATTTCGCACCATGTCCGGGGTAAGGCGATGGGCATGAGCATGGAGCGTCCGGAAAATCTGGTGTTCGTGCTGTCGAAAACCGCCGCGTTGCGCCTGGTCAACGGCAAGACCGAGAGCGACCGCCAAGCCGCGATTCTTGACGGGCAGTTTCTCATCAATGGCGAACCATTTATTTTATATCTGAACGATCGCGCCGCCAAGGAGGCGGCCCGCCTCCAGGAACAGAATCCGATGGCTGCAGGCGCCGGCCAAGAATCGGAACAAAAGTCGAAATCGTCGAAACTAACCAGCACCGCAACCATGCGTCCCCTTCCGCGCATGGTGCCTCCTGACCCACCACCCTCTCCTTCCCGTGACACTTCGCCCGATGCCCTGGCCAAAATCCAGGTTTCCGTCCAGAAGATGATCGATGTGGTACTGAAGGAAGTCGATTCTCAAGGGCACTTTGTCGCCTACGCACCACCGACGATGGTTGCATTCCGAAAAGGCGCCTACCTCGAGTTTTCCGCGAACACGACCTTGCCGCCGAGCGCGATAGGTAGCCGTTACAAGATGGCCGCGCTCGCCTTCGACGACCACATTGCCCATCTTGTCCGGCCGGTGATGTCCTATTTCAAGGGCGATCTTGATTTCGACGGCATCGCTTTCAGCACTACGATCCACTTGGCGGACAAGTCTGCTTCAACCGAGGGGAGCGAAGCGGTCGAATACTTCTTTCCCACTGCCGCTCTGCGCTGTTACGAGACGTACGACTGCACCGGACAACAGCTTATCGACCAAGGCTCGGTTCTCATAAATGGCGAGAGGGTAAGTCTGGACTTACAGATAGCTGAGACTGGCACGCGGTGAAAGGTGTGGTTCTGGGAAATGTAGATTGCCGATTCTGTAATTTCAAGGACCTGTAGCCTTACCCATCCGCTTTTGAACTGATCTGGCAGATATTTGGTGAAATCGATGTTTACGTCAACAATCCAGGTTTCTCTCCGACCATTCTGCGTTTATATCGACCCTCGATCAATATTGATGGGTGCACGCCTCAGACTTCTGAAATACTGCGGCATGTCCTGTTCACCACAGGCCGGGTCGCGGCCAAAGAGAAAGAACTGCCTGCATCTGATAACCATCGTGGTGGTGTTCGTCCTTGCGTCTTCGTTGCTCGGCCAGACGACCGGGACCGGAGATACATCGGTAACGGCGGTGCAAGGCGAAAGCTGGCTGCTTCACCTCCGCAGGTCGTTCGGCGAAACCAACATGGGCAAGACCTGGAACTTAGGGCCACCTCCGCCCGACCCGGGAATGGAACTTCCTCCCTGGCAACTGAATCTATCGGCTGGCTTCCCTGCGCCAATCGTAACTCTTCATGGTTCTGACCTGTATCGCATGACTTGTCAGGGATGTCACAAAGAGTCTGGCCAGGGCGCGCCCCCGGAAATAAACTCCATCATCGACCCAGTCCGGGCGACTTCCGTCGCGGCCATCACAGCGCGAATGAAGGCGGCCGGTAGAGAAATGAGCCGGTCAGATACAGCCGCCATGGCAAAGGAATCCAAGGCGATGTTGCTGCAGCGGCTCCACATTGGGGGGCAACACATGCTGCCGCCAACCATGAGCGAGGGGGAAATTCGCTCGCTCGTCGCCTACCTCGAACAACTGGCTGCCATACCCGGTGCGGAAAAGAATCAGATTGCGGTAAAGGAATCGTCCTACCGCATTGGTGAGCACATCGTGAAATCCACCTGCCACGTCTGCCACAGCGCGACCGGGCCGAACCCCAGCCCTGAACAAATTTTGAAAGGGGCAATTCCACCGCTGTCTTCTCTTACGACGCGGGTGAGCCTCTCCGGGTTCGTCCGAAAAGTTACCAGCGGTGCGCCCATCATCATGGGCACGCCGCCAACGTATTACAGGGGCCATATGCCCGTTTATGTCTACTTCAGCCAGGACGAAGCCGCCGCTGCTTACCTGTACCTGATTCGCTACCCGCCGCGCCCATAGTGAATGAAAACCGACGCGTTTTAGGGACGTGTCACTCGGCCAGTGGCAGCGGCGACACCGCAGCCGCTTAGGCATTCCATGGCCGCCGCCCCAGCGCTTATCGGCATAAAAGCAAGATTCTCGCCGGACCAGCTAGCCGAACTTTTCAAACATCCCACCGCGAAGATGAACGCTGGCGGCATGCCGCCCATCGATCTTCCGCCGGGTGACTTGAAGGCATTGATCGCGTAAGCGGAGAATCTCAAATAGCGGATGAGAAGGAGATTATCAAGCGTCGCCTTCACGTCAAAAACAGGATTTATGCGCCCAAACCAACTCAGTCCGCTCGGCCCGCGAATCGGCCCGCGAAGCAGGAACGATCGTCGGCTTCGCCAACACCACCCCTGGGCTCGCAAGAACTTTTGAAGCATTCATCTGGACCAAAGCGGGCGGGATGAAGTCCCTGGGTAAGATTCCGGGCGACCTCCGCAGTACTGCCAACGGCATCAATGAAAAGGGCGACAAGATCGTAGGTCTGTCTAGAGGAGGGCCGTTCCTCTTCCGCGCCGTCCTGTGGCAGAACGGCACGTTGCACGATATGAACTCTCTGACTGTGCCGGGTTCGCCCTTTCTGCTCTTGGCGGGCGACATCGATCAGCGTGGTCATATTGTAGGGGAAGCGTTCCATCCCGATACGTTGGAGGGGCCTGGCTACATAGCGACTCCAGTTCCTCCCGGGACTGCGGCGGCTGCGTCTCCCGCTGCCAGCCAAGCCCCGCAGGGGAATCTTCCCGAGAACGTCCGACGGCAGATTGAGCGGCGCCTGGGCCTTGCTTCGGAATTGATCCCCTAACGCCGCGATGACCGCCGGAAGAAGGCAGTAATCGCCATGCTGCACGGGCCCGCGAAGTTAACCCGTACGAACCGCGAAATGAGGGTAGGGGAGAATCCCCTACCCTCGTTTTCTTGAGGAGCACAGGTCTCCGACCTTCAAGAGAGCACTTGAGCATTGTTTCGGAGACGCACAATCACCAGAAATGCATCTACTCACACAACCGGAAAACCGTAACCCTGAGTTGTTATATGAATAGAGCGCCGAAGCCGAGGATCAGATGAGTGACGATTCTGTACCCTTGACGCTGCCGCTTCCGCGTTTTGCCGCAGACTCCTGCGAGACCACGGCTCTCTATCGCGACTTGCGCAAACCTCTGCTTCGATACCTGGTATGTTTGGGACTATCCAACGATGAAGCACAGGATGTCGTTCAGGACGCCTTTCTTAGCTTGCAACGGCACCTGGCTGCGGGCGGGTCACAAGAGAACATTCGCAGCTGGCTGTTTCGCGTCGCACACAATCACGCCAGAACCCGCCAGAATAACCGGCTCTTGATGTTGTCAACTATTACCACATTTGTGGTAGACTTATACCACATGCTTGAACTTCGCTCCAAGGCTCGCCAGCAACTGCTGGCCTATTACTTCACGAACCCGACAGCCCGTCACCACTTGCGCGACTTGGCGGAGCGGCTGAGGATCGATCCGTCTAACCTGTCGAAAGAGTTGAGACGTCTAGAACGAGACGGTCTATTTCGGTCGGAAGTGAGTGGCCGCCAAAAGTATTTTCAACTGAACCGCGAATATCCGCTTTTTGATGAAGTGCGCAAGATCGTTGCGAAAACTATTGGTGCGGGACCCGTGATCGCACAGTCCCTCAAGAGAGTTGAGGGAATAGACGAGGCATACTTGTACGGTTCATTTGCAAGTAACCAGCAGGACGCTGCCAGCGATATAGACGTGCTCGTGATTGGCTCCCCACGTGAGGAAGTCTTAGCACAAGCCGTGAGAAGGCTTGAACGGCAACTCGGGCGCGAAATCAACTACACCGTTCTAACACCGAAGGAATTCGAGTCGCGCCGGGCCCGGAAGGATGCGTTTCTGGAAAACGTCTGGCACAATAAGCGCGTTTCCCTCGTAGGTCGAGATGAAGAAGCTAAAACCGCACGCCGTTGACTGGGCGCAAATCGACCGCTTCCTCGCGAGCGCGGATAAGAAGCTTGTTTCGGCTCGCAAAATTCTCGCGTTTGACGAGGAGGCATGTCTGCAACAAGCCTACGAAGCAATGCTCAAAGCTTCCCTCGGATTCATGTTTAGCCATGGATTCCGTGCTAGGAGCCAGCCTGGGCACCACATCGCCATCATTGATTTTGTGCGGTCGCGTATCGACAAGAAACATGCCGGTCTGCTAGTCGTCTTCGACCGTCTCCGCCGGAAGCGCAATATGGCCCTTTATGACGACACCGGATTTGTTTCTCACCATGATGCCGAGCAAGCGCTCGAATCCGCCCTCGACTACTTGAACGTGATCCGAGCTGATATCGCAGCCCGAGAGCCTAAAATCTGAAGCTGATAAAGGAATCGTTGATTTTTTGTGCCTTGCTTTTGAATCGGCAAAGATGCGCCTTCTGACCTTCTGGCGAACATGCCGTGGGTCCGACAAGGAAACCGGCGTGCCCTTCGCTCCCGCAGCCGTCAAGGGTCACGACCGCTGCGCGGCTCCCGTACGGTCGCCCCTGACGGCTGCTTCGCTGCGGGGTTGTTCCAACTATGAGAGGCATGAGCCTCGCTGCGATCCAAAGCGGCATTCCAACTGATCATTGCCGAGCCTAGTGCGTCCGTGCGACGGGCGTGGGAGCGGATCACGTCGCCAAGAGATGATCGTTCCACATGGTATACGCGCCCAGTCCAGACACGTCGCGCCCAAGACTGTTGTCAATCAGGGCTGCGGCGTTACGCCATCCTGCCGAACCATGACCATCCGCATCATCACCACTCAGTCGAATTCGTACGGCACACTTACGGCACACCTCTTTGGTGGCACGAGGGTGTCGCGCCGTCTCTGTGGCGATGGGCAACGCCCGGCATTGCACACCAGTAGAAGTGATCTAGCCATGCGGCTCGCGCCGTTCCTTGATTTCTTGAAGATGAAGGCGGATCCTCCGGATGACTTCTTCCCGGTCGTGGTCATTGAGCTCCTGCCGAAGTTCATCGAGGGCAAAATGGACGACGTCGTGGTGATGAATCTCTTCGGGGGCAACATCGTTACTGAGCTCAAGCCAAATGCTGTGCAGGAGGTCGACTTCCTTGGGCGTAAGGCGCGGAGCATGGGGACCGAGATAAAAAATGTGTTCCTGCCCGCTCGGGAAGAGAATCTCCAAAGTCAGCTGAGGTTTGGGGGCAGGCAGACGTTCCCAGGCGAGGCCAGCTGTACGAGCTTCCTCAGTGACAGGTTTTGTGGGAGAAGGCCCTAAGACAACTGTTGATGACTCCAGACTCTGGGCGGCACGCAAGATAGCGTCCCACTTCTCCGTGGCTGCAGCGACCGCCAGGTGGATAGTTTTTCCTTTCTTCTCCGCCAGTTCCAGGGCTCGTGTGAAGAGCTTCTGCTCTTCGAGGCTAAAAAGCTGCTCCGGATCTAGTTCGTATTCGCCGACGCCGTGCAGAAATCGAAGATGCAGCACTATGACGTCTTGTTTCCGAGGATCGGTCCGGTCGAGGACTACCGCGAGGTTATGCAGCGTGTTGTAATTGCGGACCATAACCAAAATGTTTCCCGGCCGCACGCGAAGCGCTTCGGGAGTGAGATCTTCACCCGCCTCCAAATTGAACTGATCCAGCTCGGCGTGGGCCGTGGCCCGTTTCTTGGTCATTCGTTCGGAGGTTGTGAACACCGCGAAGAAGATGATCGTGAAAGCAACTCCTGAAAGCGTAGCCACCTGTTTGGTGAAGAGGTTGATAACGCATAAGGCGAACAGAATGACTGTTATCAAACCAAGCCCCACGGGAATCTCCACGTTCCCAAGCTTCAGGTTTAGAGGCACACGAAACTCGCGCTTCCCAGGTTGTTTGTAACGAAGCACGAGTACGGCCAAACCTTTCAAGGCGAAGCTCCACATCACGCCGAAAGCGTATGCCTCTCCCAGAACAAAAATGTTTCCGCGGCTCAGAAAGATCGTGAGGAGCTGAAGGCCGACAACAAGATTCAGGATACGGTGGGAGGTTCCGAAATGACGATGTGGGTGACGAAACCAGTGAGGCAGAATCCCGTCCTCCGACACCCGATTCAGGACTCCATTCGATCCCACGATCGCGGTATTGACAGCTCCGGCCAACATCAAAACCCCAACCACAACCACGAAAGCCCTGAACGCAAGCCGAAGTGATAGAGGTCCCGCGAGATACATCGCGAGCCCGCCGATTGGATTATCGAAAAAGCTGTTGCGCACCGAATCGGGGATGATCATCACCGCGAAGAACGCCACGCCCGCCGTGAAAATGAGGCTGTAGGCAAAGATGACGAATCCTGCCTTTTCCAAGTTCCGCAGTTTAGGGTGCTCGATCTCGCGGTACACCTGAGCCATGGTTTCTTCGCCGCTCATCGCTAGCACAGAGTGACCGAGGCCAACCAAAATACCGATTAATCCCACGGTATACGGGAGCGAGGTATGGCGCAGCCAGCCCAAGGCATCGTTTGAATAACTGAGAGTCGAGAGCCGCGGTAAGGGCGGAAGGTGAGCTCCGCGAACCCACAAGGTGTAGCCGCACCATGCGATCATTAGGACCACCATCACCGTGGTCACATACATGATGCGCAAGGCCTTCTCGCTGGATTCGGGAATGCCTTTGATGTTTTCCCACCAGAAGTAGATGGTAACGAGGGCCGCAAAGAACGCAGCCGTCCAGTTCATTGGCAAAGTGAAATTCGAGTGGGCGTGGTGTAGGAGTTCGTTCAACAGACCGGTAAGGTACAGACCTGCGGATACACCGCTGATCGGTCCCGTGAGTATATAGTCGAACATCAGAGCGGAGACCGAAAACTTTGCCAGCGTTCCGCCCATCGCTTCTTTCACCACACGGTATACGCCGCCGCGCACAAACATGCTGCAGCTCTCGATGTATACGGATCGGACCGCGTAGGAGAGCAACATGATGGCGAGAATGAACCAGGGAGCGGTTTTCCCAACGAAGTGTTCCGAGATGGCGCCCGCATAGAAGGCGGACGAACCCATGTCGTTGAGTACGACGGCCGCCGCCCGCCAGAAGGAGATAAACGCGAGCATCGCCGTTGAGGCGACCAACACTCGCTGTGCTCCGTTTACAACTGCAGCGTGCTTACGAGTGTCATTTTGCATTTACGGATCTCAACCGCGGGCTCAGCGCTGTCTAGTTCCTCTAGAGGTCAGAATCACCAGTCCTAAAGAGACGGAAGAATTGCAAGTGGCCATCGTCATAAACGGCCGCACACGGAAATCTTCAAGCTCATCGGGACGCACTTCTACCCCCTCAAAAGACCGCAGCTAACCCGACAAGTTCCTAAAAATGTAATAAAGATTTCGTAAAGATTTTATAAAAGGTTTGGCAACACAAAATCGATGCCTGGCGGGCGGGATTCCTCACGGGAGTTGGGAACGGGGCTCTCCTCACACGAGTCACTCGATGCTGGTCTGTTTCTGTACGCACGCGCTGACAATTGGAAATAGGAGTCGTGCGAGCAGGGATGTCCTAGAATATCAAGCCGGAGGAAAACGGAGTCTTGGGTCAGCGTCCATTCCGAGTACTAGTATCCTTAGGTGGCGTCGTCGTGGTCACGTTCGTTGCGCATGGCGTGATTCGTGTGAACGCGACAACTGTGGGATTCGCCTACTTGTTGCTTGTCCTGATCATTGCAAGTACATGGGGATTCCTTGAGGCCACGCTGTCTTCAATCCTAGCCACTCTCGTTTTCAATTTTTTCTTTCTTCCACCAGTTGGAGCCTTCACCATCGCCGATCCCCAAAACTGGGTTGCTTTGTTCAGTTTTCTGGCAACCTCCCTGATTGCCAGTCGGCTATCAGCAAAGGCCAAAGCGCGAGCTCTGGAGGCCACTGAACGGCAAAAGGATGTAGAACGCCTGTATACCTTCAGCCGTGCGATCCTCCTGATCGACAGGGCTGCTCCGTTTCCCAATCAACTCATCGAAAGACTGGCGGAGATTTTTACTCTGGATGCAGTAGTGCTGTACGAGCGTCGCACTGGCGAGTTCTATCGGACGGGAACTTCCATGTTCGAAGGCATCGAGAACCAGCTCCGTCAGGCCGCGTCGCCCCGCGGCTCCTTTTCAAAAGCACAATTAGCTCACGTCATAGTGAGCGTCCGCCTTGCCTCAGAGCCAGTCGCGAGCATGGCCATGCATGGTGCAAAGATGCCAGACTCCGTGCTCCAAGGAATCGCGAATTTGGTCGCCATCGGTCTTGAACGTGCACGAGCTCAGGATCTGGCACAGCAGATCGAAGCTGCCCGCCAGAGTGAACAGCTACGAACTGCGCTCATTGATGCCATGGCGCACGAGTTCAAGACACCCCTAACCTTGATTAGAGCTGCGACAACATCACTTCTAGCTAACCTGAACGGATCCGCGGAAAGCAAAAAAGAACAGCTTACGATCGCCAACGAGGAAGCCGAACACCTGAAGGAACTGATCGACAACGCAGTCGAAATGGCTCGGCTAGATACGGCCCATATCGATGTTCACCCGGAAATCTCCAAGTTGCAGGACACCCTCCAAGAGGTGCTTGCTTCAATGCAAACTGAAATTGATGTTCGCTCTATCAGAGTCCTAGGTGGTGAGAGAATCCCGACAACGGCCTTCGACAGACGCCTGATGAAACTTGCCATTAAACAGCTGCTCGACAACGCCCTAAAGTATTCGTCCTCCGAAACTGCGGTCGAGATCGAAATGCATGAGAAGAATGGGATTCTCACCATGGACATAACCGATCATGGCGAAGGCATAGCGGTCGAGGAGCAAACGCGGATTTTCGAAAGGTTCTACAGAAGCCCTTCAGTCAAGAATCAGATACCGGGCTCCGGTCTGGGTCTGAGTATCGCTCATCGGATCGTGCAATCTCATAGTGGAGAATTAACGGTTTACAGCGAGCCTGGACAGACTACATTTCGGATCACCTTACCAGTTCTAAAACAGGTGATCATTTGAGCGCCGGCCGTGTCCTCATCGTCGATGACCAACCAAAGATCCGGCGATTCATGCGCACGACTCTGGTGGGGGATGGCTACGAGGTAGACGAAGCTAAGACCGGCGAAGACGCCCTGGAAAGAATGCGGGATTTCCGTCCAGATCTCATTGTGCTCGATGTCAATATGCCTGGAATGGGTGGACTCGCTGCATGCCGAGCCATCAGAAGCGACACGAACATTGCGATCATTATGCTCACCGTTCGGAATTCTGAGGCGGACAAAGTTGCCGCACTCGATGCCGGAGCGGACGATTTCGTGACAAAACCGTTCAGTACACCAGAGCTTTTGGCTCGTATACGTGCGGCCCTCCGGAGAGTGCAGACTTCTCAATCGTCACCAACGAAGGTTCGCGTAGGTGAAATTGTGATCGACTTTGACGCACGCACAGTGGCTAACCGTGGACCAAGCACACATCTGACTCCCAAAGAACTCGATCTTCTTCGGCATTTGACCCAGCATGCCAACCAGGCGTTATCCCATCGGGAGCTCCTGCAAGCAGTATGGGGACCTGACTACGGCGATCAAGTTGACTACTTGCGGGTGTTTATCAAGAATTTACGAAAAAAGATCGAACGGAATCCTGAGCACCCTGAATACATCACGACCGAGCCCTGGGTCGGCTACCGCTTCAACGGGACAATCGAATCTTTATAAAATCTTCATGCTTTTTCCATTACTTCTTTACGCTTTTTCGCCCACCATCGAGGATCCAAGATGGGGATTCATCGACAGTTTGTGGTGGGAAACGGAACGCAGTTGCGTGACACAGCCCTGCCCGCAAGTCCACAGGGCAGGAATGAATCTGACCACGATCTCGAGATTACGGTCATTTTCACTTCTGCCGAGGCTACCGTTGCTGCGATTGATCGGGCTGCTGCTCTTCTTAACGGGTTGAAGGGCCGCATATCCCTAGTTGCCGCTCACTCTGTCCCTTATCCTCTGCCGCTTGAGAGCCCCTCTGTGTTACTTGATTTCAACAAGCGAAGGCTCATCGAAATCGCAAGCGAAAGTCCGGTCGAGACCACGGTGGATTTGTATCTGTGCCGCTGGCGATTGGAAACACTCGCCTCGGTATTAAAGCCAGGCTCAGTTGTTGTCATTGGCGGACGGAGGAGATGGTGGCCGACTTTGGAAAAGAGGCTGGCTCGGGGGCTGGAACATTATGGAATTCAAGTTGTTCTGTTCGATACTGCCTGAAGCATTCGTGCCTGCATCCTGGACGTCTAGCTACACCAGAGGTGATCGGACCACGAGAAAAACACGTTAGCACCGATGTAGCGACACTGCTACACTGTTTAGGTGAACCCCCTAGTGCACTTCCTGATCCGATGCCTGGAGACAATTTTCGCAGTCGGTGTTCTGGGTTCTGTGTTGGTCTTAATTCTGACTACAATCGAGGACATCAAAGTATTGTTCGACCGTGAGGAGAAGACCTCCAGCCATTAAAGCTGCTGTTTTGCGCAATCTAGACAAGCTCGCGACAGTAACGATTGAGCAACCGTGCGGATAAACCATTCAAACCGTCGGCAGCGAAAAATAGAATAGTGATCCTCGGCCCAGTTGGCTTGTCACTCCAATCTTTCCACCGTGCAGTTCAACGATCGCCTTCGCAATCGGTAATCCCATTCCAGTACCCTGGATGATCATGCGCTGGTTCCGTCCACGATAGAATTTCTCGAAAATCATCTCTTGTTCCA
Organism: Acidobacteriota bacterium; assembly: GCA_046727255.1. Classification (GTDB taxonomy): domain Bacteria; phylum Acidobacteriota; class Terriglobia; order Terriglobales; family Acidobacteriaceae; genus Acidiflorens. The sequence continues at coordinate 4,230 of JBKPCG010000097.1, read as the reverse complement.
TTTCGTCTATTCCGGGACCGTGATCTGCGACGCTTGTCACCACTTCAGAATCGCGCAATTCGCTAGTGATACAAATCGGAGTCTCTGGCGGGGAGTACTTACCTGCATTGTCGAGCAGGTGCACGATCACCTCAGTGATTCGTCCAAGATCCATTCGCACCGGCGGAAGATTCTGCGGAACGGTGACTTCGAGAGAATGGCGCCGTAGCGCCGGTTGTGAGCCTTTGATTGCATTATCGATGGCTTCCTTAATTTGATGTGTCTCAAAGGTAAACTGGAGCTGATGCGAATCGAGTTGGGCGACTTCTCCGGCTTCTCCCACGAGGCGGTTAAGCCTGTCGCTTTCCTCGTTGATGACTGCCAGTAGGTCTTTGCGCTGCGGCTTGTCCAGTTCAACTTCGCATAGCAATGTTTCTGCCGCTGCTTTTATGGATGTCAATGGTGTGCGAAACTCGTGAGTGACCGAGTCCAATAGCACGGATCGCAGACGATCACTCTCCCGCGCAGCTTCGCTACGGCTCAGTTTTTCGACGGTATTCGCGCGCTCAATCGAGATCGCGACCAGACTGCCAATCGCTTCCAAGCTTTCACGAGAGAGCTCGCAGCCGGTTAGGCCCAGGGCACCGACTGTTCGAACTCCCATTCGCAGAGGCATGTAGCAAATCTTATGGTCCCGGTCGAGCACTGGTTCTCCCCGATCACTGATGGACTTCAGTTGGTCGATTGGAAACAAAGATCGGCTGGCATCATCAAAAAAATAGACCTCTTGTTTGCCCTCTAAGAACAGAGCAGCCCCGCTGACGTCGAACGAATCTACGATATGTCTGGGAATGATATTCAACAGTTCGAACACGTTTTCGCTGAGCCAGAGCTGTTGACTGAACGAATACAGCCTCTCGACCTCTCGTCGACGTTGGTCCGCATGCATGGTGCCGCGGCGTGCGCGTTCCGAGAGTTGGCTGGCCACTACCGCCGTCACCAGGAAGGCAAAGAGCGCTATCCAGTTTTGTGGATCGGCAATTGTGAATGTGAACAACGGTGGCAAAAAGAAATAGTTGTAAGCTACTGTCGCAATGATTGCTGTGTAAATTGCGTAGCGCAGGCCCCACGCGGTAGAAATCAAGAGAACCGCAAGCAAGAGGCTGAAGCCGACCGTCGTCGGATTGACGTGCAACCATCGAAAGTAGAGGAAAACTATGGCTGAAACAATCACAGTGGATGCAGCAAAGCGTACGATCGGTTTGTTGATCGCTGGTTTCACGGGAGAGACTTTAGTCTATTCGATTTGTGGCAGATGACTGAGGATAATACATAGCATGCCGAAGACACCTGAGCAGTGGCTCGAAGAAACGGCTCCCCAGAAGAAGCAAACGGTTTTCAAACTATTTCTGGGGTATGCACCAGGGGTGGGGAAGACATTCAATATGCTCAGTGAAGGCATTCGTCGCTATAGCCGCGGCGAGGATGTAGTCATCGGCGTAGTGGAGACTCATGGACGGGCGGGAATTGCCGAACTGGCTTCCAAATTGGAAACCGTCCCCAGACGCAAGATTCAGTACAAAGGAGCCTCCTTCGAAGAGATGGATCTGGACGCCATCCTCGCCCGAAAGCCCAACGTTGTCTTGGTAGACGAATTGGCCCACACCAATATTGAGGGCAGCAGGCACGGCAAGCGCTACGAGGATGTAATGGATTTGCTCAACGCGCAAATCGACGTGTTATCGACGATGAACGTTCAGCACATCGAAAGCTTGATGCCCACGGTTCTCAACGTGACAGGAGTTCGTGTCCGGGAGACGGTGCCTGACTGGGTGATGCAAAGAGTCAACGAGATCGTACTCGCGGACTTGACTCCGGAAGCCTTACAGACCCGAATGCGTCGTGGAGACATCTACCCGCTCGACCGTGCGGAAAAAGCCCTAGGTCACTTTTTTCAACCAGGCAATCTCATAGCGCTTCGCGAACTGGCCCTGCAGCAAGTCACGCGAGCGGTGGATCGGAGCCTTGAGTCATACCTGGAGAAGGAAGGGCTGGGCAAGAATCTAGCGTTGCGAGAGCGCATTGCTGTGTGCGTCAGTTCCAGTCCCGCGGCACAATACCTGATCGCGCGGGCAGCCCGAATGGCACAACGAATCGAGGCTGAGTTGTACGTCATATATGTTGATATCGGAACGGATGAAGACCCGCAGGATCAGCGCAGCTTGTCTCAAAACCTCCGTTTTGCGGAAAACCTGGGCGCCAAAGTCGTTCGCACGACGGGAAAGAACGTAGCCGAGGAAGTCGCTAAGGTAGTCCGAGAGAAGCACATTACACAGGTTGTATTCGGACGGTCTGCCCAAAAAAGTTGGAAGAGATATTTATACCTGTCCGCGATACACAGGTTTTTGCGAGATGCTCCTCCTGTAGACGTTCACATTGTCACCCAAGAAATGAAGTGAGCCGGCATGGCCAATTCGGAGGTCAAGACGAACATTCTTGTTGTGGATGACGAGGCGCAAATCGCCCGCGTGCTGAAAACAGCTCTTTCCAGCCAAGGGTACGGAATTCGAACCGCATCGGATGGCGAGGAAGCACTTCAGCTCATGAAAGGCTGGGCGCCGGACTTGGTCGTCACCGATCTGAGAATGCCAAATATGGACGGGCTGGAACTGTGTCGTCGCATCCGGACAGAATCGCGTATCCCGATTATTGTGTTGTCGGTGAAAGGTGAGGACACAATCAAAGTGGAAGCGCTCGATGCTGGGGCGGATGACTACATCACAAAACCCTTCAGCATTAACGAGCTCTTGGCACGAGTACGTGCAGCACTTCGACGCGCTTCGACCCCGCAGCAACCCGAGACCCCTATTGTTGAGGTAGGCGATTTTCGCATCGATATCCCCGGTCGCACGGTTCAAGTGAAGAATCGCGAGGTTCGTCTCACTCCGAAGGAATTTGATCTTCTTGTCTACTTGGCAAGGCACCCAGGAAAGGTGCTAACCCACCGCGCTCTGCTTGGGGCTGTTTGGGGGCAAAACAGCATAGAACAGCCAGAATACCTACGCGTGTTCGTGGGACATTTGCGCAAGAAGCTCGAACCGGACGAGAACGCTGCACACTACATCATTACTGAACCCTGGGTCGGATATCGCTTTGAACCGGGAGACTGACCTTACAACTAGCTTCGCTCTGGACCCCTCCTTGGCAGATTCGTCGCAAGACGGCTTCGCTGGTATTCCGGAAGGCCCTGATGCCAACGTACTTGGCGCACCAGGAGTGCCTCCCGGCGACACCTGCGAGCGGGAGTAATTAGAAGCTGACCTGATCGCTCCAACCACAATTCAACCTTGCTGTTGACAAGGTCCGTGGATGGCGAGGACGCCTGTCGAAGGACCCGTCAGTGTTGGCGGTCACACTCTGAGTGCCATGACTCTCGTTTAAAGCAAGAGATGTAACGCATATTGCGCATGAAGAATTCGTAAAGCGAAGTGGTCCACTTTTAGAAATTCTTTACGAACTTTTTACTCGGACTTTATACCCTCTCGTGTCCAATAAGACTCGGTTGATAACAGGAAGGTACTCAGCTGTGAACAGTGAACTGCAGGAAAGACAGAATTCGGTGTCCGTTCAAAAAGTATCCGTAGAGCAGTTAGCAGAACTCTTCCATCACTACCGCCAGGCGCTCGCGTCTGACTTTGGTTGTTGGACCGAGCATGCCAACCAATCGTGGAAAGAGGTTCCACAACGGGAAAGAAATAGGATGACAGCAGCACGTCTCGCCCTGCTCGAACTGGACTCTGCACAAGGCGAGCGACAGGACTTCAAGCGATATTTCGCAAAACCGGGCGAGGCTGAATGGGGTTGCTAGTCTCACCAGACTGCATGGGCAGGAACACGGTGATGTGAGAATGCAATTTTTCGAAAACCAATTGTCTGCCTGCTCAGGGCGCATCGCTTTCTTGGTTGTGTGTGGCAGCTGCCGCGTTCATGTTTTGGTTTCTCATTGCTCTTTTTTTGGATGGGAGGAGAACTCGTGCCCAGCACTCATTCCCCTGTTGGAACGCATCACCATTCGGCGAGATCGTTAACCGGAAGGCGGTAAAGCAGAGGTGCCTAGCAGGCTGCGGAAAAATTGATGCGCAGCGGGGTTTTCTTTCTATTGCTCATCGTTGATCATGTCGAAGGGTTCGATTTCCGGTGTTTTTGTGACGCTGCTTCTAACTCGATGCTGCGCGAGACACACGTCGACCC
>JBKPCG010000096.1:0-7325 GCA_046727255.1 Acidobacteriota bacterium | reverse complement strand
GGGCGCAGGAGAATTTCTCTCGCTCAAAAAGCACGCTGGGCCAAGCTTCGCCAGATGAAAAAAGCGGCCTGATCTACGCGGCGGGCCGCAGCCCATGCAGGACTTCCTCTGGCATGGTTTTCGGCCCGCCGTTTTTCCTGGATGTAACGATCCCGCCCCGTTCAGCCTTGGAAGATGGCCGGGCTTCCTATCCGTGTCCCCCGCTAAGTTCGCGCACGATGCTGCCCACAAACGCCTTGGCATCTCCAAACAGCATCAGGGTGTTATCAAGATAGTAGAGCGGGTTATCAATGCCCGCGAAGCCCGGATTCATGCTGCGCTTAATCACCATCACGGTGTGAGCTTTGTCCACATCCAGTATGGGCATGCCATAGATGGGACTCGTCGTATCAGAGCGCGCTGCTGGATTGGTCACGTCATTGGCGCCGATCACCAGGGCGACATCGGTCTGGGGAAAGTCGCCGTTGATCTCGTCCATTTCAATCAGCCGGTCGTAAGGAATGTCGGCCTCCGCCAACAGCACGTTCATATGACCCGGCATACGGCCGGCAACCGGATGAATGGCAAAGCGCACTTCCACGCCGCGCTTGCTCAGGGCGTCGTACAGTTCGCGTACCTTGTGCTGCGCCTGCGCCACCGCCATTCCGTAACCCGGCACTACCACCACCTTGTTCGCCGCGGAAAGAATAGCCGCCGCCTCCTCAGCGGTCGCGCTGCGAACGGGTCTTTCTTCTTTACCCGCTCCGGCCGCGGCCTGCACCTGTCCGAAGGCACCGAACAGCACGTTTGAGAACGAGCGGTTCATGGCCTTCGACATGATGATGGAGAGGATCAAGCCCGACGATCCATCGAGCGCTCCCGCGATGATCAGCAGCTTGCTGTCCAACACGAATCCCATCGCTGCCGCCGATAGACCCGCGTAGCCGTTCAACAACGAGATGACGGTCGGCATATCGGCGCCGCCGATCGGGATGATCAGCAACACGCCGAACGCCAGAGCGATCAGAATCATGAAGGGGAACAAGTTCCTGGCATCCGGATGCAGCACCAGGTAAACGGCAATCACCAGCGCAACCGCCAGCAGCAGGAAGTTGACGAAGTTCTGTCCTTTGTACGTGAGAGGTCGCTGGGGCAGAATTTCTTGCAACTTACCGGCTGCCATCAGGCTGCCAGTAATCGTCAATCCGCCGAGAATCACTTCCACCGATAACACTGACATCAGGAACGGTGAAATGTTAGGTGATTGAAGGTAGAACTCCGCCGAGCCAACCAGTGTCACGCAGAGCGCTCCAAAGGCATGGCTGAGCGCGGTTCGCTGCGGGACTGCGGTCATGGCGACGCGCCCGAGCGGAATGCCGATGATGGTGCCGAGCACCAGGGCGATCGCAATCAACCTGTAGTCCACGATGCCGTGGTGCAGTAGCGTGCCGCAGATCGCCAGCAGCATGCCCGCTTCGCCCGCCCAGATGCCGTGCCGGGCCGAGGTGGGCGAACTCATCCACTTAAGCGAGAGGATGAACAGCACGCTCGCGATGAGATACAAAACCTCGATAATTATCTGGTTACCCGCAAGGTCGCCGGTCATGGTTTGACCGCGGGACGGCTGGATTTGAACATCCGCAACATGCGATCCGTGATCAGGAAACCGCCGACAATATTGCTGGTGGCGGCAACCACGGCGATGAATCCCAGCGTCGCTGCGAGCGTGCTCTTGTGCTCACCCACCAGTATGATGGCGCCGACCACGGCAATTGCATCGAGAGCGTTGGTGAGTGACATCAGGGGGGTATGCAGCAGAGGAGAAATTCGCCGGATCACTTCAAATCCGATGAATCCCGCGAGAACAAAAATAAAGAGTGCATCAATCAGGTTCGAACTGCTGGCCATCTATCCTCCGGTCGAAGCGGCGGTCAGCTCTGCGCGACCATCGCCGGCAAGGCAAAAAACTCGCGCACCCGCGGATTGACAATCTCTCCGCCTCGCGTCACGAGCGTCTCGCGGACAATTTCGTCTTCGAGATTCAGATTCAACTTTTGATCTTTGATCAAGTGGGTCAGGAAAGCCGTGATGTTTTTGGCATACATCTGGCTGGAATGATATGGAACGCCGGTGGCGAGATTGATTGCTCCAATGACAGTCACGCCATGCTTGACGATCGTCTTTCCTCTTTCCGTAATCTCGCAATTGCCGCCGCGTTCGGCCGCCAGGTCGAGGATGACCGAGCCGGGCGCCATTCCCTTGACCATATCTTCGGTCACCAATATCGGCGACTTCTTGCCTGGAATCACAGCTGCGGCAATCACGACGTCGCTCTCCTGCACGACCTTTCCCAGCAGTTCACGCTGGCGACGGTAGAAATCTTCGCCTTGCGGTCGGGCGTAACCTTGTGCATCCTGCGCGTCTTTCGCTTCAATGGGCAGTTCGACGAAGCGGCCACCTAGGCTCTGCACCTGCTCCTTGGCAGCGGGACGCAGATCATAAGCGGAGATCACCGCACCCAGACGCCGCGCGGTGGCGATCGCTTGCAACCCGGCCACGCCCGCTCCAATGACAAACACTCGCGCAGGTGTGATCGTTCCCGCGGCGGTCGTCATCATGGGGAAGATGCGCAGGTGGGAAGTGGCGGCCAATAACACGGCTTTGTATCCGCAGATGGTCCCCATCGAGGAAAGCGCGTCCATGCTTTGGGCGCGAGTCGTTCGCGGCATCAGTTCCACAGAGAAAGAAGTCACGCCGGCGTGGGCGATCTCCTGCACAACTTGGACCTCTCCCAAGGGCCGAAGGAATCCGATCAAGATCTGATCGCGGTGGAAGAGCGGGACATCCTCTTTGCCGGTAATATCGTTCGACCCGTAGCAAAGAACCTGCACGATGATGTCAGCCGCCGAAAATAGCGACTGCCGGTCGGCGACGATCTTCGCGCCCTTGTCGGAATACTGGGAGTCGGGATAGCCGGCCTCGATTCCCGCGCCGGCCTGCACGTGAACTTCGAAGCCTGCTTTGGTGAGTGTTGGGAGAACGGCTGGCACCAATGCAACCCGCCGCTCTCCCGGATAAATTTCTTTCGGAACACCAATTATCAAGAGTCCCCTGCCTGTTCCGCGCCTATGGACGCATGCGTCCATAGCCCGTGCGAGTTAAATGAGCGCTGTTGCGGTGCTTCTGAAGAACTGAGGATTCTAGATGAGCCGACCGTCGCCCGTAAATGACTTTCATCACGCCTCGATGCTCACGTTCTGGCGGGAGTGTAGGAGGGTTCCCGATCAGGTAGATAAAGTCAGCGCCAGGCCCCTTCCATCCCATGCGGCCGAGATGTCCGCGCAGTTCCGCACCACCCAATCCGCACCCGCACTTTCGAGTTCAGGGCGGTTCGAGGTCGTGGGAACGGCAATCACCCGCGCGCCCGCGGCTTTCCCCGCCCGGATTCCGGCGGGTGCGTCTTCTACCACTACGCATTCCGACGCGGGATAACCAAGCCAGGCTGCCGCTTTTTGATAGGGCTCGGGATGGGGCTTGCCGAGCTGGATGTCGTCGGCAGTAACAAGACTCTCCGGAGTCGGGATGCCCGCCGCCCGCAGCCGGACTTCGGCGAGCGGACGCGTCGCCGACGTCACCACAGTCCATCGTCCGGCGGGGATACTCGTCACCAAGGCCTGTGCGCCTGGCATCGCGACCACGCCTTCCAAGTCTTCGACTTCCTGCCGCTCGACTTCCAGATTCTCGGCATTGCTGTCGGCGTTGGGCAGGAAATCCCGGACCGTATCAATGCTCGGCCGTCCATGCGCCGCCCGAACGACTTTCACCGGATCGAATCCACGATCGAGGGCCCATTTCCGCCAGACCCGCGCCACCGCATGCGTGGAATCCACCAGCACTCCGTCCATGTCAAACAGCACCGCTTGGCAGCGAATGGTCGTCATCCTGCGTTACGGCTCCACTCCCAGCGCGGAATATAGTTCCGCCGGCCGGTACAGGACGCCGTCTTTCACCACCAGCGCTGTCTTTCTCACGTCGCTGATGTTGACCACGGGATCGCCGTCTACGAGGGTGAGGTCGGCCAGCTTGCCCGGTGTGACGGATCCGAGGTCACGATCGAGACTCATGATTCGCGCAGAATTCAACGTCGCATCCTGCAAGACTCTCTCCGGCGGAATGCCAGCCATCACATCCAGTTCCAGTTCGCGATGGTAGGAGAAGCCCGCCATCGAGTCGGTACCAGCTTCGATCGGAATGCCGGCGCGATACATCACGCCCACCAACTCGACCATCTTCGCGAACGACTTCCGATAGCGATCATCCATGCCCGGCGGCGGAGTGAGCCCGCTCGACAACAGTCCTCGCCGCACTTGGGGCGGTAACCGCTTGGCGATGGGCTGAAAGCCGCGCGGAATTTCTCCGGCGCGCGTCAGGAACATGTCTTCGAAAACACTCAAGGTCGGATCGAGCGTGGTGTGGCGGTCTTTCAGCAGCTTTACGAATGACTCGACCTCAGGCGAGTTCAGATCGAGATCGGCGCCGCGCTTGGCAACTTCAGTGAAGCGCGTGGGAGTGCTGGTGTTCTTGACGTCGGGAGTGAAGTTCAACATGAGAAAGTTGGCATGCTGAATTTCGTCAAAGCCTAGCTTGACGCACTCTGCGGCAGTCATCTCCGCGGGAATGTGACCGCTCACGCGCAAACCCTTCATGTGCGCTTCGTCGATAATCGCGGGTACCAGCTCCGGCTTCACCGAACTGTAGATTTTGATCTGAACGTAGCCGAGCCGAGCGTAGTTGTCCACGGCGGCGCGCGCTTCTTGCTCGGTTGAAACCAGCACCTTCGTGGGCCCCTGAAACGGGCCTCGCCCATCGATGATGCCCGCGATGTCGATGCGCGTGCCGATTTCTTTCCCTTCTTCAATACGTTTGCGGCGCGCGAGAAGGGAGTCGGTGTCGTTGGCCAGATCGCGCACGGTGGTGACGCCTGCCGCCAGGTTCAACAGGCCGTCGTTATCGCCAACGTGAGCGTGCATGTCCCACAGCCCGGCCAAAAGCGTCTTGCCGGTTGCGTCAATCACCTCGGCGCCCGGGGCCGGGTCCATCGGGCCGGGACCGACATAGCGAATGCGGTTCCCTGCTACCACTACGTTCTGGTCTTTGACAATCTTTCCCGACCCGGCATCGAAAACGTTGGCGTGGATGAACACGATGCCGTTCGGCGGATGGTGGGCCAGTTTTCCGGCCAGGTCCGCGGAGCGCGCCTGGGTGAACTGATCCTGTACGGTCTGCAGCGAAGAAGCTGTCTTCTCCCATCCCTCGGGAATGACGGTGCTCCACGGATTCACGAACGCGAAAAATTTCTCTCGGTCATCGAGCCATACGTTGGTAGGAGAAAAATCCAGCCCGGTGACCGCGTACATCACGACATGTTTCTTCTTGCCGGAGTTTTCCAGATCGCGCTCGGCGACGCGTTCGACTCTCGCCTCGCCTTCAGGCAGCAAGGCGATCTTGCCCCCGTTCGCAAGCGCGGCATGCGCCAGAGTGCCAAGTTCCGCGGGCGCTCCGTTGATCGAGACATACAGTGCTGGCGCACTGAGGCTTTTCTCGCCTTGTTCCGAATCGTTTTTCCAGCGCGCCGCGCCGGATTTGAATGAGTAGTCTTCGCTGACCGGAGATTTCAGGTAGTCATTGCCGTTTACGGTCTCCGCTACCGGGACTCCGCTCGCATCCAGAGTAAGAATGCTGGTCGTCTTCGGTCCGCGGCCACGGTCATTGAACTGATAGAACATGTGCACAGCCCCATCAGGTGCTGTCCATACCGCCTGTTGTCCGGCGAGATTTCCCATGATCGTGATGGAGTAGCGATCTGCGTTGGACGGAACATCGGCGGGAAGAACCGGTACAGCGCTGGCCGCGTTCGGCTGTTGCGCCCACAGACTGGAAATCGCCAACAGGATGAAGGCGACCAGGTACCTCATCGCCAACTCACAAGCATTTCTGGTCATGGATCTATCCTCAACCAAAGCAACCGCTGGAATGAAAATGAAAGTTGCTGGAAGGCGCCGGAAAGCGTTGGTGAGCGCGGCAGGATTCGAACCTGCGACCCACGCCTTAAAAGGGCGTCACGGCTCATAGTGTCTGACGTTTTCTATTATCGCATGGTTGTTTTTGCCTACACTTAGAGAGACAGGCAACAAGAAAAAAAGATAGAAACAGGTCCCCGGTGGTCATGAATTTGGTCATGTTTTTTGGCGCTTCGCCCATCGCGCCTTCGCTGCCTTGCGGGCGCTCGCCCGGTAGTGGTGCAGTTTGAATCCACGACCTACTCGGAATCGCGGTGAGCGGTATGGAGCTGGAACCAAGAGGTTGCTCCCCCAAATGGACTGTGGCTGGCAAAATCGGGGATCGGAGGCAAATAGCCGCTCTGAATATCTGAAGTCTCTTGCATCCAACGCGGGTTGTATTGAACACGCTGCCCCACCTCAGACCAGCGACATTCAAGGTGTCCTGTCTCTGTTTGCCATGATCTCATTGCAGCGAACCTCAGAACGTTCTGCCCTAACCATAGTTTCACACAGATAGGATTCCGATGCCACTCCGTGGATTTCAAACTGCACCACTACCGCTCGCTTTGCGCTGTTCTGCCAGCTTTTTAGCGGTCGCCTTCCCGCCCTTCCGCCCCAGCTTTGCGAGAATGCTCAGAGAGGAATCAAACCGATGATTATGCGATGCCAAGCGTAATATTGTGTTGTGCCCCAAGAACTAGAAAAGCTACGGCAACACCTGAACGAACTGCTAGAGCATAGTCGGGAATTGACTGCGAAGTACGAACAACTCTCTCGGAAGATTAAGCAACTGCAGTTGGAAAGACGCTCGGACTTGACGGAATTGGCATTTGAGTGAGTACGGGGAACATTTCTAGGGGAAGATCGCCCTATAGCGCCGCGAAATTGTATGTCTATTTCGATGGCGATACAGCTTGTTCCACTGTCTTAATGAATACAGTGGTATCGAGGAAATAATTCGGGTATGCGCGCCTCAATAATGCTAATGATTCCACGGAAACCAAGACGGCATCAATACCGCTGGTTCCTCGCTCCGCCTCTAGATAATCTTCGTTCGATTGTTGTAGTTGGTCTTGAGCATACCCAACAACTCGGACTTTCTTATCAACTGGATTCAATTGCAAAAGGAAGTAATGCGGTCGGCCCAATCCCGGCCTCTCAGTAATCTGAACTGCTTGGCTAAATGCCTGTAGCCGATTAATGACATCAAGTTTAGAGGCGCATTCTCGTAGTTCCCTTGTTAACTCATTTCGATTCGACGGCGTGTTAGGAACAATTGCCAGA
>JBKPCG010000095.1:0-21377 GCA_046727255.1 Acidobacteriota bacterium | reverse complement strand
CCCGGAGTAGCCTGGGCGCAGGTTCTCCACGGACGGCGCGCCCTGGCTCGCCTGAGCGCCAATTTCTATAAGCGTCCCGCAGAGCGCATTGCCAACATCGGAATCACCGGGACGAACGGAAAGAGCACAACCGCATTTCTGATCGAGTCAATCCTTCGTGCCGCCGGACGGGAGACCGCGCTGTTGGGAACGATCGAGTACCACGTGGCGGGCAAAGTGCTGCCAGCTCCCCACACCACTCCCGAAGCGCTCGAGTTGAATCGCCTGCTGGCGGAAGGTCTCACCGAGGGTGTGACGGAGTCGGTGATGGAAGTTTCGTCGCACGCGCTGGCGCAAGAGCGCGTTTTCGGGATTCCTTTCGATGTCGCCGTGTTCACCAATCTAACTCGCGATCACCTGGACTATCACGGCAATATGGACGACTACTTCCGGGCCAAGCAGGTGTTATTCGAGGGCTGTGGTACTGCGCCCCCGCGTGCGGCCGTTATCAATGCAGACGATGAACACGGCCGCCAGTTGCTGACTCTGTGCCGGAACAACAGTTCTGTGGTGCTTTCGTACGGTCTCACGTCCGGCGACTTTCACGCCGAGTCAGTCGAGCTGACGCGTCGCGGAACACGCTTCCAGATGATCACGCCCTCCGGCAGGATCCCCATGTGGTCGCCGATGATTGGCCAAGTCAATGTCTACAACGCGCTGGCTGCCTCAACCGCGGGATATGCTCGCGATTGTCCCCTCGGACCCATTGCCAAAGGGATTTTCGACCTGGCTCGTGTGCCCGGCCGTTTCGAGCGCGTGGAGTGCGGACAGCCCTTCACAGTTGCCGTCGACTACGCCCATACTGATGATGCACTCCGCAACCTGACGGCGCTGGCTCACGACTTCGTCGCCCGCGCCGGTCTCAACGGGAAAGTCATCACGCTTTTCGGTTGCGGCGGCGACCGCGACCGCGCCAAGCGTCCGCTGATGGGCGAGGCGGCTGGAAAGGGAAGCGACTTCGCGGTTCTGACATCCGACAACCCGCGTTCCGAGGATCCGCTGGCGATCATGAACGATGCACTCGTGGGGCTACAGAAGTCAGGCGCGAGATTTACGATGGAGCCCGACCGACGCAAAGCAATCGCGATCGCGCTTCAGCAGGCGAACCCGGGCGACATCGTCCTGCTGGCCGGCAAAGGGCATGAAAAGGTGCAGGTCACGGGAGAGGGAACCATCCCGTTCGACGACGTCGAGGTGGCTCGGGAAAGCTTGAAGACCCTTGGCTATGACTGCGAGGATGCTCGAGCCAACAGCGCGGGGAAGACTGCGTGAACCTGTCCCTTTCCCGAATCGCCGATTTTACCGCCGCCGCCGGCGACTACGACCCCCGTGCGCTGGCGCAGGGATATTCCATCGACTCGCGCACGATACGGATCGGCGAACTGTTTTTTGCAGTAAAGGGCGAGCGTCTCGACGGGCACGATTTTGTCGAGCAAGCTTTGAGCAAGGGTGCGATCGGTGCCATCGTCCGAAAAGATCAACTGACCCGCTATCCCTCAAAGACTGGCTTGCTGGCGGTTGACGACACGCTCGTCGCGCTGCAAACCCTCGCCACAGCCGTACGCAAGTTATGGGGCAAAACCGCGATCGCGATCACCGGTTCGATGGGGAAGACCACCACCAAGGAAGCAATGGCTCACCTGCTTTCGGCGCGACACCGCGTGCTTCGTTCCAAGGGAAACTTCAACAACCATTTCGGACTGCCGCTGGGGTTGCTCACGCTTGAGCCGGAATACGATCTGGCCGTGATCGAGATGGGGATGTCGCATGCAGGCGAGATCGCAGCCCTGGCACGGATCGCCCTACCGAACGAGGGCGTGGTTACGTCCGTCGGTCCCGTGCACCTGGAATACTTCGACTCTATCGCCGGAATCGCACGCGCCAAGTACGAGCTAATCGAGGCGCTGCCGCACGGCGGGACCGCGGTCCTGAACGGAGATGACGAGTACGTCTGCCAGTTTGGCCGCGATTTCAAAGGCAAAGTCATCTTGTTCGGCCTGAAAACAACGGCCGACGTCCGCGCAGAGAACATCGAGGTCCTGGGTCCTGAAGGCACGCGATTTGATCTCCTCTGCCAGGCACTGAGGCAGACCGTGAGAAGCCCCCTGCTCGGGACACACAACGTGTACAACGTGCTCGCGGCGGCAGCAGTCGCGCTCGAACACGGCATTACACCGTCGGAAATTGCCGCCATCTTGCCTTCGCTCGAACCCGGCGACAAGCGCGGACAGGTCGTTCAAGTGAATAACATCACAGTACTCAACGATTGCTACAATTCCAGTCCGAAGGCGCTCATGGCTGCGGTGGACACGCTGGCGGCCATGCCCGCCCGCCGGCGGATTGTCGTGGCCGGTGAGATGCTGGAACTCGGCGCCACCGGCGAGCAACTGCATCGCGAGTGCGGACGCTACATCGCAAGTAAGCACTTGGACTTCTTACTCGGAGTACGGGGCTTGGCGATGCCGATGGTGGAAGCGGCGCTCGCGGCGGGGCTGAAAGCGGAGTTCGTCGCCACGCCCGAAGAAGCCGGCGACTGGCTCGCCCGCGAAACGCGTGAAGGAGATGTTGTCCTGTTGAAGGGCTCACGTGGCGTGAAGCTGGAAAAAACGCTGGAAAGCTGGCAACAAAAAGTTAGTTCTCGTTCCCAGACGACCTCTAAGAACTGAAGACTGAGAACCGAGAACTGAGAACTGAGAACCGAAAACTGATTTCGGAGGCGGATTGCTCTACTGGCTCTTATATCTGAAGCTGTTCCATTATTTTCCGCCTTTCCGTATCTTTCGCTATCTGACGTTCCGCACCGCGTTCGCCAGTCTGACCGCGCTTTTCACTGCATTGATCGTGGGCCCGATCATCATTCAGCGCCTGCGTGAATTTCAGATCGGACAATATATCCGGGAAGAGGGTCCGCAGGCTCACCAGAAGAAAGCAGGCACGCCCACGATGGGTGGTCTGCTGATTGCCATCAGCATCGTTGTGCCGACGCTCCTGTGGGCGGACTTGAGCAATCCCTTTGTCTGGATCGCCGTGTTGTCCACGATAGTGTTCGCGGCGATTGGTTTTGCCGATGACTATCTCAAAGTCGTGCATCGCCGCAATCTCGGGCTGACGGCCCGTGCCAAGCTCGGCTTGCAGATTGCGACGAGTGCTCTGATCGCCGTCGCGCTGATCGCCCTGCAGTATCGCGGAATGTACTCCACCAAGTTGCTGGTGCCATTTTTCAAGCAGTTCCGGCCAGACCTTGTCATTGAGAAATGGGCCGCGAATACGCATCTGTGGCCCCTGGCCTTTCTGCCGTTTGTGCTTTTTGTCGTGCTCGTGATTGTCGGCTCGAGCAACGCCGTGAACCTTACCGACGGCCTCGACGGCTTGGCCATTGGCTGCACCGTAATTGCCGCCGGCGCACTCGCGGTGCTCACGTACGTCAGTGGTCATGCGACTTTTGCGACCTATCTCGAGCTCCAGCGCATGCCCCAGATTGGCGAACTCACCATCTTCTGCGGAGCCATGGTGGGATCCTCGATTGGATTTCTCTGGTACAACGCCCATCCGGCGGAAGTGTTCATGGGCGACGTGGGCTCACTCGCCCTAGGCGGCGCGATTGGAGCCGTCGCCGTCATGATCAAGCAGGAGCTGTTGCTGCCATTTATCGGCGGGATTTTTGTCATTGAAGCGCTTTCGGTCATCATTCAAGTGGGATCCTACAAGCTGAGGAAGAAACGCGTTTTCAAGATGGCCCCGATCCACCACCACTTTGAGCTGCTGGGCTGGTCGGAATCGAAGGTGATCGTACGTTTCTGGATTGCGTCGCTGGTGTTCGCGCTGTTTGCGCTGACGACCCTGAAATTGAGATAGATTGTGGATCTGAAAGACAAACGCGCGCTCGTGGTCGGCCTGGGCAAGTCTGGTGTAGCCTCGGCTTTGTTTCTCAAGTCCCGAGGCGCGCGGGTCACCGTTTCCGACTCGAAGCCCGAGGCGGAGTTGCGCAACGAAATCCTGCTTTTGCTCGACCATGGGATCACAGTCGAAACCGGCGGGCACGGCGACCGCACCTTCCGAGGACAGGACTTGATCGTCGTCAGCCCGGGCGTGCCATTCGACGCTCCGCAACTCGAACAGGCGCGTGCGCTGGGCGAGCCGGTCATCGGCGAAGTGGAACTCGCAGCCCAGTTTCTGCCCGGGCCGATCGTTGCTATCACGGGCGCAAACGGCAAGACGACCACCACCACTCTGGCGGGCGAAATCATTGAAGCCGGCAAGTTTCCTACTCTGGTCGGTGGCAATATCGGTACGCCCGCGATCAGCTTCGCGGATCAGGCGCGGCCAGATACCTGGACTGTGCTTGAAGTCTCCAGCTTTCAGTTGGAAACGATCGTCAGCTTCCGGCCGCGGATTGCGGTAATCCTGAACATCACACCCGACCATCTTGACCGCCACAAGACCTTCGCCAACTACGTCAATGCGAAGGCTCGCATCTTCGAGAATCAACGGCCGGATGATTTCGCGGTACTCAACGCCGACGACCCCACAACCGCCGGACTCGCCGGTCGAACGCACGCGCAGTTGTTTTGGTTCAGCCGGAAAAAAGAAGTAGAGAAAGGATCGTTTGTCCGCAGCGGGCATATTCTCTTCCGCGACGGAAAGAGCGAGCGCGAGATCATGCCGCTAGCGGAAATCCCGCTGAAGGGGGCGCACAACCTGGAAAACGTGCTGGCTGGAGTCTCGATTGGGGCGCTGGTCGGCTGTCAACCGGATCAGATTCGGGAAGCGGTGCGGAAATTCAAGGCGGTCGAGCACCGGCTCGAATTCGTCGCCAAAATTGCGGGCGTGGACTACTACAACGACTCGAAGGCGACGAACGTGGACGCGACCATTAAGGCGCTCGAATCTTTCCCGGCCAATATCCACCTGATCCTCGGCGGCAAGGACAAGGGCAGCGACTACTCTGCACTCTGCCAGTTGCTGCGCGAGCGAGTGAAGCGCGTTTACACGATCGGAGCGGCGGCGGCGAAGATCCAATCGCAGATCGCAGGGACCGAGATCGTACCTTCGCAAACGCTCGAAAATGCTGTTCACAGCGCCAGCGAATCCGCCACCACCGGCGACATAGTTCTCCTCGCTCCGGCCTGCGCCAGCTTCGATCAGTTTGAGAACTACGAACACCGCGGACGGGTCTTCAAGGAGATCGTGCATTCGCTGGCCGTTGGAAAATAGCCACCGACCACTTGTCCACGACCACTTGTACCAAAAGAGTAATCCCCCGCCCCAGAACCTAAGTGAAAAAACCTCCGTGCCTCCGTATCTCCGTGGTGAAATGAATTTCCCATGGCCAAGCGCGTCAGTGTCGATCGCTGGATGTTTACCGTAACCGCGATCCTTGTCTTCATTGGGCTGGTCATGGTGTTCAGCGCGTCGGCGGTGATGGCCAAAGAGCGCTACGGATCAGCCTACGAATTCTTGTTGAAGCAACTGATCTGGGCAGTCGCCGGACTGGCCGCCATGTTTGTGGCCATGAGGGTGGACTACAGGCGCCTGAAACACCCTGCGTTTGTTTTCCTACTGGTCGGATTTACAACACTTCTTCTAATTTCCGTCTTCTTTCTCGACCGCACTCACGGCACTCATCGATGGTTCCACCTCGGCCCGATTTCCTTCCAGCCATCGGAGTTGGCGAAACCCGCGCTCATCCTGTTCCTGGCCTGGTTCCTCGAGAACAAGACCAAAGCGATGGACGACTGGCGCAACACGCTGTTGCCCGCCGTCGCGCCGACGGTGGTCTTCCTCGGCCTGATCGTATTTCAACCCGATCTTGGGACAGCCCTCGCCTGCGCGGGAATTACCGCCTGCATGTTGTTCGTAGCCGGGATCCGATTACGCTATTTCGGGTACGCGTTTGCCATCTCGATTCTGCCGCTCTATTTCCTGATCTTTCACGTCGCGTATAGGAAAGATCGCATCCTGGCGTTCCTCAATCCTTATTCCGATCCGCAGGGACGCGGCTTCCACATGATTCAGTCTCTGATCGCAGTCTCGACCGGAGGCGTGACCGGCCTCGGCCTGATGGAAGGCAAGCAGAAACTCTTTTATCTCCCCGAGCCGCACACCGATTTCATCTTTGCCGTGACCGCGGAAGAACTCGGCCTGTTAGGCGCGTTAACGGTCGTCGTGCTATTCGCAATTTTTCTATGGCGAGGAACTCGCGTTGCGCTCCGCACACAGGACAACTTCGGGCGCTTCCTCGCGGTCGGGATCACCAGCATGATCGTGCTCCAGGCCTTCATCAACATCAGCGTGGTGCTAGGCCTGATGCCGACCAAGGGCCTCCCGCTACCGTTCGTTTCGTACGGGGGATCGTCACTGTTCGTGACGTTGGCGTGTGTGGGCGTGCTGCTGAACATCACGAAGCA
Source organism: Acidobacteriota bacterium (assembly GCA_046727255.1). Classification (GTDB taxonomy): domain Bacteria; phylum Acidobacteriota; class Terriglobia; order Terriglobales; family Acidobacteriaceae; genus Acidiflorens. The sequence continues at coordinate 14,931 of JBKPCG010000095.1, read as the reverse complement.
GGCGGAATAGCGCAGCGCTGGTGGCAGGCATGTCCCATCAAGAACATATCGCCCTCGGCATTGTTGACGTGGTTTGGATTCGTATCAGGGCATCGCTTTAGCGATGCCGTCATGCGACACTCTCGGAAGCGCCTTCAGGCGCCGACTTCATGCGCATCGTCATCGCAGGCGGCGGCACCGGCGGACACGTCATCCCCGCCCTGGCCATCGCTCACCAACTCAAAAAGCAGTTCGCCGCCGAAGTGCTCTTCATCGGCACCGCCCGCGGCATTGAGACGCGCCTCGTGCCGCAGGCCGGATTCCCCCTCGAACTCATCAAAGTCGGCGGCCTGAAAAGTGTCAGCCTGATGACCCGCGCCAAGACCATGTTCGACCTGCCGCGCGCCCTCTGGACTTCGGGTCGGATGCTCTCCGACTTCGATCCCGACGTCGTGATAGGCGTCGGCGGATACGCTTCCGGTCCGGCGATGTTCGGAGCCATCCGGCGGCGCATCCCGACCCTGGCATTCGAACCGAATGTCGTCCCCGGATTTGCCAACCGTCTCGTCGCGCGCTGGGTGTCGGTGGCAGCCGTGCACTTCGAAGAGACGTGCGAATACTTTCCCCGATGCAAAGTGACGGGCGTGCCGGTGCGCGAGGCATTCTTCAGCATCCCGGCAAAAGCCGACGGCCACCCGACGCTCCTCGTTTTTGGCGGAAGCCAGGGCGCCCGAGCGATCAACCAGGCGATGATTGAGTCGCTGCCCGGCCTGCGCGAACGTGTTCCCGGGCTCTACATCATTCACCAGACCGGCGAGCGCGACTACGACAATGTTCTCGCCGCATATCAGAGAGCTGGTGTGTCGAGCGAAGTCCACAAGTTCATCGAGGACATGCCAGGCACATTCGCGCGCGCCGATCTGCTCGTCTGCCGCTCCGGTGCGAGCACCGTTGCGGAGATCACAGCCGCGGGTAAGCCTGCGATTTTCGTGCCCTTCCCCCGCGCCGCGGATGACCACCAAAACGTAAATGCGCGGGCGCTGGAGCGAGCAGGGGCAGCGATCGTGGTCGAAGAATCGAACCTGGAGGCAGCCTACCTCGTAGATACAATCGCCGCCTTAATCCCCGATCCCAACCGACTGCAGGGAATGTCGGTCGCTGCGAAATCGTTGGCGCATCCCCAGGCAGTCGAGGAAATCGCGGCAATAGTCGAGGGCCTTATCGCTCGCGAGTAGGCTGCTGCGAGCTTCGAGCAAACGGTTGGCTGGCATCTCGACGGGTGCCCGTAGCTCGTGGCTCGAAGCTCGCAGCTCTTCAGCCCTCGAAATGTTCTATCATCACCCGCGGAGCCTAGCCCCATGTTTGCCAAGATCCAACGCATTCACTTTGTCGGCATAGGCGGCATCGGCATGAGCGGGATTGCCGAGGTCCTGCTGAATCTTGGCTACAAGATCTCCGGCTCCGATCTGAAAAGTTCGTCCGTTACTCAGCGTCTCGCCTCCCTGGGTGCGACGATCCAAGACGGGCACGCGGCATCGAACGTTGCCGGCGCGGACGTAGTCGTAATAAGTTCGGCCATCTCGATGGACAATCCCGAAGTGGCGGAAGCCCGCCGCCTACATGTCCCGGTCATCCCGCGCGCCGAGATGCTGGCCGAGTTGATGCGACTGAAGTACGGCATCGCCATTGCCGGCATGCACGGCAAGACCACCACCACTTCGATGGTTGCAGCAGTTCTGGCCGGAGGCGGTCTCGACCCAACCGTAGTCGTAGGCGGGCGCGTGGACGCCATGGGATCCAATGCCCGTCTTGGCAAGTCGCAATATCTGGTCGCTGAAGCCGACGAAAGCGACCGGTCGTTCCTGAAGCTCTCCCCAATTCTGTCGGTCGTCACCAACATCGACCGCGAGCACATGGACTGCTATCGCGACATGCGCGATGTCCGGCGGACATTTCTGGAGTTCATGGAACGCGTCCCTTTTTACGGCTTGGTGGTGGGTTGCAACGACGATCCCATTCTCGAGCGCCTGCTTCCGCGCGTGCACCGACGAGTCCTGACCTATGGGACAGCGCACGGCTCAGACTTTCTGATTCGTGTTACGAGTACTGGCGCCGGGCGGGGCGAACACGTTCCCTTCAGCAAGTTCCACGTAGCATACAAGGAAAAAGACCTGGGCGGGTTCACGCTGCATGTCCCTGGAGTCCACAACGTTCTGAATGCAACCGCGGCGATTGCCGTTGGAACCGCCCTCGATGTCCCGCCTAACGACATCCGCTCGGCGCTCGACCACTTTCGCGGCGTGGATCGCCGCTTCCAGCTTCGGGGCGAGGCCGCCGGCGTCAGCGTGATTGACGACTACGGACACCATCCGACCGAGATTCGCGCCACTCTCGCCGCCGCTCGCCAGTGCGGATTCCTTCGCGTGCACGTCATCTTCCAGCCCCACCGCTACACCCGAACGCGCGATTTGATGGACGACTTCACGACCGCCTTCACCGACGCCGACTCGGTCTTCGTGCTCGATATCTATGCCGCCAGCGAGAAGCCGATTGAAGGTGTGACGGCAGAAATTCTAGCCCGGCAGATTGCAACCAAGGGCAAGCGCGACGCCGTCCATATCCCATCATTTGTCGACGCCTCGGCGGCCGTTGCGGCCCTAGCCCAGCCCGGCGACATGATCCTGACCCTGGGTGCCGGGAATGTGTCGCAACTGGGGCCAATCATTCTGGAGAGGCTGGAGCAGAAGATGCTGGTCGATAAGTCGCTAGGCCAATGACCGACCGTATGCTCGCGAACAAAATTCAACCTGGAAACAAAATTCAAGTAGAGACGCGGCGTGCCGCGTCTCCCTCGCCAAGCCCGGGACGCATCTTCCGCAATGGCCTTGGGCTTTCGGCCGAATTCTGAAATTACCCACCCGCCACCAAATTTTGTTTTTGTTGACCTTTTTTCACCCCGCCCGTCCAACGCCCATAAGGTAGGGAGCAAGTCATGAACAATAAAGCCCTCTATTGGATCGCGCTCGGCGTATTCGCGCTGGGACTGAACAGCGAATATCAAAAAGGCAATCTGCCCCTCGCCCAGCGGGTTGCGGACCGTGCCGGGGCCGTCCTATGCCAGATCGCCACTCGCGCCGAGCAGACCTGGGCCGTGGCCGGGGTTCTCACTGGCCGATCGGCTCCAGAACTTCGAGTCGACGACCAGTTCCTGGCGCGCCAGCAGGCAGAGGTGGAGCGCGTCATGGCAGAGCATCAGGCCGATCTGGATCGTGCCATGGCTCTGCGTCAAGTCGATCTTGACCGCGTCCAGGAGAAACTGGATCGAATGCATTCGGCAATCGAGCGCGCCCAAATGGTGCGTGTGAGGGTGTTGGAGCGTACGCGCTTCAAGCTAAGTAATGCCACCAACCGTCGGATCATAGTTTGCCCGCAATCCGGCACGCGAGTGTCTGTCGATGCCGACCCCGACGTCGCCGATCTGGATGTGGATAGCGACAGTCCACAGTAATTTGGTAATTTTGCGGTCGAGTAGTCTGTAATTTGGACTACCGACTTGAAATTTCAAAAATTACCCAATCACAAGACTACAAAATCCCTTCCTGCCCTTCTGTGCAAGAGCGCCCAACTTTGCACTGTCTCATTTCGCGAAAAAAAGTTATAGTGATCTCGCTCAGCGGTTTTCTGACGACAACTGACCGAACGAGTGGCGCGGAAAGCTAGTTCCACTATCGTCCAGGAAGAGTTGTACCCGCTTCCCAGCGAGGCTCCTGAACGCGAGCCCTTCGACGACTCGCGTCTTCTCGATCTGGAAGCGGAGCAGGAATCTCCTTTTCTGCGCGGCCAGAAACGGATCTCAGTCCGGCGCGGTTCCCTCCCGAAACAAACAGCCCATCGCTTGAAATGGTTCGCGCTCGCGGTTGTTGCATTCGCCATTCTGGGTGCGATTGCTGCATCACTCTATAGCTACGGCAAACACTCCTGGCGTTTCCGCATCGATTCCAGCGACCAGATTGAAATCGCCGGCGCACAACACGTCACCAAAACGCAGATCATGGAAGTGATGGGCGGCGATATCGGCCGCAACATCTTTTTCATTCCTCTCGCGCAGCGCAAGGTTCAACTCGAGCAAATTCCCTGGGTGGAATCGGCGAGCGTAATGCGCTTCGTTCCCAACCGGCTCGGTGTGGAGATCCACGAGCGTACGCCGGTAGCCTTTGCGCGGATCGGATCGCGCATCTCGTTGATCGATGCCGGCGGCACGGTGATGGAACTCGCGCCCAACGGCAAACGGAAGTATTCCTTCCCCGTGATTGCCGGCATGAATTCCGGCGAGCCTCTCTCTACCCGCTCCGCCCGCATGAAGAACTACAACGAACTGGTCCAGCAACTCGATTCCGGAGGCGCCAGCTACTCCCGTGAACTCAGCGAAGTCGACCTCAGCGACCCGGAAGACGTGAAGGTCGTGGTTGCAGATCCCAACGGCGAAGTCCTCGTGCACCTCGGCGCGGGGAATTTCCTGCATCGCTACAAGACCTACATCACGCACGTACAACAGTGGCGCCAGCAGTTCGACAAGCTCGAGTCCGTTGACCTGCGGTACGACGGGCAGATCATCGTGAATCCCGATCTCGAAGGGATTCGACGGCCAGCGGTTCTCACCTCGGCAGCGGCGAAAGCCGCGATGGCGGCAGGAGTGAAGCCCGCCGCCATCGTGAACTATGAAAAGTATGTGACGCATCCGGCGCCTGCGGGAGCGACGAAGAAGTCGGCTAAGACAGTCGCGAGAGCTCCCGCCAAAGCAGTCACCCATCGGGCAGCGGTCAAACCAAGAGGAAGACGTGCGAGCGCGGTGAGCGCCAAAACTGGGGTCCACTCCGCCAGGACTGCGGTGATCCCAGCCTCCGCGAAGAAACCAATACCGGATACCGCCAAGACTTCCAAGCCAGCGCCAACAGTGGCCCTACCGTCAGCGCAAACTTCGAAAGCGGCTCCCAGCCTGGCACCGCCACCATCCCAGACTTCGAAACCGGTTTCGTCAGCGGCATTACCGCCCTCCGCCACCTCGCGCCAGAAGAAGCCGAGCCCAGGAATCCCCAAGGAGGCGTCGCAGAACCCGCGATAAACCATGCCCAGCCAACCGCCCAACTTCATTACCGCCATTGACGTCGGAAGCGCCAAGACCTGCGTCCTGGTCGCCGAAATCAGCGAACACGGTCTGCGCTATCGCGGACACGGCATCAGCGAATCGCGAGGCCTGCGCAAGGGCGTGATCACCGAACTCGACAAAGCCGTGCGAAGCATCCAGAAAGCGGTCGAAAAAGCGGAGGACGTAGCGGGAATTCCCGTGGAGCACGCCCTGGTGGGAGTTGCGGGAGCCCACATCCGGGGCGTGAACAGCCACGGCGGGACCACATTCGGAGCGCGCGCGAGAGAAATCACCCGTGACGACATTCGTCAGGCCGTGGACAAGGCGCGTACCATGCCGCTGCCCGGGGACCGCGAAATTCTTCACCTCCTGCCACAAGAGTTCATCCTCGACGATCAACCGGGTGTGCAGGATCCCACCGGCATGATGGCAACACGCCTCGAAGTGCGCGTCCACATCGTGACTGCTTCATCGAACGCCACCCAGAATGTCGTAACCGCGGTGAACAAGGCGGGAGTTCACGTCGACGATACGGTTTTCGAGCCGCTAGCTTGTGCCGATTCCGTGCTGCGCGCTGACGAACGCGAACTGGGCATCTGCCTTGCCGACCTGGGCGCCGGTTCCTGCGACCTGATCGTTTTCCAGCAGGGCGCCGTGGCGCATACCGCGGTGATTCCGGTGGGCGGAGATCACTTCACCAGCGACCTTTCGGTTGGCATGTGTACTGGCCTTGCGGAGTCAGAAAGCCTCAAGAGAAACTTCGGCAACGCCGTGGCGACGCTGATCCCCGAGGGCAATGAGGTCGAAGTCCCTTCGGTGGGCGACCGGCCCTCGCGGCTGATGCCGCAGCGCATGGTCGGCGAAATTCTCGAGCCGCGCGCCCGCGAGCTGTTCGAGATGCTGCGCGAAAACCTGCGCCAGGCAGGCGTTCTGAACCATTGCATCGCGGGATTTGTCCTGAGCGGCGGGGCCTCAAGGCTGCCCGGCATTCTGGACGTCGCCGAGTCCGTGCTGCGCAAAGCCTCGCGCCTCGCCTGGCCAACGCCGATGGCGAAGATGCCAGCGTTACTAGCCGAGCCCGAATTCTCAACCGTTCTAGGCATGGTGTACTACGGCCATCGCGCCCGCATAGCACGCGGCCTGCAAGACGGCGGCTGGAGTTCACGCATGAAAGCAATGTTCGCCAAGAAAGGCGCGTAGTATCGGCGACGCGCTGGCAAAAGGGTTGGTTCTGACTGAGAACCGGGAACTGAGAACTGACAGCTGACAACTGATTTCACGAGGTGTTGACATGAGCAAAGCAGACAACGAACTACGCATCAGCTTCAACGAAGAAGCCCGCAACGACGCTCGCATCAAGGTGATCGGCGTCGGAGGTGGTGGCAATAACGCCGTTAACCGCATGATTGACTCCGGAATGGAAAACATCGAATTCATCGTGGCCAACACCGACCTGCAAGCTCTGCGGATGTCGCGCGCGGCTATCAAGATACAACTCGGCGTGAAGCTGACGAACGGCCTGGGCGCTGGAGCCAATCCGGAAATCGGCCGCAAAGCGGCACTCGAGGATTCCGACAAGATCATCGAGGCCCTCGAAGGCGCCGACATGATCTTTGTTACCGCCGGTCTGGGAGGCGGCACCGGCACCGGAGCGACCCCAATCATCGCTTCGCTAGCCAGCGAAATGGGCGCGCTCACGGTGGCGGTCGTCACCAAACCGTTTGCTTTCGAAGGGAAACGGCGCATGCAGCAGGCGGAACGCGGCATCTCCGAACTAATGGAATCGGTGGATACCACCATCGTCATCCCCAACGAGAAACTGCTGGGCGTGGCGGAGAATGCCGGTTTCTTCGAATCATTCCGAGTCGCCGATGACATCCTGCGCCAGGGCGTGCAGGGTATTTCAGACATCATCACGATTCCTGGAATCATCAACCGCGACTTCGCGGACGTGAAGGCGATCATGGCGGGCATGGGTTACGCCGTCATGGGAACAGCCACTGCCGCCGGGGATCGCCGCACCATGGAAGCCGCGCAGCGCGCGATAGCGTCGCCCCTGCTCGAAGCCGGAGCGATTGACGGAGCACGCGGCATTCTTATCAACATCACGGGCTCCAGTTCACTGAAGCTCGCCGAAGTGCAACAGGCCTGCACCATCATCCAGGGTGCCGCTCACGAGGATGCCAACATCATCTTTGGCGCCGTCCTCGACGAAAAGATGAAGGACGCAGTCAAGATCACCGTCATCGCGACCGGCTTCAAAGAGTCGGATGTGCGCCATCTGCGGCGGCACGAGAACAGCGATCCTGTCATTATGTCGCGGCATCACGAACGCTTTCATGTGCCCGAACCGGAGGTCGAGCCCGAGCCAGTGATGGAGCGCGAACCTGCATTCGAACCTGACATGCCGGTCGCATTTCAGACTGCCCCTCCAACGCAAGTGAGCCAGGCCCATGCTGAAGTGATTTCGCTCGATGGCATGCGCACAGCATCGCCGAGCTATACACCGGAAGATCTCGATGTGCCGGCATTTCTGCGAAAGCGCAACGACGTGATGTAGGTAGTGTGGGGCGGGCGCCCCCGCCCGCCTGAAGTCGCGAGCATTAGCGACGCGTGGCGAAGTCTAGTGGCTCGCGAGCTTGGCAGCCTCACGCTCGATTCTGCCATAGCCTTTAGCCCGCGCGTCTTTTTGCAAGCTAGCGGCCTGGATGCGCGCCTGCGATGCCTTGCCTGATCCGGCAAGCACTTGTGTCAATGTTAGACGCGACTCCATCTGATAGCCCGTGTATCCGTAGCGCGAAGCCAGATTGAGCACTTCCTGCGCGCCTTTCGCCGCATCGGAAAACCTTCCCTCGGTCATCTCGATGCCGGCCAATGCCAGCGCCGCATCAAACTGCGGAGGCCGTGACGGCCGACTCTTTGCCCTCTGCACAGCGTCAGCGGCCAGCCGCCCCGCTTCCGCAGTTTTCCCCTGTGCCAGAAGAACACGTGCCAGAAGCGCATTGCAGGAAATCAGGAGATCTCTTATGTCCGCTTTCTGAAATATCTGGGCCGCGTCGCGTAGCGAGCTCTCCGCTTCATTCAGGCGCGCCTCGTTAAAGGCGATCCATCCCATCTGTAGTTGCGAGATTGCGACATTGGTATTCTCTCCGAGGTCTTTACGAAGCGCGAGAGCCTGCTCGGCCAGCTTGCGAGCTTCGGGAAAGTCTCCCGTAACCATATGCAGATCGGCGAGATTGCTGAGTGCGTATGCCTGTCCGCGGCGGTAGCCCGTTTCCTTCTGGATCCTCAGCCCCTCCTCATAGTGCTTGCGTGCCTCGGTCAGTTCGCCGATCTCGACCAGAACGTTGCCCAAATTTCCCAGCGTGCTGGCCGTGCCACGCTGGTCTCCGACTTCGCGGAACATAGCCAGGCCTTCTTCATTCTTCTTGCGGGCGTTAGCGAGGTCGCCCATGCTGTCGAACACGTTGGCCATATTTCCCAGAGCTCCCGCCATTCCGCTCTTCGATCCCATCTCGCGATCAATCGCCAGCGTTTGTTCGTAGTAGCTCATGGCCTTTGGGAAATTTCCAATATCGTTGGCGACGTTGCCGAGATTGTTCAGCGAACGTGAGACATCTCGCTGGTCGCCGATTTCTCGAAAAGTTGCGAGAGCAGACTCATAAGTGCGGTTCGCCGCCGCATAATTGCCCTGATCGTAGAGAATGTCGCCAGTGAGGTGGGTAGCCGTGGCAGCGCCGCGTTTGTCGCCGGCGGCGGAAAACAGGTCGTGGGCTTCAGTAAACGCCGCCCCCGATTTGCCTAAGTCGCCCAGGCGTTCCCAAGCCCATCCTTCTGCGATCCGGGCCTGCGCGACCACCAGTCGCGCACCCTGTGCCTGGCCGACCTTGCCGGCGGTCTGGGCCGCAGTCAGCGACTGTTTGAAGCTACCAAGACTATCGTAGGCTCTCGCTTCCGCCAGATCGATGCGAGGATCTCCGTTCGCAGAATCCGTTGCCCTGCGCATCTCTTCCACAGTAGCGAGTGAATCCTTGGCCTGTCCGGCAGCGGTCTGCGCCGCCGCCAGCCGCAGCCCATACTCTAGGTTGTCAGGAAAGAAGCGCCAGAGTGTGCGGTAGGTCTCGACCGCTTTCGGCCACTCGCGAGTCGTTTCCCGCAATCGCCCCTCGATCATCAGCCGTTCATCCCGCGAAAGGCTCGCTGAGAGGTCAAACGCCTTCTGCGCTTCTTCCCGTGCGAGCGCGTCATAGCCGAGATTAGTCAGGGCTTCGGACAACGCGGCATGGCTGAGTGCAAATTTGGGATCGAGAGTCGCTGCTTTTTCCAGAAGACTCCGAGCCTCGCGCGCCTCAAACAACCGGAGCTTCGACAATCCTTCCGCGTAGAGTCGCGCCGCTTCGTTTGTGGATGGTAACGATGCATGCGCTCCAGCATTCTCTCCGGCCATCGGCTGGACTCCAAGCGTTCTTCGCAGGCGGCTTCCCGTCCGCGCAACCAGGTCGAGCAGCTCTGGCTCAGTTCCAGTTTCGGAAACGGATGCCAGAGTTTCTCCCGTAATCGCGTCTTGCAGATGGAAGTCAATGCGGATCCGATTGCCGGCGTCATTACCCATCGCCATGTACGAGCCGAGTACAACCAGATCCGTGCCGGAGTGTTTGCGTATTCGCTGCAAGGTGTCGGGCGCGTAACTCTCCGCGTCGGGCAGCGACAAGTCCAGCTTCATGCGCGCAATGTTCTCTCCGGGCACAGATCGCAATTGCCCGCCGCCGCCCAGTTCGGTGCTGAGCATCTCGGCCAGTGCAGTCGACAGCCATGCCTGCTCCGGCTTTCCCGAGAGGTTGCGGAATCCAACGACGGCCACTGACCGTCGTCCATGCGACAAGGATGATCCAGTGCGCCATCCGAAAAGCCGTCCCCGGATATCCGCGGGATTCCACACGAGCAGAACTGCCGCCAGCGCTGCCCCCGCTGCGAGCACCCAGGGCCAAACCCGTCGGCGGCGAGTTGCGATGGACGTCGATCCGGTGCTTAACCGTTCCAGGTCAATGCGCATCTCGCGCGCCGACTGGTAACGCAAGTCCGGGTCGCGGTCCATTGCCTTGAGAATGATGGCTTCCAGCACCGGCGAAATCTTCCGGTTGCGAGATGTTGGCGGGGAAGGAGGTCTTTCCAGGATCTGTGCGATCAGCTGCGGCCCGGAAGTCTCCGCATACGGGTGCTTGCCTGTAGCCATCTCGTAGAGAACGGCCCCCACCGCATAGATATCGCTTCGCACATCCGCATTCTTTCCGCGCAGCTGCTCCGGAGACATGTAGGCCACCGTGCCGCTCACTTTTGTGTTAGTGGCGGTAGGGTCGGAGTCGCCTTCCGGTTGCGTCCACTCAGCCAGCCCGAAATCGAGGATCTTGAGCCGTCCTTCCTTATTAATGCGCAGATTGCTCGGCTTCAGGTCGCGGTGCAGTATCCCCTGCTGGTGGGCCGCTTCCAACCCGTCCGCCAGCTGTGCTCCGTAGCGCAACACCTCAGCATCCTCCATCGGCCCGGCAGCCAGTCGCGCATCCAGCGTGACGCCGGAAACCAGTTCCATCACCAGGAAGTCCACGCCGCCTTCACCGCCGAATTCGTACACCCCGCCAATATGAGGATGGTTGAGCTTGGCAAGGGACAGCGCTTCCCGCCGGAAACGCCGTCGCGCATGCTCGTCGGACAGCATGCCAGTCGGAAGGACCTTCAACGCCACATCGCGATCAAGCGTTTCGTCGTGGGCGCGATACACCAGGCCCATCCCGCCACTGCCAATCTTCTCAAGCACGCGATAGTGGGACAGATTGCGGGGGATCATGGGGATCAGGATTGCAGGAATGTTAAGTGTCGAAGGCGAGCAGCGTCAATGTAGAACGGACACTCTTGTCCGTTGCCGTTGAAGTTGCCGTTGCAGTCGCCGTTGCAGTTGTAATTGCTTTTGTCGTTGCTGTTGTTGTTGCCGTTGACTCTGATCCTAACCCTTGCCCGCAGCCTCTACCGCCCCGCTCCAGGCACCCTGCGATCTTCCATCTGTTTCAGCCGCCGTTCCATCTGCTCCACGATCACCTGCCACGCATCCGTTTCCAGTTCGAACTGGTGCTTGAGCGGAGTTTGAGTTGTTTGAACGAAGGCAAGGTTCGTCCGCATCTGATTGAGTAGGACTTTGAGTCGCTCCAGGTCGGCGCGCATCTGCTCCATATCGTCGGAATCCCTCTGTGAATTTGCCGCCGGAGTTGCAGCTTGAGTCGAGTGATGTGACTCCGCCGTTTCAGCCGACTGACCATTCGCATACGCAAGGAAAAGAAAGCAAGCCACCACGGAACACAAGATAAGCTTCATCGGTCGCTCCCGGAGACGCACTTACATATAAGATGCCCGACAGCGCCAACGAAGATTCATACGCCTGTCCTGCGACCTGACACCTGCGACCTGCTTTGATCACTTCTGCGTGCCAATCCACCCATTGATCTTCTCCTCCAGCACATCAAGTGGCAGTGGTCCCTGATCCAGCACCTCATCATGAAACGCGCGCAGATCGAACTTCGCTCCCAACTCTTTCTGCGCCCGCTCCCGCAGCTCCAAAATCTTTCGCTGGCCCATCTTGTAGGAAAGCGCTTGCGCAGGCCAGGCGATGTAGCGATCGACTTCGGTCTCAATGTTCTGATCGTCCATGGCGGTGTGCTCGTGGAAGAAGTCCACCATTTGCTGACGCGACCAGTGCTTCGAATGGACGCCCGTGTCAACGACCCAGCGCACCGCACGCCACATTTCGTTTTGCAGCCGCCCATAGTCGCTATACGGTTCGCGATAGAAGCCGACTTCTTTCCCCAGACGCTCCGAGTAGAACGCCCAGCCCTCGGTGTAGGCATTGAGATCCAGGTTGTACTTGCGGAAAGGCGGCAGATCGGTGACTTCCTGCGCGATCGAAAACTGCAAGTGATGTCCGGGAACGCCTTCGTGATAAGCAATCGCCTCCACGTTTAACAGCAGCCGTTTCTCGGGCGCATATTCGTTGACGTTGATCCGCCCCGGCCGCGATCCGTCCCCCGCGCCCACCGAGTAGTCGGCGGGGACGCTGTCAGCGCTACGAAACGATTCCATCGGTACAACCGCCAGCTTGTTTTTCGGAAGGCGTCCGAAAAGCTGCGGAAGCTTCTCATACATCTGATCCCGATATTGTGTGTAGAGATCGAGCAATTGCTTTCCTGACTTGGCGTGGACAGCTGGATCTTGCTTGAGATGCGCGTTATACGACTTCAAATCCGAGAAGCCCTGCGCCCGGGCAATCTTCATCATCTCGTTTTCGATTTCCGTCACACTCTTCAGCCCAAGCTCATGAATCTCCTCGGCCGTGACGTCGGTGGTCGTCTGGTGGCGGACCGCAAAACGATAACGCGCTTCTCCGTCCGGCAATGCCCAGACCCCGGGATCAAGCCGGCCATGCGGCGCATACTCCTCACGCACAAATTTCGCGAATTTTGTATAGGCCGGTGCGACCTGGTTCTTGACCGCGCCCTCAATGACTTCGCGAAGCCGCTTGCGGTCCGTCTCGGAAATAGAATCTGGAAACTTGCGCAACGGCTCGGTGAACGAACTCTTGTCGAGCGGACTGTCGGCAATCTGCTGCGCTTGCGCAGACACCTTTTCCAGCAAGTATTTCGGCGGCATCAAGTGCTCGCGCAGGCCGTCGCGCATGTGCCCCATCGCCTGTTCGAGCACACGCGGAATCTGGAGCAGTCGAGACCGATAGTCCTCGTAATCCTTCACATTGCGGAACGGCGAATCAAAAGGAAGGGAAGCGTATCCCAGATGGATTCCACCAAACTGGGTCGCAGGCATTTCCCAGTCCTTAAACCGGGCCGCCTCGATCCCATCACGCAAGCTGCGCACGATGAGTGAACAGTTGAGTTTCTCCTGCTCGGGAAATCCAGTCGTGTCGATGGCTTCGAAAAGTAGTAAAGCCTGGCGTTCATGCTCGAGATCGTCGGCAATCGCCTTATCGGACAAATCGCTCAGGCGATCGTTGTAACGGTTGTCGCCGATATGAGTAGCCAGTTCGGGTTGCGTGCGCAGCGTGTATTCCCACTCGTCGGCAAGCAGGCGATTGAGTTCCGCCCGCCGCGCTTCCAGACTCTTTTCCGCAGCGTGAGTAAGCAGGGGAATGAGAAAAATCCAAGCGAGCACAAATGAAGTTCGCAAAATGCCGGCCTCCGAGGACATGCCGACAGAAAATATCAGAAAAACCCGCGATCGACGAGGCGATCCCGACGAAATCGGGTGACACTTTGTTGCGTTCGAGCGCCCTGCGAGGTCACTTTTGAAGTTCTCAGGGCTGTGCAAATCATTGCGCTGCCGAGGTACCTTGCAAGACAACAGGCACAAGAGGTTACCAAGGGGTTTGTCCCTCGCCGAGCTCCCCCCAAATGCAAGCAGCCAAACAACTTATTCGAAGAATTTCCTGATGACTGCAACCATATTTTGCCGTTGCACTTCATCGCTAACTCCCCTATTATCGGACAGTTGCACGAACCACCGCCCGCCCAGGGCGATTGGCGAGGTTCTTGCATCTATATAAGCGTAATAAGTTGTTTGAAACCAGTGCCTCCGGGGAAAAGCCAGTGAAGTTGTTGGGTTGGGCCACTCGTCTCGCTCTCATAGTAGGGTTGTCGTTGCTGCTGGAAGCAAGCAGCATCGCCGCCAGCGTTAATACCCGTTCGCTAACGACCCGCAAATCACCCTCGGTGAGTGAAAGCCAGCGCGCGAAGAAGCGTATGCGTACTTTGGCCAAGGGCCGGGCTCCGCGCTCTCGTTCCGCACGCATCCGCCGGCACCGCTCCTACGAGCGTTTCTATACCAGCTCCTTTGCCGATGCCACCACGGAAGGCGATATCACCGGTGGCGAAGATCCCGTCGTGCGCCAGGCCGCAATTGAAGCCTTGGGAAACTTGAACGGCACAGTGGTCGCCATCGAGCCGACCAGCGGACGCATTCTGGCGATGGTCAACCAGAAGCTGGCACTCTCGAGCGGCGCACAGCCCTGCTCGACAATTAAGCTCTCCACTGCTCTAGCGGCATTAAGCGAGGGACTGATCGACAAGGAGACCGAGATTCGACTCGGCCGCCGCAGCCGCATGAATCTCACGTCGGCGCTGGCGCACTCCAACAATCCATATTTCGAAGCCGTCGGACGCAAGCTCGGGTTCGACAAAATCAGCTACTACGCCCGCGAGTTCGGACTGGGCGAACTGGCCGGTTACGAGATTGAAGGCGAACAACTAGGCGCCTATCCGGAAGCCGAGATTCCCAACAAGCTCGGCGGCGTTGGCAAGATGTGCTCGTTCGGCGAAGGGATTTCCATGACCCCGTTGCAACTAGGCGCCATGGTCGCTTCCATAGCGAACGGCGGCACCCTTTACTATCTCCAGCATCCCGCAACGCCCGAAGCAGTCGCCGACTTCCAGCCCCGCGTCAAGCGTCATCTTGATATCGCGAACGTCATTCCTGACCTGTCAGACGGCATGGCAGGCGCGGTCGAATACGGCACCGCCCGCAGCGTACGCCTGAATTTCAGCGAAGAGTCCATCCTCGGCAAGACTGGAACCTGTTCGCACGCCGGCACCCGCTTCGGATGGTTCGCCTCCTACGCCAAGACCGACATCGGACGCATCGTAACGGTCGTCTTCTTGCGCGGTGGACGTCCCACCTACGGCCCGAAAGCCGCCGAAATCGCCGGACGCATGTACCGCAATCTCTACGACCACAACTTCTTCGTAGCCCGGTCG
>JBKPCG010000094.1:0-28299 GCA_046727255.1 Acidobacteriota bacterium | reverse complement strand
TTAGGGCTTCGATTGCGACGTCGAGGCCGATTTTGTTCCGAAATTTGAAACAGTCGGCGACCGTCTTCGCGGCTGAATAGACACGGACTGTGACGCCCTCCACCTGATGTTTGTCGATTCCCTCCGTGAGTGATGGCCCTGACAGCCGAACGATCCTGAGTGAAGGCGAAGCGAGAGCAGGCGTTCTTGCCCCTTTGGAGAGAGCGATCCAAACCGAAGCAGGACTCTGAGTCGTGATCTCGTGAAAGACAAGGGCCGAAAGCAGGCAGACAGTAGCTTCCGGGACTCGCTTCATGACTTCAGCGTAAGAGTGGTGTTCCGTCACGTCGGCGTCTTGAAGTGTGTAGATTCCACGTGTAGGCCGATTGAGCTTGCCTTGCCGGTGGAGACGCACGAGATACTGCCGCGGAAGGCCGATCGCCTCGATATCGCGGGACCTAACAATCCCGTGTTCGCCGATGTACTGCATAATCTTCTGAAGAGGCGCTGCCGGGGATTGTTTCAATATGTCATTACTTAATCATAACTAATGACGTATTGCAACACCATCGTAGAACATTCAGCCCACCCAGATGCGGGTTTTTCCTCGAAGAAGACTTTGATGTGCAGTACGCGGCAGGTGTTTCGGGATTCGCGCCAATGATGTAGGGCCTCAAGACAACATTTTTCAGACACCGTCTGCAAGATTCGTCGCGCCGTGCGGGCGCTTTTGCTGCCCAAGAAACAAGTGGTGCGGGCGGAGGGACTTGAACCCTCATGGGCCGTTTAAGCCCTGCGGATTTTCATACCGTCTACGGCTTTCGCCGCCCGGACGTGGCGCTCTTCGAGGCCTCACGCTAGGTTTGCGGTCTGGACTATCCCTTCACCATCCTCCGGAAGCCCCGGAGCTTAGGTGCTGCCCGTCTAGTCTCTACACCTTCCCGGCCTGGGATTTCTCCGGGCTTGGCTCGGGATTGCCATTTAAGGTTTCCCCGAATTTGAGCAGTTCTGCATCGCCGGTTTCCCAGACGAGCACTCAAGTTTTCCTTAAGTCCGCTGCGTATGCCATTCCGCCACGCCCGCGCGCGGCTGTCTTACTCATAATAGGGCACGTTGCCCGATTTTACACATCCGTTTCCTCGTCAACCGGTTCCGCTGGAACGAGCGTTTTTCACGCTACGTCCGTCAAGCTAGCTTCTTTTGACTTTCTCTTCTTCGGTCGCATCACGTTGATTGCAACGGCGTCGAGCGAGGTCTTGATGTGCGACGCGTAATACTTTTCGATCATCTCGACACTGGTGCGGCAGTTCTTAGCGATTTGGTAGATGTCGGCGCCTTCCATCAAGCGCAAGCAAATGTATGTATGCCGGAGGCTGTACGCCGTGCGCGGCTGGCTTTCTCGGTCGAAACGAAGCTTTTCCTCGTCGAGGATGGCCTTAAAGAGCTCTCGTTGCCACTTGGGGAAAATCAGATCAGTAGCCTCGGGCGTGCGCCAGGGTGCGCTAGGAACCGCAGGTGTCTCGGACCTTCCCGCGGGCGCGTTCGCTCCATCAACGCGTGCCGGGCGGAGCCGGCTTCGAAGTCGCTTAAAAGGCAACACCGCACCCGGCATACTTTTGCAGTATCCAACTCCACGTTTTCCCCGGACCTCGATCTCCAAGATCGTTTTTTTCAAATCGTCGTCGTGAACGATTGTGACATCGCGGAACTGAAGGCGCCATGCTTCGTCGGGCCGCAGTCCGGTATTGACTGCAAAGAGCACGTAGTCGTGGAGTTGTTCCGCTTCCCAGTTGAAGCCTCGTTTCTTGGGCTCTTGCGCACGCTTTCGTGTCGCCTTGTAGAGTTGTTTGTATTCTTCTGGTGAGAACCACGCCCGATGAGAGATTTTGGGTGATTTCCGGTACGGTTCAGAAAAATCGGGAAGGCGGTCGAGCCATCCGTGGCGCAGGGCCGTCTTTAAGGTCTGGCGGAGCCTCACGATTTCCTGATGCATCGTGCTATGGCCTGGTGGCTTGCCATATTCTTTAAGGGCTTCTTGATTCTTTAAGGGCTTCTTGGTGTCTGTGAACTCGGTATTCCTGGATCTTTCCAGAGGTGACCTCTGAGATGCCCAGGTTCCCGAAGAAAGGAACTAGGCGTTCTTTCGATCGCCAGTGCTGGCCTTCCACGTATCGCTTGTTTCGTTGTCCCTGCGTGATAATGTCGAACTCGCGGAGGTAGTGTTCAGACACTTCGCGAAATGTTTTTTCGCTCTTGATCTCTCCGCCGCGGAGTTTTCCGCGCAACTGTAGGTACCAGTCCTCGGCGATTTCCTTGGCTTTGGAGAGGCTCTCTTCTTTGGTGCTGGTGCGACGATTTTTGCCCGCGAAATAGCTTGAGCACTGCTAGAGACTGCTGTTTGGGAGCTTGTAGACGTGGACCTTGCTGCGCAGGATCGTGTGGTGTTCCGGCATCTTCGTTCCTCGTGCGAAGTGGCGCGAGAACTCCCAAAATGTGTAATGAATGTGAAGCTATCCCCGCTTCGAAGTCATGTCAATAAAATTATTGTTTACAGCCACATAACGCGAGGAACAACTAAGTTTCTAGGATTTTAAGTCCCGTGCGTCTGCCAGTTTCGCCATCCGGGCACTGAGCTTGGTACTGACACGTCAGTCCAATTGATGCGCGCGTCGGTCTCAATGATGGGGGTTGAGAGCCCCGTCTATGTCTGGACTATGTTTGGGTGGACATTTGACGCTACGCACGAATGTTACTTTCGTTATTTCCGGCTACCGGATTCCCCGTATTGAGACGCGATCCCGTTCCGGTTCAAATGGCTTTGCGCGAAGCGTCTTCCGAAAGGAATTGTTATGGAATTCAAAGCGGCTTTCCCCGCCAGAGCAGAGCTTCTGGACGCGCTCGACCAACAGATTCACATCCTCATGACGAAGACATTTTCTTGCTTCACCGATGATGAGCGAAGTGAGTTCAAGAATCGCCAACAACGGATTCGCGACCTGGAGCAACAGCTGAGGTTCGCCCAAGCTGAGCAGCTCTACGATAGCGGTGTGTTCGCGGGCATCTACACGTGAACGTCAAGAGATAGCTCGTGCTATGTCTGTCCGACCATCACGCGACCTCGCGAGACCACGCCGACCGCGTATCGCCACTCAGATCATGCCATAAAAAGTAGTCTGGTCTTTGGCTGGCACGCGCGGCGCCAGTGTCCGCAACCAGGCGGTAAATTCGCGCATCGGCCGGCTGACGACGTGCCGTCGCGCTCGCAGATATCCGATGCGGCGAAAGCTGTTCCCGCGCAGCGGAATCAGCTTGCAGCCGGCGGAATGTGACGCTGTCATGGCGGGCACTACGGTCAAACCGAAGCCGGAGACGCACGAACTGGAAAATGCTGGCGAGCTGATCGGTCTCGAATACGCGATGGAGTTCCGTTCGACCGCGAGCACAGGTTCTGAGCACGTCGTCACGCAGGCAGTGACCCTCTTTGAGTAGGAGAAGGCGCTCGTTCTGCAAGTCCCGCAGATCAACTGACTTTTCGCGCGCCAGCGGATGCTTCTCCGCAACCGCCAGAAATAGAGGCTCCCGCGTCAGTTCGCTGCAAACGATGTCGGGATTGCGCACTGGCAGGCCCGAGAATGCCTAGATCAAGGTCGCCTGATTGCAACTGTTCGACCAAGTGCGGAGTAGTGTCTTCGGTGCGATCCGCGCGGGTTCGCTCTCAAGTTCTACACCGAAGAGGGCAACTGGGACATGGTGGGCAACAATACGCCGGTCTTCTTCATCCGCGATCCGTTGAAGTTCGGGGACTTCATTCACGCCCAGAAGCGCGATCCCGAAACGAATCTGAAGTCGCCCACCATGATCTGGGACTTCTGGTCGCTCTCGCCGGAATCGCTACATCAGGTGACGATTCTATTCTCGGATCGCGGCACTCCCCATGGCTACCGTCACATGGACGGATTCAGCAGCCATACGTTTCAGTCTGATCAACAGCAAGAACGAGTTGTTTTACGTGAAGTATCACTTCAAGACCAAACAAGGCATCAAGAACTTCGACCGCGATAGCGCTGAAGTCATGAAGGGCAAAGACCCGGACTTCGCGAAGCGCGATCTCTTCGACGCAATCGCGAAGGGTGACTTCCCCAAGTGCAAGGTTTCCATCCAGATCATGCCGGAGAAAGAGGCGGAGACGTATCACATCAATTCGTTCGACCTGACGAAAGTATGGCCGCACGGTGACTATCCGCTAGTCGAGATTGGGGAACTGGTCCTCGATCGGAATCCCGAAAACTACTTTGCGGAAGTCGAGCAGGCGGCGTTCGAGCCCAAGAACGTTGTGCAGGGCATGGGTTACTCGCCGGACAAAATGCTGCAAGCATGCCTGATCTCGTATCCCGATGCGCACCGGTATCGGCTCGGCGTGAACTACGATTCTCTCCCGGTGAACAAACCGCGGTGTCTGATGCACACTTACAACCGGGACGGCGCCATGCGCTTTGACGGCAACTTCGGTTCCGAGCCCAACTATGAGCCCAACAGTTTCGACGGTCCGAAAGAAGACCCGGCGTATCGCGAACGTCCTCGTCCGGTTTCGGGCTCCGTCGATCGTCACAATCATCGTCTGGACAGCGACTACTATACGCAGCCCGGGAACTTGTTCCGGTTGATCACAAAAGACGCGCGGGAGCGGCTGATCGTGGTCTGGGATTGAAGGCCGAAGAAGTAATGAACGGCGAACTGGCCGCGGCTGGCGGACTAGACCGCTGATAGTTGCACCTAGCAGGCCGAATCCTGCACTTCCCCGCAGGATTCGGCCTTTGATATGTCAATCTTGATGTTCCCGCCACTTGACCTTGTCCTGCTGCA
The DNA here is from genome assembly GCA_046727255.1 of Acidobacteriota bacterium. GTDB lineage: Bacteria > Acidobacteriota > Terriglobia > Terriglobales > Acidobacteriaceae > Acidiflorens. Next base: position 23,457 of record JBKPCG010000094.1, on the reverse strand, counting down.
TCCGCGACCATCATGCCCGAATCCAATGGAAGAGTCGCGGGAGCGCTCATGAAGATTGGCATCACCTGTTATCCGACGTATGGCGGAAGTGGCGTGGTGGCCACTGAACTGGGGCTGGAACTCGCCCGTCGCGACCATGAGATCCATTTCATTTCCTATTCGCAACCCATCCGCCTCATCGACACCGCCACCAACATCCACTATCATGAGGTCGAGGTCTCGCGTTATCCGCTGTTTGAGTATCCCCCGTACGACCTGGCGCTGGCTACGCGTATGGCAGAGGTTTCGCAGCTTTATGAACTCGACCTGCTGCACGTGCACTACGCGATTCCACATTCGGTGAGCGCGATGCTGGCCAGACAGATGCTGGCCGCGACTCCGCCGAGGCGCCATCTGCCATTTGTGACGACCCTGCACGGCACCGACATTACCCTCGTTGGCCTGGATCGTTCCTACCTGCCGATCACCCGTTTTTCCATCGAGCAAAGCGACGGGGTCACCGCTGTCTCACAATATCTCCGCGCCCGCACCATCAATGTGTTTGACATCAAGAATCACATTGAGGTCATTCCCAATTTCGTGAATTGCGATGAGTACGTTCGCTCGGCTGCCACGCAGGAGCAACGCCGGGAATACGCATCCGACGACGAGCGCATCCTGGTCCACCTTTCGAATTTCCGCCCGGTGAAGCGACTTCTCGACGTGATTGAAATCTTCGATCGCGTTCGCAAGACAATCCCTTCGAAGCTGCTGCTGATCGGCGATGGACCCGACCGGTCACAAGCCGAGTGGCTGGCAGTGCAGAAAGGCATTCACGATCATGTACTGTTTTTGGGAAAGCAAGACCGTGTCCAGGAAAAGCTCGCCATCTCGGACGTGATGCTTCTCCCCAGCGAACTGGAATCTTTTGGACTGGCAGCGCTGGAGGCGATGGCCTGCGAGGTCGTCCCTATCGCCACCCGCGCGGGAGGCGTACCCGAAGTCGTCGAGCATGGCGTGACCGGCTTCCTGGCCGACGTGGGAGACGTAGACACCATGGCTGGTTACGCGATCGAACTCCTCGGGGACGAGTCTGCTTTGCGGGCGATGGGAAAACGGGCTCGCGAGGGAGCGCGCGCGCGTTTCTGTACCAGCAAGATTATTCCGCTTTATGAAGACTTTTACCGGCGGGTGCTGGGGCAATCGTCGTAGTGGTCATTAACTCTTCGGGGTTCGGCAATACTGGAAGACGCAGTCGGATCTGAGTGCCGACGCCGTCCCGGCTCTCGATCATCATCTTGGCGGAGTCGCCATACAAAACCTTCAGGCGCTCGGCTACATTTGCCATCCCAATCCCGGTGCTGCCGAGCCCCTCCGGTTGCTCGAGCAGATGCGTCCCTGCCATGCCAACCCCATCATCCTCCACTTCAATAATCAGACGTGACTTGATGAGCCGGCTGCGCAGCGTGATGCTGCCGCCCTCCACTTTCGGGGAGAGGCCGTGCTTCAGGCAGTTCTCTACCAGTGGTTGCAAGAGCATGCTTGGCACCATGACCTCGAGAGAGGCGGGATCCAGTTCTTTGAGCACGCGCAGCTTGTCGCGTCCAAAGCGCACTACCTCAATATCCAGATAGTTATCGATAAACTCTACTTCTTCGCGTAGCGGCACGAAGGAGTCCGTGCTGTGGAGCAAACGGCGAAGGATCGTTGCCAGCTTGATAATCATTTCGCGGGCCGTGTCCGGATCGAAGCGCACGAGCGATGAAATCGAATTCAACGTGTTGAACAGGAAATGGGGATTGATCTGGTTCTGCAATGCCACCATGCGCGCCTGCAGCAGAAAGCGTTCCTGTTCCTCCAGCTTCATCTGGATGCGCACGGTATTGAAGATCTTGAGCTCGGTGCCGACGACCATCACTGAGCACAAGTAGATCGCGCCCTCCACCCACAGATTCGGATGCTCCAGGCTGAAGATCGCATTCGGCCAGAATCGCCAGATTTCGGTTTGGAGAAAACGTAGTCCGACGATGGTCAGAAGAAATGTGATTTGCCAATCGAACAAGCGCGGCACGGGCAGATTGCGGCGAATCCAGTTGTAGATACTGAGATCGATGAAAGGAGAAAAAGACCAGATGTCTTCTTCGTCTGGCGCCACGCGGCGCAACTGCCCGGCGACCAGGCCGCAGAACACATTGAACGGCAACGCAGCCCATTCGCCGTGCAGGACTGCCGGAAGCGCGATCATCGCGCCACCTAACCCGCCCGAGAGCCGGCCCCCGATCACACCCAGCAGCACGGTGGTTTCCAGGGCAAGATCGCCTGCCAGGAAGTTGCGGGCGCTGAAGCGAATCCAGACGCCGAGCGCGATGGGGATCGCCATCCACAGAGCCAGATAAATCTTTTGCCGGGCCTCCCGATGCTCCTGAAACAGGAGTTTCTTGAATTCCTTGGAGCGCACCAGCGCGCTCGACACGGCTGCGGCCACGCCCAGCTTGATAAGGAGATTGACGAGAATCAGCCGCTGTTCCATCGGAGAATTCTTTTGCGGGCGGAATCTAGCAGTCCGTGGTGAAAGTCCAGTCGCCGCCCTCAGCGCCTGAAGGCGCTATCATAGCGCAACATTTGCGGTATGCCTGAAGGCATACCCTGATACGAAACTCATGTACACGGACCGCTAAGTCCCGACTGTACCTGCTGCTTGTTTCAAAAGCTGGTCTAGATCGCTGCCCGGGGGCACTCCGCCCTGGGCGAAGTCGTGGCTGCCGCCACCGCGACCGCCAACTGTCGCCAGAACTTGCTTTAGCAGCGCTCCCATGTCTGCCGGGCCGCCGGGGGACTGCGCGAATACCAGGCCGGGCGTGTCAGCCGTGCTTGCCACCAGTGCCACGGCGGGAGATCCGGCGCGAGCCACCCTTTGCGCGAACAGCTTGGCAAAGCTGATGTCGTGGGCGGCAAACAAGCGCACGATTACTTTCCCCCCTCGGGCTTCAGGCTGCTGGTTCAGGGCGGCCACCGCCATCGCTTCGGCCAGCTGTTCGAGCGCTTCCTCCCGCTGCTTCCGAAGAAGTTTGTTGTCGTCGAAGGTCTTGCGGATTTGGGTGGGAACATCCCACAACTGGGTCGAAAAGAGCTTCGCGGCTTCACTGAGAGCGGTGTAGTCCCGCCGCGCAGTGCGCACAGCCCGGCCGCCGCAGACGAACTCCACCCGTATGCCCTGACGAACCGTTTCGGTTTTGCGTAGCAGAATCGAACCGATCTGGCCAGTGGCGCTGACATGGGTTCCTCCGCACGCTGACAAATCGAAGCTCGCGATTTCAATGAGCCGCAATTCGTCGCGCCCGGCAGGCGGCAGCTTTCGCAAGCCCAGCTTCTCTGCCTCGTCCCGCGAAACAAAGCGAATGGTTACAGGGCGATTCTCGAAAACGATCTCATTGGCGCGTTTCTCGGCTCCGGCAACTTGTTCAGAAGTTAGTGATGGAGTTGTGAGATCAATCGAACAGTAATCTTCGCCCATGTGGAAGGAAATTGTCGGTATCTGATAAAGCTCGATGAATGCAGCCGACAGAACGTGCTGCCCGGAGTGCTGCTGCATGTGATCGCGACGCCGTTCGGGATCAATGTTTCCGTGGACCGCTGCGCCCGGCGCCAAGTTCGCGGGCGCTTCGAGGTAGTGAACGATCCTGCCGTCTTCGGTCTCGGTGACCTCGGCGACCGGCACCCGATCGTTCGCGCTGGTGGTCAGCCATCCGCTGTCGTGGGCCTGTCCGCCGCTGGTGGGGTAAAACGCGGTCTCCCGCAGAATGACGCCGGGACGAGGCTGCTCCGGAGAGGCGGGCACTATTTCCTGCACGACCGAATCGAATTCGTGGAGATCGGAAGTCGGGTAGTAAAGCCGATTGGTCATGGGGACTCGGCGCCGCCTTGAAAAAAAGCCAGGCACCGGCGACCCACTGCACACGAAAGAGCCCGTTACCGTTGCTTCCTTCCGGACCTGGCGGGGTTGGCGGGAAAACGTCGCGCGGGACCGATGCCTGACTATTTTATTCTAGCAAGGATGATTGCCTTTTCTGAGGTCGGCAATCCACAAAGTAGAAAAGCGGCGTGCCTTGTCTTCGTCTCTATAGCGCGACGGACTCTCCGGCACATGCGGAGACGCGGCACGCCGCGTCTCTAGCAATCGTTCTTGCTGAAACTGTGTCATGATTCCACGTGGCTATGAAACGCCGCCCCAGCCTCGAACTACTGGACTCGGACGCAGGAACTGAGCGCGAAATCGCCGGCTCTCTCCGCGATCTGGAGATGTTTAACCAGTGGTTCGGCGGCGTCCGGACAACCGAGAAACTCGTCCGCCGAGCGTTGGCGGAAAGTCGCGGTCAGAGCGCTTCGCTTCTGGAAGTCGCCGCCGGAGCCGGCTTTGTTCCCGCCAAAATCCAAAAGCGCCTGTCTCGGCAACTTGATCTGACAATCACTTTTCTGGACCGCGCCCGCACTCACCTCAACGGCAGCGATCGCGCAGTGGCTGGCGATGCGCTCGCTTTGCCCTTCGCTGACAGTTCCTTTGATCTCGTGAGTTGCAATCTCTTCGTGCACCACCTCGCTCCAGACGAGCTCCAGCGATTCGCCCGAGAGGCGCTGCGCGTGTGTCGCGTAGCATTGCTGGTCAATGATGTTGTTCGGAGTCCCATCCATCTGGCACTAACTTACGCCGGATTTCCGCTTTACCGTAGCCGGATCACTCGCAACGACGCTCCGGCATCCGTGCGGCAAGCCTATACCCCAGCTGAATTGAGCGAACTGCTGCAACCTTTGACAACCCGACCAGTTCAAATCTCAAGACACTATCTTTATCGGATGGGGATCATCGCGTGGAAGGCGGCATGACTCGCGCTTACGATCTGATTGTGATGGGCGGCGGCCCGGGTGGGTCCTCGGCTGCCATCACCGCCGCGCGCGAGGGCTGGCGTGTGCTCCTCGTCGAACGAGGCCGCTTCCCGCGACACAAGGTTTGCGGAGAATTCGTTTCCACTGAGTCGCTGGCATTGCTGAAGTGGTTGCTCGGCGAATCCCAACAAGACTCGCTTCATCGTTCACTTCAGTTGTCGGAGTCGCGACTCTTTCTCGACGGGCGCATGGTTCGGGTGCCGGTCAACCCGCCCGCGGCGAGCATCGCTCGTTACGAACTCGATCTCGCCCTCTGGAATGCCGCAGAGAATGCCGGCGTGACCGCCCTTCAGGAAACGACTGTGCAAGGAATTACGGGCGAGGGTCTATTCCGCGTCGCGACCTCGGCCGGTGAATTCCGCGGACGTGCGGTGATCAATGCGACCGGCCGCTGGTCCAACCTCAAGCGGGCCGACGACGCTTCCACCAGCACGCGGTGGCTGGGCCTGAAGGCACATTTTCACGGCGACACGGAGCCGAGCGTCGATCTTTATTTTTTCGAGGGCGGATATTGCGGCGTACAACCGGTCCGCAGTCCAGACGGATCAATTCTACTCAATGCCTGCGCCTTGGTTCGTGCGGGCGTGGCGTCCACACTCGAAGAGGTGCTGGGTCGCCATCCGTGGCTCGCGGCTCGCAGCCGTTCCTGGACCGCCGCCTTTGCACCGATTTCCACGTTTCCGGTAATCTTGCGTCAGCCCATGCCGGTTTCTGGCAGCGTGCTCAACGCAGGGGACGCCGCCGGATTTGTAGATCCCTTCGTCGGAGACGGCATCGCTCTGGCCCTGCGCGGCGGAAACCTCGCCGCGTGCACTCTTTTTGGATTCTCGCGCGGCGAGTCTACACTTAAACAATCACTTGAAGGTTATGAGCGAGCCTACCGACGCTCGCTGCGCCCTGCATATCGGGCCTCTTCCCTGCTTCGCAGGTTTCTGGGAGTGCCGCGCAGTCTGCGGGGTGCTCTTCTGTCGGCCTGCGAAAGCAGCCCGCGTCTCGCGCGCTATCTGGTGGAGGCGACCCGCTCAAAGGCAGGAGAGTTGCAGCAGGATTTCTATCATCAGAGCTGAATGTTCGGACACAGCCGAAGTTTCACCGCACCAGCAGAACCTCGCGGATGGCGTCGCGGGCGAGGAAGAACTTGATGGAAGCAAAGTCGCGAAACAGGTTTTCAATATTCCGGTTATTGAAAACCCGCTGCAGGCGCGGAATTTGTTTGCCTCCACTGCCCGCCAGACGGACCTCCTGAGTTTCGAGCATGTCGGTACCGGTGATATGGAAACGATAGCAGGGCGCGTCCGGACCGGCGTCCCGGGTATGAAAAAAGACGAGTAGCAGGCCGCCGGGCTTCATCACTGACCACAGACGATCAATTGTCGGTTTGACCAGGCTCTCTTCCATGTAGTCGGGAAGATTCCAGCACAGGACAACATCGAACAGTCCGTTGGCGTAGGTCAGATTTTCGTCCAGAAACCTCTTGCTGTCGGGAACAAGCTTGCCGGTCTCGTCCTTCACGCGCAGCGCGGGGTCCAGCGAAGCCTGCAGGAGATCCTCGCTATAATTCTTGTGTCCCTTGGCGGTGAGGAAGCGGATGTTGTTGGCTGAGGTTGACCCCAGGTCGAGAACGCACAAAGATTCTTCGGAATTCAGCAGCCGAGAGATCTCCGCCATGCCGCTGGAGCGGCGGGTCCGTTTCTGCGGAACGGCGGGAGCCGAAGCTTGGTCTGAAGAGCCCCGAAAAAATCTCATCACGTTGTCAGCAACCGATGCCATCAATGCGCGGCACCTACGAAGCCGCGGCCTTGCCGGGTTCCCTCTGAATATCAATCTTTCCCTGAAAGGAGGCGCCGTCCTCAATCGCGATCCGGTGCGAGGAGACATCGCCATTTACAACCGCGGACTTTCGCAGTTCGACTCGCTCCGAAGCGCTGATGGCGCCGTCCACCTTGCCCTGGATCACGACGCTCTTGGCGTTCACCGTGGCCTTGATACTGCCATTCGGCCCGACGATAAGGCTATTGTTGCGCAGCTCAATGCTGCCCTCCACGTGCCCATCTACGTACAAGTCTTCGGAGCCCGATAGCTCTCCTTTGACGACTACTGATTTGCCGATATGGGCAAATTCGCCCGTCTTCGGAGCGTCCATCCGTAGGCCTCCATCTCGTCGCGCCTCTGTAAATGCCGCGGAGATTCAAATTGTAAATCATCAGACGCTTTCGGGCCCGGAATCGTTCCCGCGAACCCCTGTTTCCGCATGGGTTTAGAGCACCGCGCGAAAGTGCCCGACTTACGGGGATGCAACGCTTGGTCTGGTACCATCGTCTAAACCCCGATGAGAATGCGCCCTTCTTTCGTGCCTGCCATTAACGCCATCTGGCGAACTGCCACGTTGATCTCTCTACTTGCTGGAATAAGCCTTGCCCAGCAGTCTACGGTGTCTTCGGGGCCTCCGGAGCCAGGTGAGCTGGTGCGGAAGATGGTCGACAACGAAATCAAGGCGTCCAAGGATGACAGCGCCCGCTTCATGTTCCGCAGCACCAAAACGACTCCCAAAGGCTCCGTCACGAAAATCTACATTGAAACTAAAAAGGCGACAGCCGGCATAGTCGTCGCCTACAACGGCAAGCCCTTGACACCGGAACAGCGAAAGGCTGAACTAGCCCGCATTGAACGCTTCCTTAATAATCCCGAGGAGCTGGAAAAAAAGCGCCGGCAGGAACAGCAGGACGCTGATCGGACGCTGCGAATCGTCCGCGCGCTGCCCGACGCTTTTCTCTACGAATACGCAGGCCAACAACAGGGATCAGCAACTGTTGGAAAGCCCGGCGACCCTTTGGTTGTATTGAAGTTCCGGCCCAATCCACGCTATGAACCGCCTTCACGTGTCGAGCAAGCTCTCACTGGGATGGACGGTGAATTATTGCTGGACACTCGCTGCCATCGCCTGGCCTCGATCGACGGACATCTCTTCAGAGAGGTCGGCTTCGGTTGGGGGATTCTGGGCCATCTCGACAAAGGCGGCCACTTTCTGGTGCAACAGCAGGAAATCACGGACAACTACTGGGCCATCTCGTCCATGAAACTGGACATTACTGGGAAAGTTCTGCTGGTCAAGAGTCTGGTTTTCAGCATGACGGAAGTATTCAGCGACTTCAAACCGGTCTCGAAAGATATCACCTTCGCCCAAGCCGTCGAAATGCTGGAGAAAGAGGAAACTGTGTTCGCCGAGAACTTCTCCGCTGGCAGGGTGACGGAGCAAGGCCCCCACTAAGTCTTTCCCGCCCGAAGCGTTTCCTCGCGAACCGTAATTTTTTGGATGAAGTCTTCGCGAACGCGATAACCGGTTCCGGGCGCGTCGCTGACGGCGATTATTCCCTCACTGCTGACTTCCACCTCAGGCTCGATGATGTCTTCTTTCCAATACCGCTTGGAGGCGGACACATCACCCGGCAAACGGAAATTATCAAGCGTCGACAAAGCGATGTTGTGGGTCCGCCCCACGCCCGACTCCAACATGCCTCCGCACCATACCGGAACATTGTGTCGCTGCGCGACATCGTGCACTTTTTTCGCCTCGGAAAAACCACCGACGCGCCCCACCTTGATGTTGATGATGCGGCAGGCCCCGGCCTCGAGCGCAAAGTCGGCGTCGCGGGCTTGACGAATGGATTCGTCCAGGCAGATTGATGTGCGGAGCGCTTTTTGCAGCCGGGCATGAAGGTAGATCTCATCGTTCCAAAGCGGCTGCTCGATCATGAGCAAGTTGAAGGCGTCAAATTTCCGCAGGTGCTCGGTCTGGTCGAGTGTGTAGGCCGAGTTTGCGTCCACACTGAGGAGAATGTCAGACCAGCGCGCGCGTACTTCTTCGAGCACGTTCAGATCCCACCCCGGCTTCACCTTGAGCTTGATGCGCCGATAGCCGGCAGCCACTTCGGTCGCGATTCTCTCTGTCAGCTGCTCAAGGCTGTCCTGAATTCCGATCGAGACCCCGCAGGCAATGTCGCGTCGCGTTCCACCGAGGAGTTTCCACAGCGGCAGTTTCTGGAGCCGGGCCTCGGCGTCCCAGACTGCATTTTCCAGGGCTGCCTTGGCCATCCGATGCCCGCGGACTCGCGCAAACAGATCCGGACATTCCCGGCCGGAACTTACTCCGTTCTGCAGCAGAGCCGGCGCCAGATAGTGCTTGATGGTCGGCCATGCAGTTTCAATCCACTCGGAACTGTAGAATGGATCCTCTCCCGCGACACATTCTCCCCAGCCTCGCACACCATCTGCCTGCACGCTGACCAGCAGAATCCGCCGACTGTAGACTCGTCCAAAGCTCGTTTCAAAAAAATGCACGAGCGGCATGTGAATTTCACGCAGTGTTACCGATTCGATTTTCATGAGTGCTTATGGGGCCAGTCGAGGGGAATTCGACTGGTGGAGACTGGAACCCGGAAGTATAGAAGGTGTGGGCGAGAGGAGCAACAGGTTCTGTGTATGTCGGGACAACTACTAAGAGTCAATACCGAAGCTCTTCGTCCCAAGATCCCAGAAGAAATCGACCGTCGCCGTCGCCGTTCCGTTCATAACCTAATACGGCCAGGCCTTCGGCAAACGCACTGGTGAACTGCTCTCGATTCTTCGTTTGTACTTCCAGCGCTCTGGGACGAGTGGCGGCCGAGCCCTTCCAGTCGTAGATCTCCGCCGGCACTGCGATGCTGACTCGGGGCCCGAAGTCGGGCCGACGCCCGCCGTTCAACACCGCGGTTACTCGCCGTGACTTCATCCACCATTCCGCTACCAAACGGTCGGTTGGTAATCCGCCCTGCAAGGGCGAAGTTGTGATCCCGTACTGGTTCACGTTGTAGCGCCGCGCGATTGCCCCCAGCTTTTCGATGTTGAGATAGGCGTTCTTAATTTCCAGCGGATCGAACGTCCACTCCATGAGCTCGAAGCCGCGCGCCAGAGCGTCGTCTCGCTGATAGAGCTTCAGCCGTCGTCCCAGGCCTCCGTTGCGATACGCTAGGCGAACAGCCAGCATCTGCGAGTGCAGATAGGAATGCCCGTGGCGCATGCCCGGAATGGCCAATGCAAAGCCGACGAGATCCTTGCCGTCGAACGCTCCGATCACGTGTCCGCCGATTTTGTTCGCAACCACAAACAGACGGATCGGGACCAGGTCGGCGTCCGAGAATGCCCAGACTTCTTTCTGCAAGGCGAAACATGCCTGCATCTCCTCCAGGGCTTCGCATTTCCGGATCGTCACCGCGGTGTTCACGGTTGGGGTTCCTGCTGTTTCGCTTGTTGCCAAAGCTCTTCGAGCTCGTCCATGGACGCCTGCGCGGGGCCGCGGCCGTTCGCGCGTAGCCGTTCCTCCATCCACTGAAAACGCCGTTTGAATTTGCGATTCGTTTTCCGTAAGGCCGATTCCGGATCAAGCGACAGATAGCGCGCAATGTTCACCAGCACGAAGAACAGATCCCCCACCTCATCCTCTAGCCGCTCGCGCAGGTCCGCCGAAACCTGAGGCTTTCCCGATCCGGCGATACCGCGAGCGACCGACTCACCCTTGACTGGCAAGTCCTTCAACTCATCACGCAATTCCTGAGTCTCTTCTTCAAGCTTGGAGAAAAGGCCTTCGATCTCCGGCCAGTCAAATCCCACATGCGCCGCCCGCGAACTGAGCTTGTGCGCTTCCAGAAGCGCCGGCATTTTCGACGACACTCCCGATAGAACCGACTGCGCGTCTGCGGCGGCCTTGGTTCCACCGCCCGCCTCTGCGCGCTTCTTTTTCTCTTTCTCTTGCGCCTTCAGCGCCTCCCAGTTGCGCAAGACCTCAGCCGGAGTGTCGGCCTTGACCTCGCCAAACACATGCGGATGCCGGTCCACGAGCTTGTTGGCGAGCCTCTCGAGGACATCGTCGATCGAGAAGTGGCCTTCCTCGCACGCCATCTGCGAATAGAACAGCACCTGCAAAAGCAGGTCACCCAATTCGCCTGTCAGTTCTTTCCAATCATGATTGTCGATCGCTTCCAGAACTTCATAGGTTTCTTCGAGGGTATAAGGCTTGATGGTGTCGAAGCTCTGCTCCCGATCCCATGGACAGCCTCCCGGAGCGCGGAGCCGTGCCATGATTTCAACCACCCGCTCGAACCGCTCACCTGTGGTGGACATGAGCTTTCACTGTAAATTAGCGCTGATGGCGTCGGCAAACTACTGGACGGAAGGAGTTCAAGGAGAGATTTAGGCGAGATGATGTCTAAGCAGCTCCAGTGCACTTGGCGACGATGAGAGTAATGTCGTCATATTGTTCTTCCGGACTGAACCGGTGCACCTCGTCCACGATGGCCGATAGCAAGTCCCGCGAGGATAGTTCCCGATGCAGTCGCAACACGTCAATCAACCGCTGTTCTCCAAATTCCTCTCCGGCACCGTTGAAAGATTCGGTGATGCCGTCTGTGTAAAGCGCGAGCGTGTCTCCGGAGTTCAGGTCACATTCCGCGACGCAACAATCCCATTCTTTGAAGAGTCCCAGCACAGTGCACGTGGAATCGAGCCTCACCAAAGCGTGATCGTGCCGGAGTAACAGAGCGGACAGATGTCCACAGTTAGCGTAGCGCAGGCGCTGCGTCAGGTCGTCATATTCGGCAAAGAAGAGGGTGGCGTAGGCGTTGTCGGCGGTATTGTCGTAAAACAAGTCGTTGACGGATCGCAACAGGCGCTGCGGATCATCCCAGGCAACGACGCACTGGCTGCGCAGGTTTGCCTGTAGATTCGCCATCAACAGGGCGCCAGCGATTCCCTTACCTGCAATGTCGCCGAGCACCAGTCCGACCCGCTCTCTGCCCAGGTTGAGGAAGTCGTAGTAATCGCCGCCGACCTGGCGAGCCTGACTGCAGAGACCTGCGTATTCCAGAGTTTTCAGAGCGGGGAGCGTTTGAGGGAACAGTCTCGCCTGCACTTGTTTCGCAATCGCGAGTTCATGTGCGGAGCGGCGTTCCGATTCCAGCTTCTCGGCTGCCGTGCGTCGTTGCTCCTCTACTGCTTGTGTCATTTCGTCGAAGCTGACCAGCGCGAAACTATTTCGATCGATATCTTCGAAGCGGGTGAAGACTCCACCCCAGACTGGTGTCTGCTTTCCCATCAGCAGCGAGGGAGGGCTGGAGGTCCCGTCCTGCGCCGGTGGCTGGTACTTGACGCGCCGGAGCCGCGGTGTATGGCGAAACCGAACTCCGCGCCGTCTCCATTCGCTGTAGGTCGCCACGACATCTTCGGTTACAAAGACAACCTGCGAATGTTGGCCGATCAGCTTGTAGTCATCGGAGTCGGGATCTGGAGCGATCAGCGTCAGCACGGCTGTGCCGTCAGGAGGCGAAACACCGACCCAGCGCTGTCCGGATTGAAGGCAGACGTCGAAGGCCAGACTAAAACCGAGCTGATCAAGATAGAATCGCAGGCTTCGATCCTGATCGCGTACATACACATTGACAGCGTGCACGCGGAGATAAGAGTTCTTTCGTTGCTGGCGAGGGTCGGATTGATCCACCACACCGAAGGAAGGCGAGCTGGCCATGGCGATAAATTATAAAGCTCCGAAGGCCTCCAGATTCGCAATGCGGATGGGAGTGGTTGTGCGCGCCTTCTTCAGTCCCCAGCTAGAACCTGCGCGGCCAACTCTGTCTGATCCGAGATGACAGCATCGACTCCTAACTCCGCGAAGCGCCGCATCCGATCCTCGCGATTCACGGTCCACACCATGACCTTCTTCCCGGACGCCCGAACCTGCTCGATCAACGTTTGATCCGCAAGCTCGTACTGTGGAATGACCCACGCCACGGGCAACTCCCGCCAGCGATCGATCTCGTTGCGCCGGTCGCAGATGAACCCCAAAGGGATAGTGGGATCGAACCCGTGAAGCGCCGTCAGCACTTCCGGCTTGAAGGACGAAAGCACATGCCCTTTCCCAGGAGGATGCCCACACAACAATCGAACAACCTCAAGTTCCAACCCCGCAACCTTCAGTTCGATGTCAAGAAACGCCCGCCTACCGAACCAGCGCAGCACCTCGCCGAGCGCAGGCAGAGCCAGAACCGCTGCCGGCGTCTTTGCAATCACCATTCCCCGAGTTAGGGGGTCATGACAGACCACTGCCTTACCATCTGCCGACCGCCTCACGTCAAACTCGAATCCGTCGCAGCCATGCTGCAAGCAAAGCTCAAACGATTCCAACGTGTTCTCAGGAATGTCCCGTGAGGCCCGCGCTCCGCGATGTCCGAGAAGAAGAGGTCGCGTCATTCAAGTCCATCACGAAACATGTGGAGGGAGGTCCAAACAGAGTTGCTTTTCTCGACGTCTCGGCGGTGACCAAGACTCAATCCAGATCGAAATCGCGGATCGGCTTGCCGGTGTCCGGTGACTCTTTAGCCTTCTTCACCGCTTCCTGGAATTTCTTCTCCAGCAACTCCGAAGCGTGCTTCTGGGCATCGACGGACTGGCGGAAGATCGACTCGCGCCGGTTGTCTTGTTCCTTCATCGCGCGCGCCGCTTCTTCCATGTCAGCAAACATTCTTGGCTTAACAGGCGCCGTGTGGGAGATGACACCCTGCGTCGAGACATCCACTTTCATCACTGCCCCGCAGCAAGGGCAGGTCACGTCGAAATTGGATTCGCGTTTCGCCACAGCCGAATCATACCGCAATCCGCCTTAGCGCGGTGCGAGGCGGATGGGAAAGATCTTGAACAGATTGAGCATCTCCCATCCAAGCATGATCACCGACACCACCACCACGAGGATCGCGAGGACCTCGCCAAAAGTAAGACCTCTCCGATCGGCCTCGAAATGCCGGGCCCCCAGACTCAAAATGTTCAGCGTGGCAAACGCGAACACCAGCGCCCAGAGGACGTTATAGACATCCTCGCGTGTAGAGCGCAACAGGAACAGTGCCGGGAGAATCCCGACCGCCAGCGCGTGCACGGTGCGGCCGCAGCTTTCGGCGAAGGTATGGGCGGCGTGGTCCAAACCGGTGAGCAGGAAAGAGACAGAACTTCGAGGCAGGGCGGTGAAGGGTCGAAGAAGTCTCATCGGAAAACTGGATATTACAGTGTTTGGGTGTCGAAGTCAGCCCAACGTGCCTTTCCTGCTACCGGGGTTTGCGATGGAGAACAGCACTAGCACGGGCTAACTCCCGCCCTCATTGCCGGCCGGGAGCGCTGGCGCGCGTCTCCGAATAGGCTCTTGACACATAGTACGCGACGTACTATAGTACGTTGCGTACTATGTCGGCGTCTTCATCCTCGTCCCTGGAATATGCGCTGCTCGGTCTGCTCCGGCAACACGCCCAGTGTGGATACGACTTGCGCAAGACCTTTGCCACTACCCCGATGCGGCATTTCAGCGATAGTCCCGGGTCCATCTATCCAGCACTCCGCCGGATGAAGGCGCGTCGCTGGGTGACCGCCTCCGCGGAAAACGGGAGCGCCCGGAAGCGACGGGAGTTTGCTGTAACCGATACAGGCAAGCGCGCCCTGGTCCACTGGCTGCGGCAACCAGTCTCGCGTGAGGATGTGATCTGGCGTCTGGAACAGCTCATGCTCCGCTTTGCATTTCTCGACGGCAACGTCGAACGGCCTGTCACCCTGAGGTTCCTGGAAGAACTCGAGCGCGAACTGGCCGCCTACGTTCGCGAGTTGCGCGAACACGACAGGATGTTTAGTCCCGAGATACGCTCCAGCACAGGCTATCTGGCATTCAAAGGCGGCATCGAGTCTTACCACACGCGTCTGCTTTGGGCCCGGCAGGTTCGAAAGCAATTTGAGGAGGCACTCTCATGAAACTGACAGGAAAAATCCTGCTCTCCACTCTTATTCTTGCGATTGCAACCATGCTAGCCGGTGCCATTGCCTCTGCGCTGCCATTGTCACCACCGGTCTCGCTACCGGGAACATCGCCATCATTTCTATCGATGCTGTTCGGCAGCCTTGTACTTGTTGTTGGAGTGGTGCCGATTGCGTCAGGTCTCGGGGGTCGCTTTGTGACCCGCTGGCTCGCTCTGGGTCTGATGCTGTATGTCGTGACCGGCGTCAACACCGTGATCGAACTGAGCATCTTCGGCACCGAGGGTGGGCAAAGGTACTTGCTGGTCTTCTATTTCCTCTGTTTCGTGGCAACGGCCGTCGGCCTTGCCGGGCAGTACGGTTCGCAGCAGTCCGCCCCGCAGCTGCCGCACCCTGGAGCTGGGCAGTGGCTCTGGCGAGTCGCGGTCGCCTGGCTGTCGTTCCCGGTGATCTACTTCCTCTTTGGATTGTGCGTCGCTCCCTTTGTAATCCCGATCTATCAGGCCGGAGTTGCCGGGCTCCATATACCACCCCTCGACGTGATCATGCGCACACAACTGCTGCGCAGCTTCCTGTTCCTCGCTTCGTCGCTGCCCGTTATCCTGCTTTGGACGGGGTCGCGGCGCCGCCTTATCCTCGCTCTTGGATGGGCTCACACGGCCATGGTTGGTCTCTACGGCTTGTCCCAGGCCTCCTTTATGCCGCCGGTGCTGCGGGTGCTTCACAGCCTCGAAATCGCGGCCGATTCCTTTGTCTATGCGCTTATCCTGGTGTGGCTGTTCTTCCCGCGCGAGCGGATTGGGGCCGCGTCGACCGTGCTGGGGACAACTGTCTTTTCTACGCCCTCGGCGGCATAGAGATCGTTACGGCTTTGTCTCTTATCCAGATGGAATGACGACCAAACTCTGGTCAGGAGTGAAGTCCGCTAATTACCTCCCCGATTCCAACCCGCATTTACAATTGCGTCCACATGAAATCTGTCCGGATTCTGATCCTTCTCGTGGTCGCGCCTGTTGTTCTCGCGCAGACGGCCCCACCCCCCGACCTAACTGCTGCCGCGCACCGGGCGTTGGCAGTCATCTCCGGCAAGTTGAAAGCATCAGGATTGCAGCACCGGGTCGATGTCCTGCGCGACCGGTGGGGTGTTGCCCACATCTATGCGCAGAATCAGCACGATCTCTTTTTCGCCCAGGGCTTCGTAGCCGCGCAGGATCGGCTGTTTCAGATGGAACTTTGGAAGCGCGCCGGGCAGGGACAGCTGGCCGAAGTACTCGGACCGGCTTTTCTAGCACGCGATGTTAACGCTCGTCTTCTGCGCTATCGCGGCGACATGAAAGCTGAGTATGAGAGCTATTCTCCCGACACGCTGGCGATCCTGACCGCTTTCACCGATGGCATCAACTCCTACGTCGCCAGCCTGACGGCCACCGGAGGTCCGGGCCTGCCCGTCGAATTTCAACTCGCCGGATTCCCGCCCGACGCCTGGCATCCTGAAGACTGCCTCAATCGCATGGCCGCGTTTTCCATGACCGGCAACGCTTTCAGCGAACTCGAGCACGCACAGGCGGTTGCTCTGATGGGAGCGGAGAAGGCCACCAAGCTCTTCAACTTCGATCCCGCGGTAACGCTCGATCCCGCACCCGGTGCGGATTTTGCGGGACTCGCTTCCAGTTTGCTCCAAAACCTGGTGGGCAGCGACCATCGCATCGAGTTCCCTGCCCGCCCACCCGAAGGCAGCAACAACTGGACCGTTTCCGGCGCGCTCACGTATAGCGGCAAGCCTTTGCTCGCTAACGACCCTCACCGCGTGATCGGTCTGCCATCGCTGCGCTACATGGTTCATCTGGTTGCTCCGGGATGGGACGTCGCGGGCGCGGGCGAACCTGGCCTTCCCGGTGTCGCCCTTGGACACAATGAACATATCGCCTGGGGATTTACGATCTTCGGGCTCGATCAGCAGGATCTGTATCTCGAAGACCTCAGTCCCGCCGACCCGCTCCAGTACAAGACCGAAAAGGGCTGGGAGCGCATGGACGTGCGTCATGAAAAATTTCGCGTCAAGAAACCGACTACCGCAACGGACATCCGCAACGACGTAGTTCGAGACCCGGCGGATCCCTCGTCGGTCGATGTAGTTCTGAAGTTCACTCGCCACGGGCCCGTGCTCTGGGATGATGGCAAGCGCGCACTCGCCCTGCGCTGGGTAGGGAGTGAACCGGGGACCGCTGGATACCTCGCCTCGCTCGCCCTTGACCGCGCACAGAATTGGGACCAATTCGAGGCAGCTGTGGCGCACTGGAAAGTGCCGTCCGAGAATCTTGTGTATGCCGACACCGAGGGGAACATCGGCGAGCATTCTGCCGGACTCGTCCCCATTCGCAGGTGGACCGGGCTGCTGCCTGTGACGGGCGCCGGCGGCTTCGATTGGACCGGCTTCGTCCCGGTCGCCGAGCTGCCGCATTTCTTCAATCCGAACGAAGGAGTTATCGCCACTGCCAATCACAAAATGATTCCGGATCACTATCCTTACAACGTCGGATTCGAATGGGCTTCGCCGTATCGCATCAGGCGCATCAAGTGGATGTTTGCGAATGCCAAGGAACACAACCACAAGCTGACGCTGCCGGATATGGCCTTCCTCCAAAACGACATCACTTCGCTGCCAGCGCTCGAATTCCAGAAGTTATTGCGATCAACGCCGCTCCAGAACGATCCCTCGTTGCGTGCGTTTCTGGAGTGGGATGGCGAACTCGAACGTAAGTCTGGGGAAGCCGCGCTGTATGAAGTCTGGTTTGAACAGATTCGCGGAGCGCTGGCGGAGCGCTTCTCTGACAATCGTGGCGCTGCCCAGATCCTCAGCGGACGCTACAAAGATTTGCCGCCCGACTCGATCCTCGGCATTCTCAGGAACCCGGAGAAAGATCTCTTCGGCGAAACCCCAGGCCCGGCCCGCGACCAGTTTCTAGCCGGTACGCTGAAATCCGCCCGCGAGGAGCTCTCAAAACTCCTGGGCCTCGACGGTTCACAATGGTCCTGGGGCAAACTTCATGTCGTCCATTTCCGGCACGCGCTCGACCAGCAACCCGGCGCCAGGGACTTGCTCGACCTGGGACCGCTCGCGCGGCCCGGCGACGAATACACCCCCAACGCCACCGGCATGGGCGATTCGTGGGAACAAATTTCCGGCGCCAGCTATCGCCAGATTCTCGACCTCAACAACTGGGATCGCTCGTGGGTCATCAACACGCCCGGCCAAAGCGGCCAGCCGGGTAGTCCGCACTATTCCGATCTGATGCAACTCTGGGACGTGGGTAGATATTTTCCGCTACTCTATTCACAAAAGGCGGTAGAGGGCGAAACCACCGACCGGCTTGTGCTGGAGCCGTAGGGTTCCTGCGAACACCCCGAGCGCGAAGCGGCGCAAGCATACTGCCCACGGCGTGAGCCGTGGGAAACGGCCATCAATCGGATCAGCCCCAAATGGGCGAAAGACAAATGTTCTCCAACATCAAATTCATCTTCTTCGACGTCGGCAACACCCTCCTCTTTCCCAATCGCGACCGCATCCACGCGCCTCTGGCCGAGCGCGGGCTGACTCCCGATCCCGACCTTCTGCGCGATCTGGAACGCAGCACCAAAAATCAATTCGACGCGCGCATGGCCGAGGACAGCAGCACCGATCACAGCTTCTGGTGGATGTTCTACAGCCAACTCCTCGCCCGAATCGGGCTCAACGACGAGGCCGTGCGCGACCAGCTTGTCTCCAGCATCCGCCAGTCGGCCAACTGGGACGTGATTCCTCCGGGCACGCGCGAACAACTTCAACAAATTGGCGCTCGCTACAAGATTGGCGTCATTTCCAACGCCGACGGCAAGATCGAAGATGTCCTGCGTCGATGCAACATTGCCGATTGCTTCCGTACCATCACCGACTCCGGCCTGGTCGGCTGCGAGAAACCGCACCCGCAAATCTTTCGCCAAGCGCTGCAGGTGATGAAGGCGGCACCGGAGGAGAGCCTCTACGTCGGCGATGTGTACTCGGTGGACTACCTTGGAGCGATGGGGGCGGGTATGCAGGCAATTCTGATGGACGTTCCGGGCGCGTATAGCGACAAAGGATTGCCGCGAATTGAATCACTCCAGGAACTGCAGTCGGCACTGCGAGGATAGAAGAAGTGCTACTGGATTTCGATCACCTGATGATCGTGACAATCGGTATGGATGGTCTCGTACAGATTCTGTAACAAGCTCGGCCCGTAGCGCGCCACAAAGCTCACACCGGCGACTTCACGCTCTTGCAGCGCTTTGTTGGGATAAAGGGCCGAACTCAAACTCTCCGCGTGTCGCGTAATGACCTCGCTACGCTGCACTTCTGCTCGCGCCGCCCGCGCTTCTAATTGCGCGAGCTGATACTTCATCTTCTCTTCCGCGTTCGAGGCCGCGTCCACAAGGGTGGAGTCCAGCTGGGCGAGTGACTCGCGGATTGCGCCAAGCGATTTTTCGAGCGATGCCTTCGCCTCTGCAAATCGACCTTGCAAGTCGGTGGGCAGCGTCCGCGCGGCGAGGATCTCTCGCAGCTTCTCGGGACCGTGGAATAAGTCCGGGAGAGTCATGCGGTAGCGCTCCAGCAGCCGCTGTGCTTTCGGTTCAACCAGAGTGGCGGAGAAGCGCGGCAGTATGGGAGTCACCCGTCCCAAGAGCTTTTCGTACACTACCGCCGCCTGTGCGAAATATGCGACCTCCGCAGCCCCGCCGGTGTAGGCCAGCGTAGGCAGAAGGTAATCCTGCACGACCGGACGCAGAAGCACATTCGGACTGAAATTCCCCGCATTGCTCTCGATCCGGTCAAGCAGGTCGGGGGCCGTGCCCCGTTCCTCGCCGACGACGAACTCGTCATTCGCGCCGTTGCTCTTGCGCCGCACTACCGTGCGCACGCCGTTCTTGATTTCGAACAGGAGCGTTGTGGCCGACGTGACCTTCACCTGCTGCTGATAGCCTGCCGTCTCAAGCACCTTGCCTCGCCCCAGCAACGCGTCATCCAGTTCAGCAGACCGCTCCACCGCCTGGCGCAATATCGGCTTGGCTAAGTCGTGGAATGCTGGATCTGCCTGATCCAGAAGGATCACGCCCCAATCTGCGAACAGACGCGCCATCAGCCGGGCAAAGGCGCTGCCCACGGTTTCTCCCGGGCGATATGACTCCCGCAGCCAGGTGGTAACGCCGGTATCTCCAAGCAGCGCGGCCGCGCGCTCGACGACAGGCACGATCTCAGGCCCCAACTGGATGGTTCCGACCGGCGCGTCCGGCAAACCGTGGCTGTCGACGGCCAGGCGTTCTGGGACGCCTGTCTCGGAGACGAGCGAAACATGATTGACCTCGGCCAGGTCATGGTCTTCAGTCGCGAGCCAGAAGATCGGAACGCAATCCACTCCAGCCGCCGTTGCTTGCTGGGCCAGCTTGACCGCAGTCAGCGCCTTGAGAATGGAGAACAGGGGCCCGCCAAACAGACCGACCTGTTGCCCGGTCACCGCCGCCAGCGCCCCGCGCCTGAGCCTCTCTATATTGTCAAAAGTCTTCGGCCCCGCTCCGAAGTTGCGGTTCTGATTCTCAAGAGTGTTGCTGACCTCTTGGCGGCGAGCATCGTCGTAGCGGACTCGCCCCGCTTCATCTTTGACCCATTCAGGAAATAGTGGCGACCGCGGATAGAACTCGCGAACAGTGGGATTGTACGAAAGGTAGTCGAGAAAGAGGCGGGTAGCATGCGGAACCTGCGAGAAGGGCAGACACTGCGTCTTCACCGGCAACACCTCTCAGATCGGTGCGCGGTCAGCGTCCGTTCGCCTACGAGCATCATCCTCGCCCCTCCGTACGCGCCGGCAAAACTCAATCTGCTAAACCCAGCTACATCTGATGACCGCCAAACGCCCAAGTTGCAAAGACTTGGTTGGAAGAGTGAGTCCCTTTAAGCCGCTGCCCGCACGAAACAGATCATTTGCTACTGAGGGTAGACTTCTCCAGCCTGTCTAGTGATGTTCGAGCTTCTTTGGCGAATTCGCCTTCAGGAAGAATCTTCAGATATTGCTCGTAGTACTTCTTTGCCTCCAACTTGTCTCCCATCTTCTCTTGACACTGCGCCAGGCGGAAGCTGGCGATGGCGTCGTTGTCTTTGTAGAAGAGCGCTTCCTTGTAGCGGTCGAGGGCGGCGCGATAGTTCTTGCGCTTGAAGTAGTAGTCTCCGACCTCGACATCTTTCAGCGCCTTCATCGGATTCCAGGGATGGACCTCCTGCACGTCCGAGTTTTCGGGGTTATCCTCGGCTTCCATGTCGGCCACCGCGGCCTTGCTGTAGGGATGGCTTTTGGCATCGTCCTTGGGCGGGCTAATGTCGATCCGGGTATCGCGGCTGGAGCTTTCCCTGGCTTCGCGGTTGCGATCGGAGGTCTTGTCGGAAGCCTGCCCAAACAGGTATGGGACGGCAAAGATTACTGCGAGGATGAGGATACCGAATCGCACCCCCGTTATTTTAGCGCGGAGCACGGCTTCGAAGATGCAGGCGACAAAAAAACAGGCCGCCCACAATTGGGGCAGCCTGGTTTGGCGAAATCCTCCGGGGAGGAGGGAAAACTTTAAAGGGACGACGGCGGATTGTTGTTCGCCGTCGGGGCGGGCGTAGTGTTTGGCGCCTGCGCTGGTGCGTTGCCGGTGGTGTTCGTCATCAGGTGAACGTCCACGCGGCGATTCTTCTTCCGGCCTTCAGAAGTCTTGTTCGACTCGACCGGCTTATCCTTGCCGAGACCAATCAGATAAATCTTGTGGGCGGGGATCTGCTTTTCCGACGCCAAGTACTGAATGACAGAGTTGGCGCGGCGCTGGCTCAAGTCGTAGTTGTAATCGGACGGGCCCACCGAATCCGTTCCGCCTTCCACCGTGATGATGTAGCCCTTGGTGGAGGAAACGCTGGTGGCCAGCTGATCGAGCTCTTCCTTGGCCTGTTTGGTCAGGTTGTCCTTGTTGAATCCGAACAGCACTGACGTGTCCGCCACTGAACGATAGTTGTCCAGGTTGACGACGGTGTTGGTCAGAGTGTCCACACGTGTGGTGGCGTTGTTGGCCAACGTCTGGGCCTCGTCGGCCTGCTTGCCGGCAGCCAGAGCTTTCTGGTCGACTTCGGCGGCGCGGGTCTGAACGCCCTGGATTCCAGCCTGAGCGCGCTGGTCCACGTCTTTAATTTCCTTCGAATTCTTCGCGGTCAGATCATCAAGCTCGTTGGTCTTGTTGATGAGCGGGGTGGTCTGCTGGCGCACATAGTTCTTGCTCGAGCAGCCGATCGTGGCGGCGAGCGTAGCAGCCAGCATCAGGGTCAGTGAAATACGATTCATTGGTTTTCCTCTCAAAGCTGCAGTCTTCCTGGGATCCTGGGGCACATCTCTTTCAACTGTACTAACACTTACTCAAGCACGGGTCATGCCATTCGCGGCCAACAGCAGATCAGTACAAGTCCAAGTATGTCTATGATTTAGGGATTCGAGCCGCGACATTCCCAAAACTCGCACGCGCAATCGCGTCACGAAGTGTAGAAATTTTATATGGTTTCTTCACCGACCACAGTATAGAGAGCGATGGAGATTCGCGCTACCGGGAAGAGACTGTAGGGGGCCGGCGGACCGGAGACCGGCCCGCCCGGATAGAACGTCTGCCCCTCAGTGGGCGATCTTCTCAAATGCCTGCTGAAACTGCGTGATAAGGGGTGTCTCGCCCTTCTGCAACCCACCACGCCCCATCACCCGCCACAGGTAAGTCTGCGAGAACGAGCGGCCATCATAGACAGCCAGCACATCTTCGGATGGCCTCGATTCAACGGCAATGACCATGTCCGCGTCTTCCGGACGGTACACCAACGCGAGTTTGCCCCATTTTTGGATGGCGTCCTGTACCCGGCTGATGGCGGCCCGATCATCGGGCAACAAGCGTGGATTGTATTGGTCGCCGTCGTAGGCGGTTACATACACGTAACGGGCGTTGGCCAAAATCCCCGGCATCGCGGGAGCACTCTTGGCGGCTAAAGCGCTTCCCACCAGCGCCAGACACAACAACAGCACAGCAGCAATCTGCTTCTTCATCTTTCACTCCTGAGAGTATCACTTGTTTGATTAGATGCGGGTCGGCGGGCTTTTAATGCAGATCCCGGGCTTTAGTCATCATCAAGCTGATTTTGCGGCGGTTACATAACGCTCGGGACGCTAATTCCCATGGCCGCGAGCACGCGCAGCAGTTCGCGGCGAACGACTGCGGCAGTCGCCAGCAGGAACTTCTTTCGGCCCTCATCGGCTTCCGCCAGGATGGGACGGCGGTGATAAAAAGTATTGAAAAGCTGGGCCAGTTGAAACGCATGCTTCGCCAGGTAAGCAGGCTCGGTGGTCGTAATGCACTGGCCCACAATGAAGGAGGTCTTGGCGGCAGCAAGCCAGAGCTCCCAAATTTCGTTGCCGTTGGGACCATTGAGATACTTTCCAAAATCCTCGGTAGAGACGGGGCGTGCCCCGTCTCCGGCGCGGTCGGCGAAGACGCTGCCATCGGAGACGCGGCGAGCCGCGTCTCTACAAAATGCCTCTGGATCGAGTCCACCCTTGCGGAAGATGTTCGTCGCGCGCACGACCGCGTACTGCACGTACGGGCCGGTCTCTCCCTCGAAACTGAGCGCATCGTTGAAGTCAAACGCGA
>JBKPCG010000093.1:0-12895 GCA_046727255.1 Acidobacteriota bacterium | reverse complement strand
TTGCCATCAATTCAGCCATTACGCCACCTCTTTCCTTTCAACGGTCGTGGGTACTTGGACCAGTTCCTCAAATAGAGAGCGGTAGTGAATCATCGCCGTCCTCAGATCCTCTGTAGTTGCTGCGTCTTTCCCAACCCGCAGAGCAATCTCATGGGCAGACCGGTAGTTCTCCACCACTCGTGGATGGACGACGGAAATGTCGGCAGCACGTTGATCGAAGTCGGATACGGGATAGCCACGAGTTTTCATTAGAGAGGACACCAGGTCATCGGCTTCGGTGACTGCCCCCTTGGGGGAATCGACAAAACGAGACTGTACGGACTCCCACCGTTTCGAAAAACGTTCGTGCTCCATCGGGTCAAGATCGCGAATGTTAAGCTTTTCAACCCGCTTTTCTCGATCCGCCAATTGCGCTTCTGCTTTTCGTTCTGACCCATGCGCCAGCACCGCCCGCTCGTACTCGGGCCCAAATTTTTGCCGCAGGATCGCAGTCGTACTCCTGCGTTGCCGTACGTACAGCCAAGCAAGGACTACGATCACCAGAATCACCGCGGCGGCGAGCACGATCAACTTCGGATCCGTAAGATTTAGATTCATCGAAACCTCCCTGCATCAAGTAATGTCCACAAAACCAAATCTATTCACGAAATTCCCTCTACTCTTAGAACTTCGTGAAACGCTAGTATCAAACGTCAGGCTTCGTAAAACTGGTCACAATTGATCGTCCTGTAAATAAGTCGTATAGCACCGAGCCGACGTGTGTGCGGAGTGCAGAGGAAAACGTCGTCAACACCAAGGCACGATTTCCCAGGTACTGATGCCGCGGATGACTGGAGGAAGACAATCCCGAGCGAGTTTCACTTCGATGCAGGAGTTCCTGGGAGACTCTCTTCCTCACAAGTGAGCAATTCTGCATCACACCGGCCAAATGGCGGATTGCGACTAACGGCAATTCAGCGGGTGCTTCGGCGGGTTCGCTCCGAGTGGTCGCGGATGGTTGAGCACAGTCACGCTGCACATGTCAGTGCTTCGCAGTCAGTTCGAGCTTAGATAAGATCGGCTGTATTGCTGAAAGGGCAGCGGCATCTCCCTTCGCCAGGTCCGCCGTGATCTGATCGCGGGTCGCCAGCGTGTCGCGAAGCAAGTTCCGGAGGCCGGGGTCGTCCGTGCTACTCGCAATTTGCTGAGCCTGATCAAAAAACTCTTTCGAGTGCTCCCCGGCTTTCCCATAGTTTTTTTGCACCACTTCCAGATACATCATTGTGGCTGTGTCGCGAAGCTGCGACAACTTTTCGCTAGACTGACAGGACATCGCAATCGCCTGGGCCGACTGAACGTGGAGAATCTCACAGTCCCTAAGAGCATCCCGTATGGCCCATGACTCGTGGTTCAATTGTTTGATCCATGCATGCTCCGGCGATTTGATCGGCTATTGGGAATGGTCGAAGATCCAACGACGCTCTACGTCCACTGTGGATTCACCATTCGCATATACAACCACCTCCATGCCAGACTTCCGCAGACCCTCCGCGAGATGGGCCACGAACAACTCCGTTCCACCGTAGTCCGCAGGTGGTACCGAAATGAAGGGGGGCGCAATCAGTGCGATTTTCATATAGCAAGGCCGCTTGTGTATTCATCTCGGCCCTTGTCCAGCGCGGCCTACTATGCCACACGGTCTCTAACGTCAGCTGAGGTCGCCGTCTTGGCACAGTGAGCGCAGCAGAAGACTTTCCCCCCAACTTCGGTTCCATGACCGATCACCCTACACGCACAGTGTCCACAAACTGGGGCCAGGGCCTGGATTGCGCATTCAAAACTATCGAAGACATGCCGCGCACCCGCCGCTATTACTTCGAAGCTCTTGTCGTAGTCGTTTCCGCAAACTTCGCATTCTGCCATGGTATCTCCTCATGGAGGGCAGTTCGCCTGATTGAAATAACGCGGCTCTGCCTCGCTTTTGCTAGATGACTAGTGGATAGCTGCTGTTGTCCAAAATGCTCACTTTCATTGGTGGGTTTGGCTGGCGCTCGTGAGGAAGCTCCGTGACTTATGGCTTCACTCTCGATCTTCTCCGACGGCATTCTCGACGATCGCGGATGGGCACCATCAAGACGGCTGCTCAGTTGTTAGAGAGGCGATGTTTCAACAGTTGCCTGGAGCGACTGCTAAACTGGTTTTCCCATCGGTGGCACATGGTGAAAAGCGATTTACGAAGTACGGGCAACTGATCCGACTTGAATCGATACCCCGCAGAGGTAAAGTGGGGCTGCCTATATGGTAGAACCGCCTTCGTTACAGAAAGAAACGTCCACCCGAACGGGCCGCCGTTTGTGGATGGTGACACTCGGCGTCGCCATGAGCCTGCTGAATCTCAGAATTTCAGGCGGATCTAGGAGGGAGTAGCCATTGGCGACGCCCGCTATCGTCTACGCCTGACGCTTTGGGTGCCAGCAGTTCGAACAACTTTGTTTGTCTCCGGTAGAGTCAATGCGAACATCTTGGTGGGGTCAACATAGGAGCCTTCCCAACGGACGCCCATATGAAGATGCGGCCCGGTCACGCGGCCCGTAGCGCCACTCAATCCCAGGGGCTGCCTTTTGCGTACTTTCTGGCCTTCCCTCACCTGGATTTTCGAAAGATGCATATAGATGGTGAAGAAGTGTTGTCCAGCCAACCCGGCGGCGGAAAACCAGTTCCCTTGCGCGTGTCAAGCACCGGCGAGCCTTTGGTCTGAGCGGGAACCTGCTGGGACAGCGGCGAAATCATCAGAATGCTGACCACGGCACCAGTCAGGAGGTAGAAGCGTGGTGACAGAGAGCGGCGCGCGGGAAGCGATCTGGAACCGTTCATGTTGAACCGACTCTGCATCGCTGTCTCACGAGACTCTCACCGCCGGATGCCCTTCCCTTCCTCGATCGTGATATACCGATCCAGCGGCACATCGGTAAGGGTCTCAGTTTTTCCTGAGGGCTTGGGCCACTGGATTTCCAGAAAGTCGAGTTGCTTAGCCTGCCCTACCCCGAGCACCTCGCGAGGATCGTGACTCGAAAGAAAGCTGCCGCCTGCGGTCTTCATGCGCGAACGTTTCTGACCGCTGAAGCCCCACCGGATCCAGGCGCCCACGCCGTCAATGTTGCACGTGCGGCCGATCAGGCGAATTCCAACCCAATGGTTACGGCGGCCGACTTCGTTGTGCAGGAGCAGCGGCGCACCCCCGTTATTGCTGATCAGGACATCCAACCCGCCGTCGTTGTCAAAATCGCCGACCGCCAAACCGCGCGCCGACCACATTTTTTGGAAGGCGGGGCCGGCTTGCGCACTTACGTTTTCAAATTTCTGGCCGTCGCCGTGAAATAGCAACAAGGGCTCCTGATAACTCACGCCCGGCGAGTCCACCTCCACCATGTCGTCCGGATGTCCATTGGACAGAATCAGGTCGAGATTGCCGTCATTGTCGTAGTCGAAGAACTTGAGACCCCAGCCACTCAGCAAACGTGTGGCCGGTCCGATTCCGCTCTCGTTGGCCTGGTCCGAAAAGCTGCTGTCGCCATCATTGCGGTAGATCGAAAAATACTCGTGGTCAATGTTGGCGACGAACAAGTCCAGCTTGCCATCGTTGTTATAGTCCGCCGAATCCACGCCCATGCCGGAGCGTGGCCGTCCAGCATCGCTGTAGGCGACTCCCGCGGGAAACCCGATTTCTTCGAATCTCCCGCCCCCGCGATTCACAAACAGAAAATTGGGTTCGGTGTCATTGGCGACGAACAGATCCACCCAGCCGTCATTATTAATGTCCGTGGCCACCACGCCGTGGGACTTTCCCAGCTTCTTCCCAATCTCCGTCAAGTGACCGACCTCCGCGAAGGTTCTGTCTCCATTGTTGTGGTAGAGCTTGCTGGTGCGGCCCTTGAAAAGACGCGGAATGCAGTAATAGTGTTTTCCAACCCGGTTGTTTCCGCACAAATACTTGGAGTCGCCAGCGTACTCCACAAAGCTGCAGACAAAGAGATCGAGCTTGCCATCATTGTCGTAGTCGAACCAGGCTGCCGACGTGGACCAGGTGGGATCCTGAAGGCCGGCTTTCACGGTCACATCGGTGAAAGTGCCGTCGCCATTGTTGTGATAGAGCGTGTTCCGTCCGTAGGCGGTAACAAAGAGGTCGGGAAATCCGTCACCGTCATAGTCTGCAACGGCAACTCCCATCCCGAATGCCACACCCTCGAGTCCGGCTTTCGCGGTCACGTCGGTAAACGTGCCGTCTCGATTGTTTCGATAGAGTGCGTTTCGAGGCCGGATCCCAGCGTCCGGCTGGAAGAAGTCGCAAGGGCCCGTATTGACCAGGAATACATCCATCCAGCCGTCGTTGTCGTAGTCAAGGAACGCGCATCCGGAGGCCATCGATTCAGGAAGGTAGTGGGCGACGGAGGCCGCATTGTCATGAACCCAGGTGATCCGACTCTGCTTCGGCGGCACGACCGAGAAAAGCGATGGCTCGGCCGCGGCGACGGGCTGAGGCTCGATCAACCGCCAAAACCTGGTGCGCATTTGCCATCCGCCGGCCGCGAACAGGCCGCCGACTCCGAGTGTTCTCAACACCTCACGACGTGACAGATTCTTCATCATTGGGAAGGGGGAACTGAGGGGGCTGTGCCGGCGTTCTCCTGCTGCGATAACTTCATCATTTCCTCGCCCTCACGGAGCTTTCTCTGCCTGCCGCTTTGGAGCCTGGTGAATTCTGCTTGCTCACGACGAGCGAGTACGCTCTTGCCGGCTTTGGCGTAGGCGCGGGCCAGACTGTACCGAACCTCGGGACTGTCCGGGGCCAAACGGCGCGCTGTTTCCAGTTGGGTTATAGAGGTCGGAATGCTGCCGGTGGCAAGAAGAGCGTTGCCCAGAAGGTAGTGAGCCAGGAACGACCTCGGCGAGAGCTCCACCGATTTCTGTGCCAGGGGCAGAGCTTCGCGATACTTCCCTGCCCTGGATTCGAGAAACGCCCACTCCATATAGGGCAAGGCGCTGTCAGGAGTCACTGTGGTCTCTTCACGGAACTGGGCTTTGGCCAGGTCTTCATGACCCCGCGATGCCAGCATCGCGCCATAGGCGTAGTGCGCGAAGGGCGTCCCGGGATATTTTGCGAGCAGGTCCTGAAATCCGGCGTCCGCCTTCTCATATTGCCTGTTGGCCAGGAGCGCGGCTATAGTCCCGGCGTCGTGAACCAACGCATCTTTGGAAGGATCTAGCTGGGACGGCAGGAGCGGCACGCGCAGCAGGCTCATGCCCAGCCCGACCTGCACGTCTTCGGAATTAACCCCCCGCAGTAGCAAGGTCGAAAACAGGGAGCGCGCCTGGTCCGACTCTCCATGAGCGTTGAGCAATACGGCCAGGTGATAGTCCGCAACGTTGGCCAACGATTCGTTATCTCCGATCCCCAAATCCTTGGCGCGCCGCAGATGCTGGAGGGCCTGGGCCAGGTCATGCGTCTCATACTCGCTCAAGCCCAGCAGGGCCCACGCTCCACCCAGCTTTGTGCTCAAGGTTGTGAGCCGGCGCAGGGCAATCACCGCCTGGGGATATTGATTGTTGTCGTACAGGAGCGATCCGTAGTACCACCATCCTTCCTGCCAGCTTGGATTCTTGAGCAAGGCCTGATGATAAAGGCTGATCGCGGCGGGAACGTCTCCCTTCTCGCGTGTAGCCGCGGCGCGCCGGGTAAGGTCTTGAGCAGGCGCAGGGCTCTTCTGGACTTGTCCGACCGCGGACGATGTCGCGATCAGCCAACAAACCATATAGAGCAAGCCAGTCCTAAGCTGGACGATCTTGATGATCCGCAATGAACTTCCCTGCGTCATCGTTCCTTGGGCGCCGAGGCAGCCGTATCGCTAGCAGGAATTTTGCCGGCATCTTCCTTTGAACTTTTCTCTTGCTGCTCTTTCCGCAATTTCTCAAAGGTCTCTTGTTCGCGCTGGGCCGCTTCCCGGTGGCCTTGCTTGAGATAGATCTCCGCCAGCAAGAAATGGGCTTCGCCGTGGTCCGGCTGTTGCTGAATTACGTTATTAAGGAGAGGCTCTGCTTTCGAATATTCATGTGCCTTCACTTCGATGGCGGCAACTTCGAAGAGAACTTCTGGAGCGCCCGGACGAAGCTGTTCGGCCTTATCCAGAAACTTCCGCGCCGAGCTGACGTCCCCATCCAGCCGCTTCAAGCGTCCCATGGAGTAGTTCGCGTCATAGTCGTTGGGGTCGGCTTCGAGTGCTTTCTGGAACTCTGCTACAGCACCCTCCGGATTCCCCAACCCTGACTTGCCTACTCCCAGCGCAGAGTGTAGGCCCGGCAGGTCCGGTTGCAACGCCGCGGCTTGCGCCAACTCGTCCATGGCCGGGTGGTAAAGACGAAGCCCGAGTAGCGTCTCGCCCATGATGAGATGTCCTTCGGCCGACCCCGCGGACTTCAGCGCAAAGGTGATTAGCGGCAACGCCTTTTCATAGAGGCCCAGCCGCGTAAAAGCCGATCCCAGAATCAGGGCGTTGCCTGCATCATCCGGATGCGACTTGTAAACGCGCTCGGCTTCGCGCGCCGCCAGCGAATAGCGGCCCAGATGATAGTAGGAAAAAGCCAGCAGCTCCTGCACTCGAACTTCGCCCGGCTCCAACTTTTGCAGCTCAGCCAAATGTTCGACGGCGGCGTTGTAGTTGCCGACCTTTACAAAGGCCACCGCCAGATTGAATTCAACTTTCGCATTTCGCGGGCTGAGCGCCAACGCCTTCTGATAACTCTCAATTGCTTCCGGCATGAGCCCCAGACGGGTCAGTACCATTCCCAGGTTCGACCAGGTCTCGAAACGCGGTGGCCCGGACGCGAGACAGGCGCGGTACAAGCTGCGCGCGTACTCCCATTGGCTGGCAGCAGCCGCCCGATCAGCATACGCGCAAGCATTCGCCGTCGGGCTGTCGGCGGCGGCAGACTGAGCACGGAGTCCGGCGTCAAACACACACACGATAAGAGAGAGAACCAGCGTCTTCACCGGTTGGCGCCCTCCTCGGCCGTGTCCACGTGTTCGGACGTCTTGAGAAACAACTGCCGTTGTCTGTCCGCCTCCTTACTACGATGAAGCGCTGCATAGACTGACGCCAGCGCGTAGTGCACTTCGGCACTTTGTGGCTCACGGTCTTCCGCTTCCCGAAGCGGAAGCAGTGCCTGCTCCCATTGACGCTCCAGCATCAGACTTCGGCCCTCCAGCAAGAAAGAAAGCGAGTCTTTCGGATCGAGCTCTCGGCCACGGAGAGCATACGAACGCGCAGCCTGGGGATTCTGTCGCGCGAGGGCGACGCGCGACAGCCAGAGCCAGGGGGAAGCGGCGGTCGGATTCACCTTGGTCTCTGCCGAAAATTCCGCCATCGCCTCATCGTCGCGATGATGGCTCTCCAGAAAGAGACCAAAACTCAGATGAGCAAAAGACTGATTTGGAAACTGGGCTAGCAGATCGCGGTACGCCTTCTCTGCATCTTGCGATCGCACTTCGAGGACGGCCACCGCCGCCGTGGCGGCAATTTGCGCGGCGGGAAATGCGGGAGAAGCCGGAACCGGTGGCTCTTCCATATTAAGTTCAACTGCACCCAAGGCAAGCGTGAGCCCGGGATAGTCGGGAGCTTGATGAAAAAGAAGTTTGAGAGTGAGGAGTGCTCCGCCCCGGTTTCGTTGCCGCATGAGCGCAAGGCCAAGGTGGTAGGCGGCGGTGCGATAGATGTCTGACGGCAGCCCGCCTCGATTCAGGGCTTTGTTGAGATGCAGGCCAGCGTTGTTCCAGTCAGCCTGTTCGTATTCGCACAAACCGAGGAGCGCGAAACCAAGCGAGTTGTTCGGTGATAGCCGTGTAAGCCGTCCAAAAACCTGCCCTGCTTCCTGAAACCGATGCGTCTGATAGAGCAGGCCACCGAATTTCCACCAACCTTCAGTCCAATCGGAGGTCGCTGCTAGGGCTTTTGCGTAGAGATCCAACGCTCGGTCGACATTGCCGGCAGCCTCTGCCTTCTCCGCTTCCGCGCCCAATCGCGGAACACCGCGGGACTGCCCCCAAACCGGACCACTCAGCAAGAGCACGAAGACGGCGGTCAGTACACGCCGGGCGAGGAGCTTTTGCCAGTCGCCATGACACGCGGGCATATGCGGCGGCCGCCTCATCGGATTCAACGTCTTCGATGATAACCGCATACTGCGCGTCAGACGAGTCGGGCCGTGCGGGGGAACGGCCCGCCGGACTGCCAAAAACTAGAAAAAGAACTTGACGCTTGCCTCCAGTTCGCGGTGACCAGTTTTTAGGCAACTGTAACCCAACGGCACAAAGTCGCCAGTGCAAGAACCGGTCCCGTTCGTGAGAACCGCGTGGCCCTGGCTTGGATCAGTGGCTCCGAATGGCAGTACCCAGTCAAAACCGGCCACCGCCTGCGGATTGATGAGCTGGCCCCGATTGACGAAATTGAACGACGAAACCCGAACGTCCAGGTGCCGGGTCTCACCGATCTTGAATACCTTTTGGAGGGCGATGTCAAAGTTCAGGTATCCCGGAGTCTTCATGTAGGGCGGGTTGATCGCACCTTGCGTACCAAAAGCCGGCAATCCCACACAGCTCGCATTAATCAAAGAAGTGTTCACTCCTCCGTGATTGGCTTTGGGATCGCAGCTGTACGCCGGGTAAATGCCAACATTCGACGGATTGCCGTTGGTGCCTGGCAGGAAAGCGAAG
The DNA here is from genome assembly GCA_046727255.1 of Acidobacteriota bacterium. Classification (GTDB taxonomy): domain Bacteria; phylum Acidobacteriota; class Terriglobia; order Terriglobales; family Acidobacteriaceae; genus Acidiflorens. The sequence continues at coordinate 4,152 of JBKPCG010000093.1, read as the reverse complement.
GTCCACGCGTTGGTGCCAAACCAGGTGTCGGAGTTACTCCATAGCGTGCTGGGCGAGGGACAGTCGGCCCCGACTCCGTTGTCGTCTAACTGCACGCACCTTACGCTGGAGCTGACTGCGATTGGCCCGCCGCTGGTCGCGCGCGTAATCCCTGAGAGCATCCAACCGTTCAAGGCACCCCGGGCGAACGCCGACTTCCCCAAAGCGCCGCGCGCCCCGCTCGGAACGTAATATTGATAACCGATTGCGAAGGAGTGAGTACGATCGAAACTCAGGACGTGACGGGACCCCGCCGTACTGAAGGGATTGGCCACCAGAGTTTGAAACTGATCGCTATCGCCCAGCGCCTTCGAGTACGTGTAGCTGGCGATGAAGTCGAGTGTGCGGCTCGCCTGGCGCCTCAGGGTCGCCTGCAAAGCGTTGTAGTTCGCGTTGCCGGAATGTTGAATCTGGGAGACTTGCGCAAAGGGGGTATATGGGGCCACCGTCCCCTCCGCGCCTTGCAGTTCGAGGGGAACCAAGTGTGTGCCCGGGGTCCATAGAGTGCCGTACGGGATCGAGTCGATATTTTGCTCGAGCACCAAGTGGCGGCTCTGGCTGCCGACGTATGCGACCTCGGCAAAGAAGTGATGGGGGAGGGCCGACGACAGCGTGAGGTTGTACTGATAGACGGTGGGTACGTGGTGATCTCGTGGGTCGTATACAGCCGAGCTCTGCGTGTAGCTAAAAGATCCCTGCGCACCCGGGTTGGCGGCTTCAATCGCGCTCAGACTGTTGTACGTGCAACAGATCGACGCAAAGAAGAGGTTGGGCGGACCGATGATTGCGCCGAAGCCCGAGTTGGTCGGGTCGCGCTGCGTGTATACCCCAACGCCTCCCCGCAGCACAGCCCTACCGCTCCCCAACGTATCCCACGCAAAACCAAACCGCGGCTGGGTAATAGGATGCCCGTAGGGTAGGATGGTTTTAGGAATCGTCCCGCACAAAGGCACATCCGATTGTCCGGGATTCTTACAGCTCGCCGTGCGAACACCATCGTACGGACTCGATGAGTCGTCCGAAGTGTAGGCACGCGGGTCGAAGGTTGATCCTAAGCCTCTGGCCTCGTACCACGGCCCTTGTAAGGTCCAGCGCGCCCCGTACTCGATCGTCAACCGCTTGTTCACTTTCCAGCTGTCCTGGCCGAACCATTCGAAAATGGATGAGCGCAGGTTTCCGCGAACATCGTGATTCGCTTGCTCGTAACTGGAAAAATGTTCGAGCAAGATGTCGGCGTATTGGTCTCCAGTGGTGTTACCTGCCCACGGAGAAGTGACCACCGCACCCTCCAGGGTCTGTGCGCTAAGGTTCTGATCGTTGCGTGCGCGGCCAATCAAAGCGCCAAACTTCAAAGTGTGGGCACCTACCACTTTGGTCAGATTGTCCCCGAATTCAAACTGGGTTTGCTTGTAGAAGTTGCCCGCACCGACCAGGTTACTGGCCCCCCAGCGCCCCTCACCGGGAGCGTTGCCGCAACCGCCAGTATTGAAACTGTCACACATCGCGAATGCCGGAATGATCTGTGGAACAAGGGGGTAGTTATTCGTGCTCGGAAAGAGCCCGTTGAAGGTGACACCCAGGGACTCCTTGCTGAGGATATTGGCATCCTGGTAGGCGTTGGGCTGACGGAGCACGTTCACGTTGAACACGAACTCGTTGGTCAGATTCGGACTCAACAAACTCACCATGTTCACGTTCAAAGAACGGGAATGATATTGCTGGATCGTGGGAGTCGGGTCAGGAACGCTCGAGGTCCAAGTGCTGTTGATACCGGAATACTCCGACCACGGTGAGAATTGCGTTTCATCCTGGCGCCCTAAACGCACGAAGATGCGCGCCTTGTCCGAGGGATCCCAATCAAACCTGCCCACGTACTGCGTCACATTCTGGGGAAAGAGTGGATGGCCGGCAAAGTTCCACACGCCGTTGGGGTCGTTGTAGTTGGGACCCGCCAGTTTCGGACCCATCAGGGACTTGAGCAGCCCAACGCCGCTGGGAGTGAAGCCGGTCAGAATGCCCCCCTGCTGATCAAGTGTCTGTCCGGTGGCAAGATCGGTGATCTGGCAGGGCTGGTTCAGGTAAGTAGTATTCGATGCATTTCCAGCTGCGCGGGCATCATTGCAGGTTGGGCTGAAAACGATGTCGCTGAAGTCCCCGCTGAGCATTTTCTCGGATGGCACGTTGCCCAGCTGCGTGCCGTTATCCGGCATCTGCCTGGCCCAATTGGCGCCGAAGAAAAAGAAAAGCTTCCTATTGCTCCCCCGGTTGTAGTCTGTCCACGGGAGCAGAACCGGCCCTCCGATGGAAAAACCGGGATAATTAAACTTGGAGTGCGGCCGCCCGATGCCGGCAGAATTGTTGCTCCAATCGTTGGCGTCAAGGGCATAGTTTCGTCCGGTCCAGAACAGTTCGCCGTGGAAGTCTTTCGTTCCGGACTTCGTGATCGCAGTGACCAACACCGGGCTGCCGCCCTGGTCTGCCGTGAAGTTGCTGGTTTCTACCGTCAACTCGGATATGAACTCCGTGTTGGGGTAGATGTTGCTGCCATTGTTGCCGGTCAGATCGTCCATGTTGCCGCCGTCGAGCTTGAAGGTGTTGGCGTCAGACCGGTTTCCGTTGACATTGAATCCTTCGATGCCGTTGTTGCCAGAGCTCACGAGGTGGGAATTAAACTGGCTCCCGTACCCCGCACTTCCGTTCAGGACAATTCCAGGCAGCAATTTCAGCAGTTCCTCAGCATTCGGACTCATGGTGGAGAACGCCTGAATCTGCTGGCTGTTCAAGGTTTCGGATCGCTGACCCGAGTCCGTCGTCGGCACCGCCGCACCCTCGGCGCTGACACGTATCGACTCATTTGCGGTGGCCACAGTGAGAGTGACATTCACATCGACGTGGTCGTTGGCGTGGAGGACGACTGCCTTGCTCGACGCCCTAAAACCGGAGTTTGCGACGGTCAGGGTGTAGGTACCCGGTAGCACGAACGGGAAGACATACTGGCCACTGTAATTGGATGTCGCTTTTGAAACCACTCCGGTGTCCGCGTTCGTCAAGCTGACTTGGGCGCCGCCAATCGCGGCTTCGCTCGGATCCAGTACGGTACCGTTCAACCGAGCCGGAGACTGAGCCCATAGTGGACTCACGCAGCAGAATGTCAGAAGACTGCACGCCGCGATGGCAACCCGCAACTTGCCACCTAGCATAATTCCCCCCCCGTAACGTCTGGTTTTGCCCGTCAGGATTTCGCACCCCACCAATCCAAGATTCGCTCTGAATGTAAACGCTTGCAAAAGTGAGTGAACTTTACTGCTGTCCAAATTCTCTTGTCAAGGAAAATAGCTTCTTTCTATTGCTTTTTCTTTCCTTTTGTTTCGTTTTGAAGGGTTCCACAAACCGCCTCGGAGGAATAGCGGATTTTCTGAGCCCAGGCTATATGGGTAATAGGTACCTTGGTCGGGCTGAGTATGATCATCAGTGGGGCTACTCGGGTGATGCTGTCGTTGGTGGTTCGCAAACTGATGGCTCCGTTTTTATAGCAACCTGATCTTGGAGAGCGAATCTACTCTAGTCGTCCTCTGTTTACCCTAAAGGAAAGGGGCTTGCATCGGACCCGCCACGATCCTTCCGACGGACTCTCCTGGTTATTGCGACGGTAGCTCAGTGAGCACGCGCCCCGCGTTCGAATTCTTATGCGCCGCCGCCTTACGGAGCCAGTTTTCTGCTTGTTGGATGTTGGCGCCCACTCCGTCTCCATCCCTGTACCGGAGTCCGAGATTGTATTCCGCGGCTGCGTTGCCATTCTCGGCAGCTTTTGTCACCCATGTGGCTGCGTTGCTGCAACTTTGAGGGAAGCCGCGTCCCAATTCATACAGCATGCCCAATAGCAGAGCAGCCTCGTCGTCACCGTAATCTGCGGCTCGTCGCAGGTTTCGCACTTCGTAGTTGCTCAGTTCGGCGATCGTTGCCCCTGTTTCTCTGTCGGTAATCTGGAGATGGCTAGTCTGGATCGGAACCGCTGTCGATTTCTTTGAGATCAAAATGGCAGCTGCTCTTTGATTCACGTTGCTACCGGAGCTACGTTTAACCGGCTCCGCCGCGGCCTCGGCAGTTGTACTC